>JBIQIB010000109.1:0-14126 GCA_044508265.1 Acidobacteriota bacterium
CGCACACGCACGTGCTTGTACTCGGTCCACCGCCCCGGGCCGTGCGCCTGCAGCGCGATGGGGCCGTCCGCCTCGGGCATCTTCAGGCCCTCGTACTCGAGCACCGTGTCGCCGTTGCACCGGACGAGGACATGGCCCTCCTGCACGCGCAATTGGACTGGCCACCACTCTCCGGCCTCGATGCGCGGATAGGCCGCCCGCTTCAGGCCGTACAGCGATCCCGTCGGATAGTGCGCGCCTTCCACGTCGTGCAATTGCACCTCGTAGCGCGGGCCGCCGCCCTCGCCGGCGGGGCCGCCGAACGTCACGCCGCCGTTGTGGTGCCGCGCGTGCCGCACGTAGAACTGCAGCTCGAAGTTGCGGAACGTCTCGATCGTCCCGAAGTGGCCGTCCTGGTCGGCGTGCAGGATGTCGCCGAGGGGCTGGAAGACCGGCGTGCCGCTGAGCACGCGCCACTTCGCGAAGTCGCTCGCGGTTTCGTAGAGCGGTGTCCAGGTCACCTTCGACGGCAGCTCACGCACGCGCAGCCGGCGAAACCGGATCGGATAGGAGAGCGACTCGAGGCCGAGGTAGCCGCTGCGCAGGCGGTGCCGCAGGTCGGGCACCGTCTCGACGTCCACGTCGTGAATCACCTCGTCGTTGGTCCACACCTGGAGGCGCGGCCAGTCCATCAGGATGCGGAAGCTGTTCCACTCGCCCTTGTTGCGGACGTTGACGAGCCGCGGCGGCACCAGCGGAAAGATCGAGCCCATCGACTCGGGCGCCGGCACCTCGTCCACCTGGTGGAAGATGTTGATCTTCATGCCGCACCAGATGTTCCGGCCGTGCTCGGGCGCGTGGATGTAGATGCCCGAGTTCATCCACCCCTGGACGAAGAACTCACCGCGAAAATCGAAGTTCTCGTACTGCCGCGCCGAACGCAGCCAGGCCGGGAAGCCGTCGCTCTCGTGCACGACGATCGCGCCGTCGTCCACGTGGAAAGCCGACTCGCGTCCGTCGGCGACGGTCCATCCCGACAGCGTGCGGCCGTCGAACAGCGACTCGAAGCCGGCCTCGTCGGCCGGCTGCCGCGAGGCCGGCACGCGGCCGGCCTCACCAAGAGAAAACGCGGCCGGAGCGACGGCCGCGCCTGCAAGAAATTCGCGTCGTTTCATGCCGGGCGACGCTATCACTTCGATCCGCGGGGTGTCAGCTTCAGCAGCCTCCCCTGCCCGCCGCGCCGGCCATCCTCGAGCAGCCAGATCGCCCCGTCCGGGCCCTCTTCAGGCTCGCGGATGCGTTCGCCCATGGGGAACTGGTCGCCCTTGCGCGCGCTGGTGCCGTCCACGTCCACGCGGACCAGCGCCTGGCTGGACAGCCCGCCGATGAACAGGTCGCCCTTCCATTCCGGCCACAGCTTGCCCGAGTACACCATCAGCCCTCCCGGCGAGATGACGGGATTCCAGCTCACCTTGGGCGCCTCGAACTCCGGCCGCGTCGAGTGGTCGGGAATCGGCCGGTCGTCGTAGTGGTCCCCGTCGGAGACGATGGGATACCCGTAGTTGCGGCCCGGCAGGATCAGGTTCACCTCGTCGCCGCCCTTCGGGCCCATCTCCTGCTCCCACAAGTTGCCGTTGGCGTCGAACGCGATCCCAAGGGGATTGCGGTGGCCGTACGACCACACCGCCGGGTGGAAGCCCTTCGCCGCGAGCGGATTGTCGGCCGCCGGCGTGCCGTCGTCGTTGAGCCGGAGGATCTTGCCGAGCGTGGCCTTCGGATCCTGGGCGGGGTCGAACTTCTGCCGCTCGCCGTTGGAGAAGAAGAGAAAGCCGTCCGGCGAGAATGCGATGCGCCCGGCGAAGTGGCCGTCGCCATCGACGTAGGGCGTGGCGCGGAAGAGCGTCTCGACGTTCTGCAGCGCGGGCTGCGGTCCCTCTTCGAGCACGCCGCGCGCGAGGACGACGCCCTTCCCGTCCTGGCGCGCCTCCGAGTAGCTGACGTAGACGAACCGGTTCTCCGTGAAGCGGGGGTGCAGGACGACGTCCATCAGCCCGCCCTGGCCGTCGCTCGACACCGTGGGCATGCCGCTGACCGACTGCCGCTGCTGCCCGTCCGCCGAGACGAGGTAGAGCGTGCCGGCCTTCTCGGTGATGAGCATCCGGCCATCGGGCAGGAACGTCATCGCCCATGGCGACTCGAAGTCGGCCACCACCTCCACCTGGAACGGCAGGTCGCCTGACGACGGGTCAGCCGCCGGGGCCTGCTGGGCATCGGCCGCACACCCGGCAACCAGCGGCACGAGCACGGCGCACGTCACGATTGATCGCATCATTCACCTCCGAGGCTCCGGGTCACGGCGAGCCACATCTATCGGTATTGCCCCTCAGCTTACTCCGCCGACGCGCAGCGACGACCAGCGACGTGCCGCCCGGGCAGCGGCATGATCCGGCGGCAGCGGATCAGAAGCGGAACGTGTAGGTCATCTTCGCCAGCAGCCGCCGGTTCCGCGTCGCCAGCGTCGGCGACTCGAAGCGGTCCTGTATGTCGTCGTACACGAGATAGACCTCACTTCCGGGGCGGTACTCCCAGCCCAGCAGGACGTTGGCCGACAGCCGCTCGTCGAGGTCGTTCCACTGGACGTACGACTTGATGAACAGGTCGGTCGTGAACGCGTACAGCACACGATTGCTGAGCGTCGTCGTGTCGAAGACGCCCTCGGGATGATCGACGGCGTTGTACGTGTAGATGAAGTCCACCGACAGGCTGGCCGTCGGGTGCACGTTGGTGGACAGCAGCCACTGGCGGCGATCGCCGCCCCAGTAGTCGAGCCAGCTGTAATCGACGACCGCCGACACGGGACGGCTCGCGTTGCTCTCGAAGCGCACGGCGTGCGAGCGATTCGTGTAGTCGCCGGCGCCGATCCTGATCGGGCCCACGGGGAACGGGACCAGGATCCGCTCGTGCGCCGGCGCATAGGTGTATCCGATCCTGTCGTTCGACTCGAGCGTGAGCGTGGCCCCGCCCTCGCCGCGGCGGCCCGTGAACGCGTGGTCGTAGAACGTGTCGTAGGCGAACGCCCCCGAGTAGATGACGTTGCGGACGAGCCGATGATTGACCCACTGCGTGTAGGTCACGTCGGCCGACGTCCGCCGCAGGTCGTTCTGCCTGACGAAGCCCATCCCCGGGGCGAAGTCGGGCCCGACGGCGTAGTAGCGGACGTCCGCGACGACGTTGCGCTTCGAGAACAGGACGCGCCCGAGGCCGAGATTGTCGTCGCTGCTGCCGCCCGGCGTGAACGTCCGCGCCAGCAGCATCTCGCCCTTCAGCGCGGGGCTGAACCAGAAGTTGCCGTCGACGCCCGCAAGGCGGCTGAAGTCGGCGCCGCCGCGCTGGGTACTCGTGACGATCGCGCCGATGCTGCTGTTGGTGAAGAGGTCACGCTTCACGCGCAGCACGCTGTGATTGGCCGAAGGTTCCGTCACCGACTCGCCGCCCGGCAGCGCCAGGCTGGCGCGCTCGGTCTGCACGCTCATCACGCCGATCGAGTACGGACCGGCGCGCCCCGAGATCTTGCCTGCCGCCAGGATCGGCACCTGCTGGCCCTCGGTCAGGCCGATCCTCCGGCTGTAGAACATCATGATCTCTTCGTCGAGCCCGACGTTGAACAGGCCGGCGTCCTCGAGGAAGAAGTCGCGCTTCTCGGGGAAGAAGAGCGGAAAGCGCGTGAAGTTGATGACTTCCTGGTCGGCCTCCACCTGCGCGAAGTCGGTGCGCAGCGACAGCAGCCCGCGCAGGTTCGGCGTGAAGTCGTACCGGACGTCCCCGCCGGCATTGAAGTGGGTCTCCGACGACAGCGGACGGTAGCCGCGGGCCGCGCCGCCCAGCACGTAAGGCTCCGCTTCCCATTTCGCGTACGCGGCATTGGTCCGGATGCCCGTGAGATGGCCGAAGCGCTCGGCTCGCCAGGTGGCACGGCCGCCGAGCCACCTCGGAATCGGCGCCCAGTACACCGACTCCTGCTTTCGCCGGATCGCACGACTGAGCTGCAGGCCCCAGGTCATCGGCTGCTCGCCGCCGAAGCGAAGGGTCGAGAACGGGATCCGGAACTCGGCGGTCCACCCGTCGTCGGTGACCTGCGTCCTGACCTCCCAGATGCCGTTCCACGCCGTGTTGTACGAGCGCGCGTCGGTGACGATGCCGTCGCGCCGCGTGCCGAGCACGTTCGTCGAGAAGTAGTAGAAGTTCCGGTGGTCGTGGTAGGTGTCGAGGTAGATGCCGACGTAGTCGTCGTTCGACAGTGGCGCGTCGCGCCGCATGTCGAGCGCGACGATCCCTTTCGGATTGGTGTCGCGGCAGATCACGCCGAAGTAGATCGCCCGGTCGTCCTGCGCCACGCGCACCTCGGTGTGCTCCGTGGCCGGCACGCGATCGAGCGGCGCGTACTGCCAGAACCCCGTCGCCGGCACCGCCTGCTGCCACACGGCCTCGTCGAGCACGCCGTCCAGGGTGATCGTCTCGCCACCTGGCATGACCCGGACGATCAGCTCGTCGGGCGAAGGGAGATCGGGCCGATCGTCATCCTGCGCGCGGGCCGCGGGGGGCGGTATGCAGATGGACGCGAGGAGGACGAGGACGAGCAGGCGCGGGGAGGACGCACGACACGACACGCTGCGAAGCATAGCCGTTCGCGTGTGCGTGCGGCTCGCGAACCCCGGTGAAGGCGCGTAAGATCCCGTCGTGCATTCGTGGTCCACGGGGGACCAGCTCACCCACCGCTTCAACACGGAACTCGGGACGGGACGCGTGACCGGCATCGAAGGCCGCGTGCTCGTCGTCCACTTCCCCGATAGCGACACCACGCTGCGGCTGGCGGCGACGAGCGACGCGCTCGTGCCGGTGACGGGGCCGACGGCGCGACGCGACAGGCCGCTGCTGGAGCGCCTGGCCGACGGCGAGGTGGATCCTGCCGACGCCTTCCTGTCGCGGCTCGACGTCCTGCAGCTCCTGGCCGCGCGCGAAGCCGGGGGGCTCGGCTCGATGCTCGGCGGCCGCGTGCGGCTGTTCCCCCATCAGCTCCATGTCGCCGAGCGCGCGACGGCGCGGCTGCCGGTCCGGTGGCTGCTGGCCGACGAAGTGGGCCTCGGCAAGACGATCGAGGCGGCGCTCATCATGAACCGCCTGCTGCACACGCAGCGCATCGAACGCTGCCTCGTCGTCGCGCCGGACGTCCTGACGGTGCAGTGGCTCGGCGAGCTGTGGCGCAAGTACCACCAGGTGTTCACGCTGCTCGACGCGCCGCGCCTCGCTGACGTGGCGCGCGATTTCGGGGAGGGCTTCAACCCGTTCGACGTCCACCGGCGCGCGGTGATCGCGCTCGAGACGCTCACCTCCCGCCCCGACCTGACGGCGAAGGCCGTGGACGCCGGCATCGACCTCCTGGTGGTCGACGAGGCGCAGCGCCTCCGCTGGCCACCCGGACGCGGGCCCGGCGCCGCGTATCGCTCCATCGCCCCCATCGCGGCCCTCGGACGGCACGTGCTGCTGCTCAGCGCCACGCCGCTCGAGGACGACGCGCACGGCTTCTTCCGGCTGCTGCAGCTGCTCCGCCCCGATGCGTTTCCTGAGGGGATGGACGTCGAGGCGCGGCTGGCCTCCGGCGTGCCGCTGCCGCCCTGCACGAGCGCCACGCGCCGCGTGGACATCGGCGGGCTGCCGCCCCGCCTGCCGAAGCCCGTGGATCTCGAACTGCCGCCAGCGCCGCTCGCCGTGCTCGACGCCTCGCCGCCCGACGCACGTGTCCATCCGCTGACGGCGCGCCGCACGGTGGATCGCGTCCGTCGCGCGCTCGCCTCGGGTGCCGCCCTCACGGCGGTGCTCGGCCCGGGCGAGGACGCCCTGCGCCGGATGGCCGGCGAGTGGGACCGCAGCGACCCGCGCCTCGCGTGGCTCGTGTCGCAGGCGGTGCGCTGGCGCGACGCACGGCAGAAGACGCTGGTGTTCGTCGCACACCGCGAGACGCTGGAACTCCTGCGGACGACGCTCTCGGCGCGCGCGAGCCTGGCGACGGCGGTGTTCCACGAGGCCCTGCCGGCCGCCAGGCGCGACCTCGAGGTGGCGCGGTTCCGCTCGGACGAGGGGCCGAGCCTGCTGGTGACGACCGAGGCTGGCGGCGAAGGACGCAACTTCGAGTTCTGCCATCGCCTGGTGCTCTACGACCTCCCATGGCGGCCGTCGACGGTCGAGCAGCGCATCGGACGCCTCGACCGCATCGGACGTCAGCGGCCGGTGGAGATCGTGTACTTCCGGCCCTCGTCAGGGATCGGCGCCGACGTCGTGCGCCTGTACGAGCGGATCGGTCTGTTCCGCGCGCCGATTGCCGGCATCGAGCCGCAGCTCGCGCACGTGGAAGCGGCATTGGAGGCCCGTGCGCTCGACCGGTCCACGCCGTTCACCGACGGCGCGATGGACGCGCTGCTGTCGGAGGCCGACGCGGCCCGCGCGCGCATCCACGACGCGGTGTACCAGCAACTGCACCACGAGCCGTATCGCCCCGAGGCCGGGCCGTCCATCCTCGCGCGCATCCCGCCCGATCTGGACGCGTCGATGGAGTGTGTCGTCACGACGGCGGCGGCACGGCTCGGGCTGCGTGTCGAGGCGGTGCGCGGCTCGCGCGCATATGCGATCGAGTTCGGCAACGAGGCCTTCGTCGACAGCCTGCCCGGCGTGCCCGCAGGCGCGTCGTTCGTCGGGTCGTTCGATCGCGCCTATGCCGTCGAGGACGAGTCGCGCGACTTCTTCGCGTCCGGGCACCCGCTGGTGGAAGGCCTGCTGGCCCACGTCGAGGAGGCGCCCGACGGCCGGGTCGCCCGGCTCGAGCTGCACGCGCCCGGACCGCCCGGCGCCGGCGTGATCGCGATCTACAGGGACGGGCCGCGCACCGACGTGCGTGCCATCGACGGAGACGGCCACGAGCGTCCGGCATGGGCGGACGCGGTCCGGACATCCGCCGCTGCCCTCTCCGCGATGGCGCCCGCCGACGCGCAACGACACGACTGGCGCGCGATCGTCAGCCGGGCAGCGCCCCTGCTCGGATCGCGCCCGCCCGACGTCGTCATGGCCGTCGTCGTGCGCGACCCGCGGAGTCCCCGGCGTCCCGGCCAGACCCGGGTCGAGCGGCAGCCGGCGCGGCCGTAGCGCGCGCGTTTCAACGGGCTGTCGGTCCGGCGTCCGGGGTCCTGTCAGATTGACGACGTTGCGAGGCCGGCAGATCGGCGCCTCTTGCTTGTGGAGGAATTTTTCGCCCGGTGCAGCGGCAATTTGGCGCTCGAGAGGCAGACACACTGCGCCAGATGCAGACAAACATCACCCCAGGAGCAGACTTACCAGTGCCGCCGTGGCGATACGGCTGGGATACAGGCCTCTCGAGATGGTGGCACGCTGCGTGCATGCCAGACGGGTTGCTGCGGCTGAACTTCCGGCCCCGCTCACCTGTACGACGCACGATTCATTTGACCAAGAAGATTTTCTCCATCTCCATCCTGACGCTCGCCATCTCGACGGCCCCAAGCTGGGCCGACCCTCTTTTCCTCGCTGGAGGTTTCAACGTCTTCGTCCAGGGCGACATGACCCTGAAGGCCGACGTCGGCGGCCGTGTCGCCGTCGGCGGCAACGCCACGTTCACGAGCTTCGCCATCGGCAGCGGTGACGGCGGTGCGAACGGCGCACCACTCACCAACGATCCCTCACGTCTCGACCTCATCGTCGGCGGCCATGCCAACCTGTCGAACGGCTCGGTGAACAAGGGCAGCGCCCACGCGGGCTCGGCCACGCAGTCGAGCGTCGGCTATCACACCGCCGGCGCCGGCATGCAACTGGGCCCGTCGCCGATCGACTTTGCCGCCGAGTTCGACGCGCTCGCTGACTACTCTCAGGAACTGCTGGCCCTGACCGGCGACGGCATCAGTGAGCGGACGCCGTGGAACACGGTCACGCTCAGGGGCACCGACGCCACGCTGAACGTGTTCGACATCGACGCCAGCCTCCTGGCGAACATCACGTCGCTCGACATCTTCGTCCCGACGAGCTCCACCGTCCTCTTCAACGTCAGCGGAGAGAGCCTGCTCATGAAGTACATGGGCATTCAGGTCAACGGTGGACAGGACAACGCGATGTCGTCGCGCATGCTCTGGAACTTCCACGAGCTGATGTCGCTGGATCTGAAGGGGCTCGCGTGGCGCGGGTCCATCCTGGCGCCGCATGCCGACCTGATGCTCGACAGCGGCAACATCAACGGCCAGGTGATCGCGCGCAACGTGACCACCGGCTGGGGCGGCGAGTACCACAACTTCGGGTTCGACGGCGAACTGCCGTGGACCGGCGGCGACGTGCCGTCGGTGCCGGAGCCGGTGAGCCTCCTGCTGTTCGGCGTCGGCGCCACCGCGCTGGCGCTCCGGCTGCGGGCCACACGCCGGTAGCGCCGACCGCAGCGCGGCCGGCCCCCGCCACCTACTCTGTCTTCACGGGGACGCAGGCGTCAGTCGCCGGCGTCCCCGCTTTCGTCTTCGCTGCGTGCCGGCGTGTCCACCAGCGTGAGGAGCACGCGGTCCACGCGATTGCCGTCCATGTCCACGACTTCGATCCGGATGCCGTCACGCTCGAAGACGTCGCCGGTCCTCGGCACGCGGCCCGCGACGTGCAGCACCAGCCCGCCCGCGGTGTTGTAGTACCGCCGTGCCTCCTCGACGAGCGGCGCCGGTCGCCCGAGCAGCCGTTCGAACGCGTCGAGGTCGAGTTCTCCGTCCACCAGCAGGCTGCCGTCCGCGCGCCTGACGGCCATCGGCTCGTCGTCGCTGCTGCCCGGCAGCTCACCGACGATCGCCGAGACGACGTCGGCCACGCTGACGAGGCCTTCCACCGCGCCGTACTCGTCGATGACGAGCGCGAGGCGCCGGCGCGTGCGCTTGAACTGCTCGAGCAGCGTCATCAGCGTCATCGTCTCGGGGACGAACAGCGGTTTCTCCGCCAGCGCACGCAGGTCCAGCGTGCGGCCGTCGAGCCGCTGCCCGAGCACGCGCGCCTGGCTCACGAAGCCTATGACGTGGTCCAGCCCGCCGTCGCACAGGGGCAGATGGCTCAGCGACGTGCTCCTGAGCCTGGCGAGCGTGGTGGCTTCGTCGTCGCGCAGGTCGAGGAACACGATGTCGGTGCGTGGGGTCTGCACGCTGGCGACGCGGCGCTCGTCGAGGTTGAGCACGTTGGTCACCATCTCGTGCTCCGCTGGCTCGAAGACGCCTGCCTCGGTGCCCTGGCGCAGGAGCAGCCGCATCTCCTCCATGGTGACGGCCGGCCGGGGCGCGTGACGCACGCGCAGCAGGCGCAGCACGGCGTCGGTCGATCGGCTCAGCACCCAGACCAGCGGCCTGGTGGCGCGCGCCAGCAGCGTCATCGGCGCGGCGATGACCGACGCGATGCGCTCGGGTTGGGTCAGGGCGAGACGCTTGGGCACGAGCTCGCCGACGATAAGTGACACATAGGTCAATCCCGCGACCATCAGGACCAGAGCCAGTACGTCGGCGTGCGGGGCCAGGACGGGCACCTGCAGGAGCGCTTCACGCAGGTGGCCAGCGACAGCGGCTTCGCCGAGCGCACCGCTCAGGATCCCGATGGACGTGATGCCTACCTGCACACTCGAGAGGAAGCGCGTCGGCTCGGACGCAAGCGCCAGCGCCTGTCGCGCTCCCTTGTTGCCGCCGTCGGCCAGCTGCGTGAGCCCTGCCCGGCGTGAGCTCACGACCGCGATCTCGGACATCGCCAGGGCGCCGTTGAGCAGGATGAGCAGCAGCAGCAGGACGAGTTCGATGCCCATCGCGGCATCCTATGCGACTTCGTACCCGCCGGGACGGTCACGACCCTGCGGGTCGCCGTTGCCGGACTCCCCCGCCCGAGCGTAGTATCTGCAGCACTCGACACGCGCAGGTTCCATCGCGCGCTCGGTACGTCCGAGGATCGCGTCGTCGGCATGTCCGAAGTTCACAGTCTGGGGAGGAGATCTGTGGCAACTCACCTGCGTTCTGCATCCTGTCCCGGCCGCGTCAGGCGGTCGGGCATTCTGCTCATTGCGATCTGCCTCATCGTCACCGGCCTGCTGGCTGCGGCCCCCGCGGCCCTGGCGCAGTCGACGCTGGGCACCATCCGCGGCACCGTGAATGACGCCCAGGGTGGCGTCATCCCCGGGGCGACAGTCACGGCGACCGACGAGGACACGGGCGTCACCCGTGAAACCGTGAGCGACGGCGAGGGGCTCTACGAGCTGTCGAACCTGCGGCCGGGCACCTATTCCGTCGACGTCACGCTCTCGGGCTTCAAGGCCGCCCGGAGGACCGGCATCGTCCTGCGTGCGGCCTCCGTCGCGCGTGTCGACGTCCAGCTGGAGGTCGGCGAGCTGCAGGACGTCATCACCGTCACCGCGGAGGGCCAGAACATCACGGTGGAGAGTCAGGCGATCGCCCGCGGGCTGGACGCGCAGCAGCTGCGCGACCTGCCCCGCAACAGCCGCGACATCCAGGACTTCCTGACGCTCAACCCGAACGTCGTCGGTGGGTTCGACGCCATTCAGTTCCTCGGCGGCCGCACGTACGGCGCCTCCTACGTGCAGGATGGCCAGCCGTCATCAGCGGGCATCTTCGGCGAGCTCTCCAACGCGGCCCCCGGGCTGGACGCCATCGCCGAGGTGCAGGTGCTGTCCAATTCCTACAGTGCCGAGTTCGGCGGCCTCGCCGGCGTCGTCGTCTCGACAAAGCGCGGCACCAACAGGTTCTCGGGCACGTCGTTCTACGACTTCAACTCGAACGAGCTGAACGCGCGCACCTATGCGCAGACGCTCAACGGCGTCGATCGCAATGATCCGAACTCCGACACGCACGACCACCGGTTCGGTTTCAGCCTCGGTGGTCCCATCGTCAGCAACCGGACGTTCTTCTTCGGCAACTACGAAGGCAGCCGGCTCAAGGCGCTCGGTGGCGGCGCGCAGGCCATCGTGCCGACACAGGCGATGCGCAGCGGCGACTTCTCGGCCTCGAACTTCGTCATCGTCGATCCCGTGACCGGCGAGCCATTCCCGGGCAACAAGATCCCGGCCGATCGCATTTCCGCCGCGGCGCGCAACGTCATGTCCACCTTCTACCCGGAGCCGAACCAGGGCACGCTCGCCAACGGCTACGGGACGTTCCGCCAGATCCTGCCGCTCGAGCGTACGCGCGACAGAGCGGACGGCCGCATCGACCACGAGCTCACCGACGACGACTCGATCTTCGCGCGCGTCAGCTGGCAGCGCCGCGATCCCGACGCGTTCACGTTCGAGAGCACGGGCGGCAACGGCGGCGGCGGCCTGACGAACCTCGGGATCCTCGAGCGCGAGTCGAAGGCCGTGACGCTGGCGAGCGGCTGGACGCGCATCTTCTCCGGCTCGATCGTCAACGAGTTCCGGACGGGTTACAGCACGGACGTCCGCAATCGCCGGAGCCAGTACGTGGCCGGCGAAGTCGGCAGCACGCTCGGCATCGAGGTGCCGGATCTGGCGCGCGGGGTGCCGGGCTTCCCGCAGTTCATCTTCGCCGGCGCGAACCGGCCGTCGGACATCCGCGACCAGCGCCAGAACACGTTCCGCGACCTCGACCAGTCGGCGTTCTCGATCAGCAACAACACCACGTGGGTCAAGGGCCGCCACTCGCTGCGGTTCGGCGGGAGCTACGCACGCAACTTCGCGACCGACGGCTACTCCACCGGCGCCAACGAGTCGAAGGGCCAGTACAACTTCAGCGGCTGGGCGACGGGCAACGCGTTTGCCGACTTCCTGCTCGGCCTGCCCAACACGGTGCGCGAGCAGCGCAACACGCGCGGCGACCGTCCGATGGACACCGTCTCGAACGACTGGGCGGTGTTCCTGCAGGACGACTTCAAGGTCAGCCAGAGCCTGACGCTGTTCCTGGGGCTGCGCTACGAAGTGGTCGGCGTGTTCGTCGACCGCAACGACATCTTCGCGAACTTCGTCCTCGACGATGGCGGACACCACGTCGTGCCGAACGCGCAGATCGCGGGGCTGCTGCCGCCCGGTGCCCAGGCGCTGGGACGCACGCTGCTCGCCGACGACGTGGGCGTGGGCTCGGGCCTGATGCAGACCGACCGCAACAACTTCAGCCCGCGGCTCGGGTTCGCCTACCGGATCGGCCGTGACGCGAAGACGGTGCTGCGCGGCGGCTTCGGCATCTTCCACCCGACCGGGGCGGCCCAGGGCGCGCGCGACATCATGTCGCGCAACCCGTTCCGCTACACGATCACGCGCAACCGCGCGACGCTGGAGAACGGGTTCACGACGGGCACGGTCAGCACGTCGCAGGGCTTCGGCAACCAGGGCCTCGACATCAACCTCGAAAGCCCCGACATCTACCAGTACAACCTCACCGTCGAGCGCGAGCTGCCCGGCGACCTTGGCCTCCGCGTCAGCTACATGGGCTCGACGATGCGTAAGCTGCTCGTGACGCGCGAGGCCAACAGCGTGCCGGCGAGCGCGGTGCCGCTCGGCGACATCTACGAGGACCCCGAGGCCCAGGCGCGCCTGCCCTATCCGCTGTACGGGACGTTCCTCAACATGACCACCAACGCCGGCGAGGGACAGTTCAACGCGCTGCAGCTCGAGCTGAACCGCCGCTGGCGCCGGGGCTTCGCGGTCAACGCGGCCTACACGCTGGCCGGCTCCGACAGCAACGCCCCCGACAGCGGCAACAGCACGATCGGCGTGATCCAGTACGACCCGTACGACATCGAGAAGGACCGCGGGCCCGACCCGAACGTCGTCAAGCACCGCTTCGTGCTCAACAGCACGTGGGACATCCCGTTCGGCCACGAGCGGCGGTACGGCGCCTCCATGCCGGCGTGGGCCGACGCCGTCGTCGGCGGCTGGACCGTCTCCACGATCGTCCAGGCGCGGTCCGGGCCGAACCTCACGCCGTTCTTCGTGTGGGGCACCGATCCCATCTACCCCGCCAACACGGGCGTGGGACTCGACGGCGTCGGGCAGTTCGGCGAGTCGTGGCGGCCGGATGTCGTCGGCGACCCGAACCCTGGCGGCTCGCGCGAGAAGTTCTTCGACGTGTCGGCCTACGCGTTGCCGGCCGACGGCACGCTCGGCAACGCGAAGAAGGGGAGCCTCAAGGGTCCGGGCACGTGGATTGCCAACTTCGCGTTCTACAAGGACATCGTCCGGCGGCAGGGCATGCAGGTGGAGCTCACGGCGATGCTCGACAACGCCTTCAACCACCCGCAGTTCTTCGTCCCGGGGCTCGGGACAGGCGGCTTCGTCGACCTGACCGACTACCTGCTCAACGGCCTCGAGGACAACGGCACCACCGCGGTGCTGGGCGCCGACACAGTCGGTAACGCCGAAGGCTTTGCGGCGGGTCGCGTGATCAGGGTCGGGCTGCGGCTCCGGTTCTGAGACCACCAGCCTGAGGGCGGCTCGAGCGAGCCGTCCTCACCTCCTCGCTGCCCCTGCTCGGAGCAGCACTTCCTTCTCTTCGTTGCGCACGAGTGCCGGCCAACGCAGAATGGTCGGCACCATGCGCGTCATCTGGACCCTGCTTCTCGCCGCCGCGGCCGGGTGCGCCGCGACGCCGTCCGACACCGCCGACGTCAACGCCGAGCCGAACCGTCACCTGCTCATCGTCGTGGACGGCCTGCGCCCCGACTACGTCACCCCCGAACACATGCCGAATCTCACGGCGCTCGGGCAGCGCGGCGTGGTGTACACGCGGCATCATGCCGTGTATCCCACCGTCACCCGTGTCAACGCCTCGTCGTTCTCGACGGGTGCGTACCCTGAACGCCACGGTCTCATGGGCAACAGCGTGTTCATGCCGCGTGTGGATGCGACAGCCTTCCTGACGACGTCTGAGAGCGATGTGCTCGACCGCATCGCCGCCGTCGAAGGCAACCTGCTGACGGCGACGACGCTCGCAGAGGTGCTGCAGGCGCATGACCGGCGGATGCTCGTCGTGAGCTCCGGCTCGTCAGGATCGGCGCTGCTCAACAACCACACCATCGCCGGCGGTGCCGTGCTGCACCGCGCCGTCGTGCGGCCGGAGGAACTGCGC
>JBIQIB010000110.1:0-14077 GCA_044508265.1 Acidobacteriota bacterium
GCCGCGCCGTGATACTCCTGCAGCGACCGAACGTCGATGCCCTGCTCTCGCAGCGAGCGAATCGCGCTGACGGTCGCCGCGCCGCCGGTGAGCGTGGTAATGCACGGCACGCCCTGCATCATCGCGACACGGCGAACCGACCTGTCGTCGAAGAACGACTCGCGCCCGAGCGGCGTGTTCAGCACGAGCTGAATCTGTTTGTTCAGGATCTGGTCGCCGACGTGGGGCCGGCCCTCGTTGATCTTGAACACGACGTCCACTTCGAGGCCGTGGGCACGCAGGTACGCGGCCGTGCCTCGCGTGGCCACGAGCGAGAACCCGAGCGCCACGAGGTCGCGCGCGATAGGCAGCACGTTCGGCTTGTCGTCGTTGTTGACGCTGATGAAGGCGCACCCCTCCAGCGGAAGCTCCTGCCCGGCCGCGAGCTGCGCCTTCGCAAACGCGGTGCCGAACGTCTGCGCGCCGCCCATGACCTCGCCCGTGCTCTTCATCTCGGGTCCGAGGATCGTGTCGACGCCCGGGAATCGTACGAACGGGAAGACCGGCGTCTTGACGAACACGCCGGCCGCGTCGAGGTCGTGCACCATGCCGAGGTCGGTCAGCGTCTTCCCCGTCATCACCCTGGCCGCGAGCTTGGCCAGCGGCACGCCGGTGGCCTTCGACAGGTACGGCACCGTCCGCGACGCGCGCGGGTTCACCTCGATGACGTAGACGGTGTCGTCCTTGATCGCGAACTGCGTGTTCATCAGGCCGACGACGTCGAGCGCGCGGGCGATTCTGCGTGTGTAGTCGCGGATCGTCTCGAGATGCCGCTCGGCGACCAGATACGGCGGCACGACGCACGAGCTGTCGCCCGAGTGGATGCCCGCCTCCTCGATGTGCTCCATGACGCCGCCGATCACGACGCCGCCCTGCCCGTCGGCGACGCAGTCCACGTCGAGTTCGAACGCGTCCTCGAGGAACCGGTCGATGAGGATCGGCCGCTCGGGCGAGACGTCCACGGCGTTGGTCATGTAGCTGTCGAGGCTGCCGGCGTCGTAGACGATCGCCATCGCGCGGCCGCCAAGGACGTACGACGGCCGCACCACCACCGGATACCCGATGCGCGCCGCGACCTCGCGCGCCTCGTCGCGCGACGCGGCCATGCCGTTGGCCGGTTGCGGGATGCCGAGATCCCACAGCAGCGCCGAGAAGCGCTCGCGGTCTTCCGCGAGGTCGATCGAGTCTGGCGTGGTGCCGATGATCCTGACCCCGGCTTCCTGCAGCGCCAGCGCCAGCTTGAGCGGCGTCTGTCCGCCGAACTGCACGACCACCGACACGTCCGCCCCGCCCGACTGCTCCTTCTCGATCACCGCCAGGACGTCCTCGAGCGTGAGCGGCTCGAAGTACAGCCGGTCCACGGTGTCGTAGTCGGTGGACACGGTCTCCGGGTTGCAGTTGATCATCACCGTCTCGTACCCGTCGTCGCGGGCGGCGAAGGCGGCGTGACAGCAGCAGTAGTCGAACTCCAGGCCCTGTCCGATGCGGTTCGGGCCGCTGCCGAGGATGACGATCTTGCGGCGGTCGGTGGGCTGGGCCTCGCACTCCCGCTCATAGGTGCCGTACAGGTACGGCGTGAACGACTCGAACTCCGCCGCGCAGGTGTCGATGCGCTTGTAGACGTTGCGCAGCCCCAGCTCGCGCCGCTTCAGGCGCACCGACGCCTCGTCGGTCTGGGTGAGGATGGCGATGTCGCGGTCGCCGAAGCCGTTGCGCTTGAGCGTGCGCAGCAGGTCTTCTGACATCTCCCACAGGCCGATGCCTGACGCCATGCGTCCGAGCTCGACCAGCTCGGCGAACTGCTCGAGGAACCACGGGTCGATGTGCGTCAGCTCGTGCAGCTGCGCCACCGTCCAGCCGCGCTCGAGCGCGCGGAAGATCGCCCACATCCGGCGCTCGTTCGGCACGACGAGCGACCGCCGCAGCGCCTCGACCTTCTCGTCGTCCTCGTCGAAGGGCTGTCCGAAAAGCGACGCCTGGCTGCTCGTGAGCTCGAGCGATCGGATGCCCTTGAGGAAGGCCTCCTTGAACGTGCGCCCGATGGCCATCGCCTCGCCCACCGACTTCATCTGCGTGGTGAGCGTGGGGTCGGCCTGCGGGAACTTCTCGAACGCCCACCGCGGGATCTTCACGACGATGTAGTCGATCGTCGGCTCGAACGACGCAGGGGTGACGCGCGTGATGTCGTTCGGGATCTCGTCGAGGCGGTATCCGAGCGCCAGCTTCGCGGCGATCTTCGCAATCGGGAAGCCCGTGGCCTTCGACGCCAGCGCGGAGCTGCGCGACACCCGCGGGTTCATCTCGATGACGATGTAGTCGCCGTTCTCGGGGTTGACCGCGAACTGGATGTTGCTGCCGCCCGTCTCGACGTTGACGCGCCGGATGATGCGCCGTGCCGCGTCACGCAGGCGGTGGTACTCGCGGTCGGTCAGTGTGAGCGCGGGCGCGATGGTGATGCTGTCGCCCGTATGGACGCCCATCGCGTCCACGTTCTCGATCGAGCAGATGACGACGAAGTTGTCGGCGCCGTCGCGCATCACCTCGAGCTCGTACTCCTTCCAGCCGATGACCGACTGCTCGACGAGGATCTCGTGCACCGGGCTCAGCTCGATGCCGCGCTCGGCGATCTCGCGGAACTCCTCGAGGTTGTACGCGATGCCGCCGCCCACGCCGCCCATCGTGAACGACGGGCGGATGATGGCCGGGAAGCCGATCCGTTCGACGGCCTCGAGCGCGTCCTCGAGCGTGTTGACCACGGCCGACGCGGGCACCGGCACGCCGATCTCGCGCATCGCCTCACGGAACTTGAGCCGGTCCTCGGCCACCTCGATCGCCTCGATCGAGGCGCCGATCAGCTTCACGCCGTACTTGTCGAGCACGCCGGCCTTCGCCAGGCCCACGGCCAGGTTGAGGGCGGTCTGGCCGCCGACCGTCGGCAGCAGCGCGTCGGGCCGCTCGCGCGCGATGATCTTCTCCACGACCTCCACCGTCAGCGGCTCGACGTACGTGCGGTCGGCCAGCTCGGGGTCGGTCATGATGGTGGCCGGGTTGCTGTTGACCAGCACCACCTCGAGGCCCTCGCTGCGCAGCGCCTTGCACGCCTGCGTGCCCGAGTAGTCGAACTCGCAGGCCTGCCCGATGACGATCGGCCCGGAGCCGATCACGAGGACACGGGAGATATCTGAACGTCGAGGCATCTACGCGCGCGCCTCCATGGCGTCGAGGAACTGCCGGAACAGGTAGTCGGCGTCATGTGGGCCCGGCGCCGCCTCCGGGTGGTACTGCACGGAGAAGATGGGTCGCTCCTTCGCGCGGAAGCCTTCGACGGTGCCGTCGTAGAGGTTCACGTGCGTCACCTCCACCGACGCGGGCATCGTCGCCGGGTCCACGGCAAAGCCGTGGTTCTGCGACGTGATCTCGACCTCGCCGGTGACCAGGTTCTTCACCGGATGGTTCGTGCCGCGGTGGCCGAACTTCAGCTTGAACGTGCTGGCGCCGACGGCCTGGGCGAGCACCTGGTGCCCGAGGCAGATGCCGAAGACCGGCACGTTCGCGTCAGTGATCGCTTTCGCGTTGTCCACGACGTAGTCGAGGGCGGCCGGGTCGCCCGGGCCGTTGCTGAAGAACACGCCGTCAGGGGCGTCCTTCATCACCTCGCTCGCGGGCGTCGTCGCCGGATAGACGCGCACGTCGATCCCGTGCTCCGCGAAGCGCCGCAGGATGTTGTACTTCATGCCGAGGTCGTAGGCGGCGACCTTGAGCCGGCGCCCCGCGCGCTTCTGCGGCTCGAGGATCAGGTCGCGTCCGACCGCCGCCCCCGGTTCGTCACCGGGCGTCCAGTCGAACGGCTCGGCGCAGGTCACCTCGCGCACGAGATCGGCGCCGACCATCGACGCCGCGGCCTTCGCCCGCGCGACGAGGTCCTCTGCGCGCACCTGCGCGCCGGTGCCGATCGCGCCGCGCATCACGCCGGCCGTCCGCAGCGTCCGCGTGAGCGCCCGCGTGTCGACGTCGGCGATGGCCACGATGCCGTGCGCGACGAGGTACTCGCGCAGCGTGCTGTCGGCCCGCCAGTTGGAGGCCACGCGCGACTCCTCGCGCATGACGAACCCCGCCACCTGCGGTGCGCGCGACTCCACGTCCTGCGGCGTGACGCCGTAGGTGCCGATGAGCGGCGCCGTCATGGTGACGATCTGCCCGGCATAGGACGGGTCCGTCAGCACTTCCTGGTATCCGGTGAGGCTCGTGTTGAAGACCACCTCACCGACGGTCTCCCCCTGAGCACCCGCGGAGACGCCTTCGAAGACGTCGCCGTTCTCCAACGCGAGGATGGCTTTCATCGTGGTTCCTGGACGAGCGTGGCGTCGACGCGCACGCGCTGGCCTGGCAGCACCTCCACGCTGCTCACCCAGGCCCTGTAGCCGGGATACTCCACCCGGACTTGATGGTGCCCCGCCGCGAGCCCCGGCACCACGGCCGGCGCCGTGCCGTACGCCTGCCCGTCGACGAACAGGCGCGCATCGGCGGGACGCGAGACGACGTAGAGGCTGCCGGTGGCGGCGGGCGACGCGGCCCGCCCCGGCGACTGGCCGGCAGTCGCGCCCGCAGGTGTCGCCGGCGCCGGCAGCGCGGCAGGCGCCGAGGCGCCGGCAACGCCCGTCTCGCGCTGCAGGTCCACGGCTATCGACGCCACGGGCTGCGTCGGCAGCATGTCCACTTCCTGCACGGCGTCGAGATAGCCTTCCCGCGAGATCGCGATCACGTACGACCCGAACGGGAGGTCGCGCAGGACGAGGGGCGTCCGGCCACGTGGCTGGCCGTTGATGCGCACGTCGCCCGCGGGCGACGACCTGATGAGGATGCGTGCGCGGTCGAGCGAGAGGCGTGGCTCCGCAGGCGCACTCGCAGGCGCCGGCGCCGCGTCGCGTGCGGCACGGCCGGCCTCTGCGGCTGGCGTCCGCGCGGCGGCAGCGGCCACGTCACGGGAGGGCGGCGGGCTGGCGGCCCGAGGGGCGTTGCCACCGGCTGCCGCAGCATCGGCGCCCTGGGCCGGAGGCCGGGCCCCGGGCGCCAGATCGTCAGCGCTCGGGCGGAGCGGCGTCTCGGCAATCTCGTTCGGTCCGGCAGGGGTTGCGCGACCTGCCCCGCTGCCTGCCGCGCTCGACTCGCCACCCGCATCGGCCGCGCCAGACTCCGCGCCGGGGACGCCACTGGCTTCGGGCGTGGCCGCCTGCCGAGGCTCGTCCGACACCAGGCTGCGCCAGGTGCCTACCGCCACGAGCGCCAGCAGCAGAACGGCCGCACCGGCAACGAGCCATGTACGCCCGCCGCCGCCGCTGCCGTCGTCCTCCACGGCCGCCGGCCATCGCGCATCGCCGTCGTCAGCCGTGTCCTGGCGCCGCAGGGGCGGCTCGGCGTCCGAGGGCGCGAACTCGTCGAGGGGCTCTTCACTGCCGACGTCTACCGGCGCGTGCAGCGCGATGTCATCGTCGGCGTCGGACGAGTCGCCGTGCGGCCAGGCGGCCGCCGCGGTGACCGTGGGATCGTCAGGCGTGGGCTCAGGCGGCGGCTCGGCCGGCGGAAGGTCGGCGTCGTCCACGTGCACCGACTGGATCGGCAACGGCCCGGTGTCGGCCAGGGGCGGCACGTCGTCGGGCATCGACGCCACCAGCCACTCACCCGTCGGCGACTGGCGGGCCTCGTCGGCAGTCGGCTGGGCCGGCGCGCGCACCGTGTCGTCTGCCGGATCGTCGTGACGGCCCGGGGCCGGAAGGGGCTCGGGTTCCTCGTCCTCGGCCGGGAACAGCGCCAGCGGCACGGCGACGTCGGCCTCGTCCTCCACCGCACGCCGGACGGGAGCGGGCTGCGCCGCCGGAATGACGCCGTCGCGCGTGAAACGCGACAGGTCGGTACCCGGCTCGGCGGCGCCCGTGAGCGCCTCGAGCCACTCGGCCACCGAGTCGAACCGCGATGCCGGGTCCGGATGGAGGGCTCGTGCGAACACCTCGTGGAGGCGGGCGTCTTCTCCCGGCGTGTCGGCCAGCGTCCAGCGATCGAAGGCCGGGATCGTGCCGGCAATCAGGCGGCGGCCGGAGAGCGCGTCGAGCGCGAGCATCGCCAGCGAGTACTGGTCGGCTCGTGCGTCCCAGTGACGTCCGGAGGCCCGCTCCGGCGCCGTGAACGGCACGCGCACCGGCGCCTGCAGACCGAGTGCCTCCAGGGCCGGCGAAATGTCGAGTCCTGTCAGGGTGCCGCCGTTGCGCGGGAGCAGCACGTCACGCGGATGGACGGCGCCGTGCAGCCCGCCGTCCTGGTGCGCAGCGTGCAGGCCGGCGGCTACCGGCGCCAGCCACTCGAGCACCTGCACCAGCGGTTGACGGCCGCCGCGCAGGCGCGTGTCGAGCGCAGGCGCGTCCACCCACTCGGTGATCACGTAGACGCCGCCGTCTTCGACACCGATGTCCACGATGGGGACGAGTCCCGGGTGCGCGGGCTGAGCGGCCGCTCGCGCGCGCAGCGCTTCTGCCAGCACCTCGCGCTCG
Organism: Acidobacteriota bacterium; assembly: GCA_044508265.1. Lineage (GTDB taxonomy): Bacteria > Acidobacteriota > Vicinamibacteria > Vicinamibacterales > Vicinamibacteraceae > JAEZDP01. The sequence continues at coordinate 6,582 of JBIQIB010000110.1, forward strand.
TCGTCGGGCACCGTGGTGATCAGCTTCGCGGCCAACGTGCCCGAACCGCCGGCGTCGGACACGAGCAGGGTGGGACCCAGCGTTCCGGCGAGGATCAGCCGGCGCACACGGTATGGGCCCACCGCCTCGGGCGGCTGGAAGAGCGGCGTCTGTTCGTGACTCAGGGCAGGGACTCCTGCGCGCGGCGCGGGCGCGAGGGAACTTCAACGCTGGCGCATTATACCAGCGCCATCGAGCCGTCAGCGCACGGCCGGCGCCGCTCTCCCGCGCGCCTTGACACGCCGAGGTGGCTTTGCCACAGTGACCCTCAGTGCTCCCCGACTCGACCACGACGACCCCGCAGTCGCAGAGCCTCGACATCCGGGAGTGGTCGGCCTCACGCCTCAGTACTGATTACGTCTACCGGTACGAACGCCTCGCGTCCTTCTACCCGGGCTCGCCGAGCGACCCGGCGGCGTGGCGCAGCGCCATCGCCAGGGTGACGCAGGTGGAGCGCGATCGGCCGGCGCTCGTCGCGCTGCTCGAGCGGCAACTGACGGAGCGCGGCGCCCCGGAGCAGGCACGCGCTGCCGCGCGCAAGCTCGCCGATCCCTCGACGGTCGCGATCGTGACCGGGCAGCAGGCCGGCCTGTTCGGCGGCCCGTTCTACACCCTCCTCAAGGCCCTCACCGCGGCCAAGCTGGCCGCCGACGTCGAGGCCCAGTTCGGCGTCCCCGTCGTCACCATCTTCTGGAACCACGGGGAGGACCACGACTGGGCGGAGGTCGCCTCGACGGCCGTCCTCGACGCCGAGATGCAGCTGCACGCCATCACCGTCGCGGATGGCGAGGGCGCGGGCAGCCGTCCGGTCGCCAGGGTGCCGCTGCCCGACGACGTCACGCGCGCGCTCGACGAACTGGCGGCCGCGCTTCCAGAGACAGAGTTCACCGGCGAGACGCTGGCGCAACTGCGGGCCTGCTACGTCCCTGGCAGGGGCATGTCCGAGGCCTTCGGGCGGCTGATGGACCGCCTGCTGGGGCCCCTCGGCATCGTCGTCTTCGACGGCGCCGACACGGCGGCCAAGGCCATCGCGGCGCCGATTTTCAGGCGGGTCGTCACGAACCCCGGCCACACCACGCGCCTGGCGGCCAGCGCCGGCGAGGCCCTCGAGGCCGCCGGCTACCACGCCCAGGTGACGCCGCAGGCCGACGCCATCGCGCTGTTCTACATGCGCGACGCCCGCGAGCCGCTGCGGTACGTGGACGGACGCTTCCACGCTGGGGAGACGTCGTGGGCGCCCGAGGCGCTGCTCGAGGAACTCGACGCTCACCCGGAACGGTTCAGCCCGAATGTCCTGCTGCGTGCCGTCGTGCAGGACACCCTGTTTCCCACCATCGCCTACGTCGCCGGCCCGTCGGAGCTGGCCTACCTCGGCCAGCTGCGCGAGGTGTACGCGTTCCACCAGACCCCGATGCCGCTCATCGTGCCGCGGGTGACGGGCACCATGCTCGACGCACCGGCGGCGCGGTTCCTCGAGCGCAACGACGTGCCCCTGCGGTCGCTGCGCGCGCAGGACGAGCACGCGCTCAACGCGCTGCTCGAGGCGCAGCTGCCGACGGCCGTCGACCGGGCGCTCACCGATACCGAGACGACCCTCCGGCAACACCTCGAGGCGCTGGCGACCGCCGTGACGCTCGTCGACCCGACGCTCGAAGGCGCCGTCCAGTCGATGGGCAGCCGCCTCGACCACGAGCTGCGAACCGTCCGGACCAAGGTGATCCAGGCCTCCAAGCGGCGGCACGAGACGCTCCGCCGCCAGTTCGTGCGCACCCGTCAGCTGACGTTCCCCGGCGGGCACCCGCAGGAGCGGACGATCGGCGTCTCGTGGTTCATGAACCGCTACGGCCCGGCCCTCGTGCCGAGGCTGTACGATGTGCTGCGGACCGAGCCCAGGCGCCACTGGCTCTTCCGCATCTGACGCACCACTGCGTCCGCACGAGCATTCCTGGTGGCACGTCGCTCTCCTCCTCGTGGCCGTCCCCGTCAGCGCCCGCGCCGGCGCCGCTGGCTGCGTGCCGCTGCAGCCATCCTGCTGGGTCCGCTGCTCGTGCTGGCCGCGGTGGGCGTGTACATGTACCAGGAGGTCGCGCGCGACGTGGACACGCGGCTGGCCAGTCTGTCCGACCGGGTCGCGCCGAAGATCTACGGCCGGCGTTTCGCCGTCCGCGTCGGCCAGTGGCTGACACCTGACGAGCTTGCCGGCCGCCTCGACGCCCTCGGCTACGCGCGGCGGCCGGACGTCCAGACGCCTGGCCAGTTCGCCCTCGACACGTCGCACATCGAGTTCATCCCGCGGGCCGGCGTGGCGAAAGGACGCCGCGTCACCGTCACGCTGGACGTGGACGCGAAGGCAGGTACCGGCCGCGTGGCCGGCATCGAGGTCGAGCGAGCCGGGCCTCAGGCGGAGGTGGAACTGGAGGCGCCGCTGCTCACCGGCATGTCGGCGGGCGGACGCGGCCGCCAGCGTCAGGTGCCGCTCTCGCGGCTGCCGAATCACGTCGTCCAGGCCGTGCTGGCCATCGAGGACCGGCGCTTCTACAACCATCCCGGTGTGGACGTCATCCGCACCGCCGGCGCGATCGTCACCAACATCCGCGGTGACCGCCCATACCTCGTCGGCGGCAGCACGCTCACGCAGCAGCTGGTCAAGAACTCGTTCCTCACGCCGGAGAAGAGCTACACGCGCAAGCTGCGCGAACAGGTGATGTCCATCGTGCTGGAGCGGCGGCTCACCAAGGACCAGATCCTCGAGCTGTACCTCAACGACGTCTACCTGGGGCAGCGCGGCTCCTTCGCCGTCCACGGCATGGCCGAGGGCGCGCGGATGTTCTTCGGCAAGGACGTCAGCAACCTCACGCTGCCGGAAGCGGCGACGCTCGCCGGCGTCATCCAGTCGCCGGCCGTGTACTCGCCGTCACGACATCCCGTGCGTGCGCGCGAGCGGCGCAACGTCGTGCTGCGGACGATGGTGGAGGCCGGCTATCTCACGGCGCAGGCCGCGACCACGGCGTCTGAGACCGCGCTCGTGACGTCGGCCGAGAGCGTGGACGCGGAGGCGCCGTACTTTGTCGACTACATCACGCAGCAGACCGCCGATCAGGTGACGCTGCGCGCGTCGACGTCGGCCGTCGAGGTGCACACGACGCTCGACCTCCACCTCCAGCGCCTCGCGCAGGACGTGGTCACCGAAGGCATCGAGGCGCTCGAGAAGCGGCTGGCCGGACGCCGGCGACAGCGCGGGCCGCTGCAGGCGGCGCTCGTCGCCGTCGATCCGCGTACGGGCGAGGTGCTGGCGATGGTCGGCGGACGGTCGTACCAGCGCTCGCAGTACAACCGGGCGATCAGCGCGAAGCGGCAGCCGGGTTCGACGTTCAAGCCGTTCGTCTTCCTGGCGGCGTTCGAGACCGCCGTCGACGAGGGCCGCACCGACCTCACGCCCGCGACGATCGTCGAGGACGAGCCGCTCACCTTCCTCGTCAACGATCAGGAATGGACGCCCGGCAATTACGACGGCGAGTACGACGGCCCGATCACGGCACGCCGCGCGCTGGCGCTGTCGCGCAACCTCGCGACGATCCAGATGGCCGAGCTGACCGGCTACGACCGCATCGCCAGGCTCTGGCGCGCCATCAGCGGCGACGCGACGGTCCGCCCGTACCCGTCGATCACGCTCGGCGTCTTCGAGACGACGCCGCTCGACATGGCGCAAGCCTACATGGTGTTTCCGAACCAGGGCGAGTTGCGGCCGCTGCGCGCGGTGTCGGCCGTGACCGTGGACGGACGCCAGCTGCCGCAGGTGCTGCCGCCGGCCCGCCGGATCGTCTCGCCCCAGGCGGCGTTCCTCGTGACGAACATGATGCGCAGCGTGCTCAACGAGGGCACCGGCGGCGGCGCCCGCCGTGCCGGCTTCACGCTGGATGCCGCGGGTAAGAGCGGCACGACCAACGACCTGCGCGACGCCTGGTTCATCGGCTTCACGCCCGAGCTGCTGACGGTGGTCTGGGTCGGCCTGGACGACAACACGCCCGTCGGGCTCTCCGGGTCGCAGGCGGCGCTGCCGATGTGGACCACCTTCATGAAGCGTGCGCTGGCGGGTCACCGTACCCAGCCGTTCAGCGTGCCCGACGGCGTGACCTTCGTGGAGGTGGACGCCGAGACCGGCGAGCGCGCCGGGCCGCTCTGCGAGAAGACGATCAACGAGGCGTTCCTCGTCGGCACCGAGCCGCAGTTCGTGTGCCAGCACTACAACCGGCTGCCCGACGGCATGCTGCCGCAGATGCCGTGGCTGTCGATGCCGGCCGCGCGAATTCCGCCGGCGTCTCAGCTTGTGGGCGCCGCGGGCCCGCCCTGACATCCCGTATACTGAAGGCTTGCAATCGTCCCGCGAATGGTCGCGGGCAGCAAGGGAACCAACTTGAAGTACGCCGTCCCCGTCCTCATCGCCCTCACTCTGGGTGTCGCCTGCAACCGCAACGAGACGGCCGCGGCTGCGGCCACGGCCGAGCAGGCCGCCACCACCGCGGACCAGCCCGCGACGACCGACGCTGCCCAGGACGCCGAGGCCGCACCGCCAGCCAAGCCGCTGCCCGAAGTGCTGCCCGACGTCGTCGCGCGCGTCAACGGCGAGCCCATCCAGAAGACCGAGCTCGAGCGCGCGATCCGCAACCTCGAGATCAACGCCGGCGGCTCGGTGCCGGACGAACGCCGCGCCGAGATCTACCGCGGCGTGCTCGACCAGTTGATCGACGTCAAGCTGCTCGAACAGGAAGCTGCCGCACGCAACATCAAGGCGACCGACGACGAGGTGGCCCGCGGCATCGAGGAGATGAAGTCGCAGGCGCCCGATCAGGACACGTTCTCGAAGGCGCTCAGCGCTCGCCAGATGACCGAGAACGACCTGCGTGACGAAGCGCGCCAGCGGCTCACTGTCGACAAGCTGCTCGTCGCCGAGGTCGAGCCCAAGGCGACGGTCGAGGCGCAGGACATCGAGGCCTTCTACAAGGGCAACCCGCAGTTCTTCATGCAGCCCGAGGCCGTCCGCGCAAGCCACATCCTGGTGAAGGTGGAGCCTGGCGCCGCCGACGAGACCAGGCGTGAGGCCCGCACGCGGGCCGAAGGCCTGCTCGCGCAGGTGAAGGCCGGCGGCGACTTCGCCGCCCTCGCGCAACAGCACTCGCAGGATGGCAGCGCGGCCGGCGGCGGCGACCTCGGCTTCTTCCCCCGCGGCCAGATGGTGAAGGCGTTCGAGGATGCCGCGTTCGGCATGAAGCCCGGGCAGGTCAGCGACATCGTCGAAAGCGAGTTCGGCTTCCACATCATCAGGGTGACCGACCATCGCCCCGCGCGCACCGTGCCCCTCGCAGAGGTCAACGACCGGATCGCGATGGCGCTGCGGCAGCAGAAGCAGCAGGAACTCGCGCAGCAGTTCGTGCAGTCGCTCAAGGCGAAGGGCAAGGTCGAGATCCTGATGTGACCACCGGCAGGTCGTTGTTCGGCGCCATCGACGAGGCCCTCGCGGCCGGACGTCCCGTGGCGCTGGTCACCATCGTGCGCGCGCAGGGCTCGACACCACAGCGAGTCGGCGCGCGCATGCTCGTCTTCGAGGACGGCACCGTCCTCGGCACCATCGGTGGCGGCTGCTACGAGCAGGACGCCGCCGGCAAGGCCCGCCTCGCCCTCTCCACCGGACGCACGTCCCTCGTCCGCTACGACCTCAACGACGACTTCGCCGAGGAGCGTGGCCTCGTATGCGGAGGCCAGATGGACGTCTTCATCGACCCGTTGCTGCCGACCCCGCGCGTGTACGTCCTGGGCGCCGGTCACGTCGGACGTCACGTGGCCGCCCTGGCGTCGCTCGTCGGCTTCGCCGTCACCGTCGTGGACGACCGCGCGAGCTTTGCCGACCCTGCGCATTTCCCCGCGGACGTCCACGTGCAGGTGGCCGAGATCCCGGACTGGCTCGCGAGCGCGAACGTGAGCGTGCGCGACTACCTGGTCGTTGTCACGCGCGGGCATCGGGAAGACCTCGCGACGCTGCGCGAGGCCGTCCGCCGGCAGGCCGCGTACGTGGGGCTGATCGGCAGCCGGGCCAAGGTCGCGCGGCTGTACGACATGCTCGAGGCCGAGGGCGTGGATCGTGCGTCGCTCGAGGCGGTGCACTCGCCCATCGGCCTCGACATCGGCGCCGTCACCCCCCAGGAGATCGCCGTCAGCATCGTCGCCGAGCTCGTGGCGCATCGCCGCGGCCGGATTGCCGAACCTCACGCCGGCGCCCCGCTGCGCTGGACCCCACCCCGGTAGGGACGGCTTTGGTAGGGACGGCTCTCCGAGCCGTCCAAGACCGTCTCCGAGCCGTCCTCCGAGCCGTCCTCGAGCCGTCCTCGCGTCGTTCTTCTCAGCGACGTCGTACGATCACCGTCGGACGCAACGGGCCGCGCGCGTGCGGTTCGGAGCGCGGTGGACGGCACGGACATGCTCACAATCGAGAACGGACTCGTGCTGACAATGAACGACGCCATGGACGTCGTGTCGGGCCCCGTCGTGATCGACGACGGCCGCATCGTCCAGGTGGGCGGCACCCTGCCGGCCGACATGCGCGGGCGGCGCATCGACGCCAGCGGGTGCCTGGTCATGCCGGGCTTCATCCAGACGCACGTCCACCTGTGCCAGACACTCTTCCGCGGCATGGCCGACGACCTGCCGCTGCTGGCGTGGCTGCGTCAGCGAATCTGGCCGCTCGAGGCGGCGCACGACGAGGCGTCGCTGCGCGCCAGCACGCGGCTCGCGGCGCTCGAGCTGATCCGGTCGGGCACGACGTCGGTGCTGACGATGGAGACCGTCCACGACACCGACGCCGTCTTCGAGGCGCTTGCCCCGACGGGGCTGCGGGCCACCGTCGGCAAGTGCCTGATGGATCGCGGCGACCAGGCGCCGGCCCGCTTGACCGAGGCGGTCGAACCCGGCATCCGTGCCGCGCTGGATCTGCACCGCCGCTGGCACGGGGCGGCCGGCGGACGTCTGCGCGCCGCGCTCGCGCCACGCTTCGCGGTGTCGTGCAGCCGCGAGATGCTCGAAGCGGTCGCGGCCGTCGCCGCGCAGGAGGGCCTGCTCGTCCACACCCACGCGTCCGAACAGCTCGACGAGGTGGCGCTCGTCCGCGAGCAGACCGAACTCGGCAACATGGCCTACCTGGCGGCGACGGGGCTCGCGTCGCCGCGGCTGTGCGCCGCGCACTGCGTCTGGGTGGACGCCGATGAACAGGCGCTGATGGCCGAGCACGACGTGCGGGCCCTGCACTGCCCGGGCAGCAACCTGAAGCTCGGCTCCGGCATCGCGCCGGTGACGGACCTCCGGCGCCAGGGCATCACGGTGTCGCTCGGCGCCGACGGCGCGGCGTGCAACAACAGGCTCGACATGTTCGCGGAGATGCGCCTGGCAGCCACGCTCCAGGCGATGCG
>JBIQIB010000011.1:0-56514 GCA_044508265.1 Acidobacteriota bacterium
CTCACCAACGCCATGCACCGAGAGCGCGCCACCCGCGAGGCCGCCGAGGCGCGGGCGCGGGAGCTGGAGGCGGCGCTGAACGACGCGCTTGCCGAGATGGAGGAGCGTGCCATCGCTGCCGAGATGCGGGCGAAGGAGGCCAACAGCGGCCGCATTCTGCACGCCGTGACCAAGGCTTACCTCACAGCCCGCTCGAAGGGCGAACCGACCGTTCTGCTGGTCGACCGGCTGGCTCATGAGGTGTGGCGTCACGAGCTGGTCATCAAGAACGTCCGGAAGGCGGAAGAGGTGGACGATGACTAACAGCACCCGCGTAGGAGGGACGCCGTACCGCTTCAACCGTGAGCGCGGCGGCACGCGCCCGATTTCGTTCAGCGACCCGATGACTCTGGCGCTGCTGGCCGGCCACAAGACGCAGACGCGGCGCCTGCGCGGGCTGGGCGGGCTCAACGAGGCGCCTGACGATTGGGCGCTTGACCGCTGGCAGGAGTATCGGGACGGTTCGCTGCGCGCAGTGTTCGATCACGTGGCATCCGGCGAGCCGAACGCGATAGGCATCCGCTGCCCCTACGGCCAACTTGGTGATTTGCTCTACGTGCGCGAGGCGTGGCAGTACGCTGACTGGACCGAGGAGGGCGATCCATTCATCCGCTACCGGGCTGACGGGACGACTCGCCTGCACGACGTGGACATGGTCCCCGAGGAGTGGAGCGACCGCCTCACGAGCATCTGGGCAGAGCTATCGAGCCCGGACAATCTCCGTGCGACGGATGGCCTTGCGGCTGACCGTCGCTGGCGGCCGTCCATCCACATGCCGCGCTGGGCCTCACGCATCGCGCTGGAGATCACGGACGTGCGCGTGGAGCGGCTGCACGCGATTACCGAGGCGGATGCGATAGCGGAGGGCGTCATGGACGGTGGTTGCCTGACGTGCGGCAATAGTAGCCACCCTGCACCCTGCGGATGCAGCGACCCGAGGCCCGACTATCGGGACGCATTCGTGCGCCTGTGGGACTCCATCAACGGCAAGCGCGAGGGGTGCCGGTGGGCGGATAATCCGTGGCTGTGGTGCCTCACGTTCCGGTGCGACAACTACGTCACGCGTGAGGCGCGCGCGTGGGAGGTGGCTCATGGCGCCTAACGCAGCGCAGGCGTCCGGCCGCGGCACGCCGTACCGATACAACCGGCAGCGCGGCGTGTGGCAGTTCTGGCCGCGCAACGGCGACGGCTGGCGCGACTCGACGCACGAGCACCGGCACGACCCGACGCGCGGCCCGCTGGACCCCGACGAGCGCGCCTACTTCGGCGCGCCGGTCATCATCGGCGACGACGAGCCTGTGCCTGACGAGTACCTAGACGGCCGCTTACTGCAGGCCGTGGACCCGCACGCCGAGCCGACGCTGGCCGAGGTGGACCGCCTGACGCGTGAGGCGCTGCTGGACGCAATGCCCGACGTGGACCGCGACACGACGCTATACACGCACGAACTCGCGCAACTGCTGGCCGCGCGCTACGCGCGCGATTTCGCAAACCATCATGGGGAGGTATGACGACATGGCACGCAATCGTAAGGCAGTTGCGGCGCCGACGAGGGACGAGGGCTTCAAGCCGGAGCGGGTCGGGACGGGCGAGCGCCGGTGGTACACCGCCACGCTGCGCGTCCTGAACGACCTGCACCTGCCGGCCGCCATGGACCGCGACGCGGAATGGGAGGCCATACAGGCGGCGCGTGAGACGATCCCGACCGGGCCGCCGAAGCTGCCGCCTGACGAGCAGGCGCGGGTGGTGCACGAGAAGCGAAACGACCCGATCCCGTTCGGCTACATCCCGCAGGAAACGTGGGACAAGGCGGTCAGGACATGGCGTCACGAGCGCGACCGCATCCGCGAGTGGAACGGCATGGTCGCGCGTGAGGCGGTGCCGTCGTCCGCTCCGCCGCTCATCCCTGACGAGGCGCCGGTGCGCAAGCGTCGTGAGGCAGCGGGCAAGCGAGGTGCGGCATGACGGCCTCACGCAACCCGCTCGACGTACTAGTCGACGACCTGACGGTGATGACGGCCAACGCGGCCGACGAGGTGGCCCGCGCGCAAGGCAGCCTAACGAGGGCGGAGTCGGCCTTGGACGCAGCCGAGGCGCGGCACGCCGCCATGCTCGCTGCGCTCGACCGCGCCGTTAGTGCGCGCGAGCAGGCGAGGAACCCGACGCGTGAGGCGCCTGACGAGTCGCCGGTGGTAGCTGTCGGCAACGAGCCGCACATAGTGGCGCCGCTCGGCGTCAGGCCGGAGCACCTGCGCGACCTCGCGCTAGGCAAGCGCGGGCGTAGTGCGCACGACTAGGGTGGTGGGGCGGTGAGGAGCAGGACACGGCGCCGGCCGATGTAGTGCCGGCCCGCGACATATGCCTGACGAAGGACCGGAGGTAACGATGTCAGTATCAGGACGGAAGGCACAGCAAGGGGCGGGCGTGAGGATCGGGCCGGACTCACCGCTGCACGATCGCGAGGTGAGGCGCGCCGTGCTGAGCGAGGTGGTGCCTAGCGAGTTCGAGATTCAGCGTGAGCTAGTGGCGGTCTTGGTCGGCGACGCTAGGCGAGGGGAGCAGTTCCAGCCGGGTGCCGGGATGACGGACCGATTCCCCGACCTGATGCTGCTGCATGCCGTGCCTAACGGCGGCGTGAGGCACAAGAGCGCGGCCGGTCGCGCGAAGGCCGAGGGCGCGAATGCGTCGATCCCCGACCTGATGTTGCCCGTGCCGCGCGGGCCGTTCGTGGGCCTCGCGGTCGAGTGCAAGCGCCCGGGCGCGTACCCGACGAAGGGGCAGCGTCTGACGCACGATCGCCTGCGCGAGCATGGGTGGCTCGTCTGCATCGTCGACGCCGTGAGTGCGGGCGTGAGGCTGTACGTCGACTACCTGACGTTAGGCCGCGTGCCTGACGACGAGGTGCCGCTGCTGTCCTTCGCGGCCGCGTGCGACGCGTGGCGCGAGCGGATCATCGCCGCGTGCGCGAAGCCGACGAAGCGCGCCGAGGAGGTCGAGGACGAGGCGCGCCGGGCGCTCAACCGCGTGGTCACGGACATGATGACAGGCCGGGGCGAGACGATCCGCGCCGCGCGTCGTCGCCTCACGGAGCGCCTGACGCCTGAGCGCACACCGCTGCCGCCGGTCGTTAGGGCATTAGGCAGCAAGTCGGGATAATCGCAGGTAACCATTCACAACCAGACAGCGCAGGAGAAGGCCGGATGTCGTACCGTGACGAGGACAACGTGAGCGGTGGGGCCGAGGAAAGCGAAGGCATGTTGGGCGGCGGGTGGGAGCCTGACGACGACGAGGACCGCGACGACGAGGGCGACGTGGCATGGCGGCCGGGCCCGATAGACGTCGATGATGACGACGAGGACGACTGCGAGCCTGACGACCCGGACAGCGAGGAAGTGCGCGGCGCGCTGGATGTGCTGCACGCACGCGCGGCGTTGTCGTGCCAAACGTGCCGGTACTGGGCGCCCGGTGATCTGAGCGGCGAGTGCAGGCGGCGAACGCCATCGGTGGCCGACGAGGACGGCAACGGCTACTGGCCCGTCACCGAGCCTGACGAGTGGTGCGGCGAGTACGAGCCGGTTACGGAGTTCACGCCACGCGGCGCGGCGCGGTCTAGAGCCTGACGAGGCAGCCGTCGCCGACGCTGGCGCACGGCCGCGCAATGGCGCATTATGTTCGGGTCGGTGCCTCACGCGGGCGCCGGCCCGGACGCACATACTGACCTAACGAGAGGACAGCAACATGACGGCACGGAAGAATGCAGCGGCGGCGAAGGTACAGCCGGGCGACAACGCGGTGCTTGACGGCGATCGCTACACGGTCGAGGCGATCAGCGGCAAGATCGCGCGCCTAGTACCGGCGCCCGGCGCGAAGCACGATAAGGTGACCGAGTGCCGCGCGTCCGAGCTTGTGTTCGACGACGAGGTGACCGGCGCGTGGACGCTGCCCGGTCGCCTGACGAGGGGCGCACACCCGCGCGGTGCGGTGTCCGTCACCGAGAACGGCCGCACGCGGACGCACCGCAAGTAGGACGCAGCAGGATCACCACCACCTGACATGACCGCCGGCGTGCGCGCGCGCCTGACGAGAGACAGCCCGCACGGAGGAAGAAAGTGCCTAACGCAATCCCGGTAGAGACGAAGCTCGCGGTCATTCAGGCCGCGCTCAACGCAGGCGGCAGCTATAAGGTCGCGCTGTTCACGTCCGCCTACACGGCGACGACGCCCACCTATGGCACGACGAACGAGGTAACCGGCGACGGTTACACGGCCGGCGGCAAGGACTTGACGGGCGTCACCACCACGTCGTCAGGCACTACGGCCTTTGCCGACGCGGCCGACGTGGCGTGGGAGGATGCCACGATAACCGGCGCTCGTTATGCCGTGATCTACGACACGGCGAACAGCAACCGCGTGGTCGCCGCCTACGACTTCGGCGCCGATCAGTCGGTCGTGAACGGCACCCTCACGGTCATCTGGCCGGCGGCCGACGCGGCGAACGCGATGCTGCGCCTCAACTGACGCAGCGACGTGAGGCGCCTAACGCCTGACGACGGGAGGGGCTAGCTCCGATGGCCGCTCCCGTCATCGTGCAGCAGAAGGCCACGGACGACGGGGTGAGCACCGATACCCTGTCGGTCACGCTCGACGCGCCCGTCAGCGCCGGCAACATGCTCGTTGCCGTCGTGCAGAAATCGTCCGGCGGCGCGCGCGGCTACCGCGTCACCGACGACCGGGGCAACGCGTGGGCCACCGCCATGTATGGCGACCACAGCTCGGAGCGCCGGGCGGCGATCTACTACGCGCCTAACGCGTCGTCAGGCACGACGCAGGTGACCGTGACGCTGCCGTCGGCGGCCGGTAGCATGAGCCTCGCGGTGTTCGAGGTGAGCGGGGCCGACGCCGTGCGCCCGCTAGCCGCTGCCGCCACGTGGGCGCACGACGACACGCAGACGACGCACCCGGTCGCGCCGCCGGCCGGGGTCGAGGTGCCGCCCGAGAGTCTCGTCATGCTCGCCGGCGCCACGAACGGGAGTAACAGCACCCTGACGCCGCCGTCAGGTTACACGACGGTCTACAGCGGCCTAACGAACGCCGGGCGCTTCCCCGTCATGGTGCACGCGACCGAGGTCGCGCTGCACGAGCACCGCCCGGCGTGGGGCACGTCGACCGCGCGCGGCGCAGGTTCGGTTGTCGTGGCGTTCACCACCACGGCCGGCACGCTGGCGCCCGAGTACGGCCCGCCGCCTCACGTGCTGATGGTCTCATCGAACGCCGGGCCGAGCAATTCGGACGACCTGAGATGGCGCGACCTGATCGTACGCGACGGCCTGCGCCTCACGATCGTAGACGACGATGCGCCCGAGGTTGACGTTGGGGCCGAGGACGTCGACGTGGTCCTCCTCGGCAACACGGTGGACACGGACTCGTTAGGCACTAAGTACGTGGATGCGAACGCCGGCGTGCTGACCCTCAAGCGCCACACGTGGCCGGTATTCGGCCTGACGACCGAACCGGGCACGGCGCTCGCGGAGGTGACGGCCGGCACGGTAGTGGACACGAACGAGTCGGCCGGCGCCGACGGCGCACTGACAGGCACGCCGCGCGGGGCGATCACCATGTACGACGTAGCGTGTTGGGCGAACTACGTGCCTGACGCCGTGCGCGCGTCGGGCAGCGTGCCGCTCGTCAGGCCGTCGGCCGCAGACTCGGCGACATGGGCCAGCGAGTGCTACGCGTTCGCCGTCCTTGCAGGCGGGGCGCGCACCGGCACGCTAGGCAGTGCGCCGCACCGGCGCGTCGCACTGACGAGCGAGTCCGCGTCGGACGCGGTGCAGCATCACACGGCCGCGATGGACGGCCTCGCGCTAGGCATCCTGCGCTGGCTCGCCGAGGGGCCGGAGCCGCAGGAGGAGGAGGCGACACCTGAGGGCGTCGCGCTCACCCTAGCGACAGGCACGGCGACGGCGGCCGTGGCCACCTCGCGTGAGGCGACACCTGAGGGCGTCGCACTCACCATGTCGTCAGGCACGGCGACGGCAGCCGTGGCCACCTCGCGTGAGGCGACACCTGAGGGCGTAGCACTCACCCTAGCGACAGGCACGGCGACGGCGCAGGTCACGCAGTCGCGTGAGGCAGCGACCGAGGGCGTCGCACTCACCCTCGGCACGGGCACCGCCACGGTGACGACGCGCGCTGACCGGGAGGCGACGACCGAGGGCGTGGGGCTCACCCTAGGCACCGGGGCAGCGGCAGCGGCCGTGGTTCAGTCGCGCACGGCGACGCCGGCCGGCGAAGGGCTCACGCTTGCGCTAGGATCGCCCACAACCGGCGTTCGGGCCGACAGGTGGGTCGAGGTATTGGGAACGGCCCTCACCGCGTCAGCGGGCGACGTAGCGGCCGAGGTCGCCACCTCGCGCGAGGCTGCGCCCGAGGGCGTGGGACTCAGCCTAGGCACGGGCACGGCGGCGGCCGAGGTGGTGCAGGACGCGTCGCCCGAGCCCGAGGGCGTGGCACTCGACCTGTCGGCCGGCACGCCCGGCGTCACGACCACGGCGGGCGCGACGGTGGCCCCGTCCGGGGCGGCGCTCACCCTGTCGTCAGGCACGGCGGCGGCGCACGGTGCGCAGTCGCGTGAGGCGCTTCCTGACGGCCTCGCGCTCACCCTCACGGCCGGCGACGCGACGACGGCGACGCAGGAGCGCACCGACGCGGTGGTCATCGGCGCCCCGCTCACGCTATCGTTAGGCGAGGCGCAGGCGCTCGTCGCGCAGTCAGCGGTGGCCGTGGTCGTGGGGCAGGCCATGAGCCTGACGACAGGCGCGGCGCACACGTCGGCGGCCGGCCCGGTCGTCACGGGCACGATCGCAGCGCGTCGCATGAGCGGCCCGCCCGTCACGGGGCGGCGCCAGAGCGGCCCTTCTACCACTCACGCCTGACGACGGGAGCCATGGCAATCACGGACGGTGCGGTCATCTACCTCGACAACGCGTGGGTCATCCGCGACCACCTGACGCGCCTAGACGACACGGGCACGCGCGAGGTGCCGGCCACGGGGCTCGCCGTCGAGGGCTGGCTGTCGGCCACGCCGGGCGGCGAGGCGATCGACCCGGCCCTGCGCGTCAGCCTGACGATGCGTGGCACGAAGGGGCGCGCGGCCGTCTACGCGTCCGAGCCGATCGACGAGGCGGTGCTGGCCGCGCACCTGACGAGCTACGCCAACCCGGAGCTATCGCCTAGCGAGCGCGTAGTCTGGGAGGTCACGGCCACGACCGACGGCGACTACCGCAGCGCGAAGCGCCGGCGCCTCGCGCTGCACCGACCCGGCGCCTGACGCGAGCGCGTTTCACACGGCCGCATGTTTCACGTGGCACAAACCACAACCTGACGACTCAGACGATGCCCGCATCATCGAGAACGAGGAAGCCCGCGAGGAGGAAGACGGCGGCGGCCGAACCGGCACGCCGGCGCCTGACGATCGAGAACGTGCCTATCGAGCGGCTGGTGCCTGCGGCGTACAACCCGCGCACCATGAGTGACGAGGCGCGCGCGAAGCTGAAGCGCGGCATCGAGCGTTTCGGCCTCGTGGACCCGATCATCGTCAGGCGATCGGACAACCTCGTCGTAGGCGGCCACCAGCGCCTGCAGGCCGTGAGCGAGCTAGGGTGGCCCGACGTGCCCGTCGTGTACCTCGACGACCTAGACGACACCGAGGCGGCGGCGCTTAACGTCCTGCTGAACAACCCGGACGCGCAGGGTGCGTGGGACATGGCGAAGCTCGCCGACCTGCTCAGCGAGATGGACGGGCACGGCTTCGACGCGACCCTGACGGGGTTCGACACCGCCGGGCTGGAGGACATCCTAAGCTGGACGCCCGACGCGCTGCCTGACGACGACAAGGCGCTCGCGGAGAACTACAGCCGCAAGATTCAGCCGCCGGTCTATGAGCCGAAGGCCGACAAGGCGCCTCGTGAGGCAGACCTGTACGACCGCACGAGGGCCGACACGCTACTCGCGGCGATCGAGCGAGCCGAGAAGAAGCACGCGCTGCCTCGTCAGGTTGCCACGTTCCTGCGCGCTGCGGCCGAGCGCCACACGGTGTTCCGCTTCGACCGGATCGCGGAGTATTACGCGCATGCGCCGGCCGAGGTGCAGGCGCTCATGGAGGACTCCGCGCTCGTTATCATCGACTTCGACCGCGCCGTCGAGCTAGGATATGTGAAGCTCACCGAGGCGATGCTTGCCGAGGCCGGCTACGCGAAGGCAGCCGAGGAGGGGGACGACGGTGCCTGACGACAGTTTCTGCGCGTTTATCCTCACGCACGGGCGGCCGGATCGCGTGCACACGTACCGCACGCTGCAAAAGCACGGCTACACGGGGCGCGTCTACTTCGTCGTCGATGACGAGGACCGGACGCTGCCAGAGTACCAGCGGCGCTTCGGTGCCTCACGCGTGCTGGTGTTCAGCAAGGCCGAGATGGCCAAGACGTTCGACGAGGGCGACAACACCGGCGACCGGCGCGCGATCGTCTACGCGCGCAACGCCTGCTGGCACTTCGCTCGGCAGTTAGGCGTTAGGTCGTTCGTGCAACTCGACGATGACTACGGCTCGTTCGGCCATCGCTTCGACGAGGACCACCGCTTCGGCTACTGGAAGTGCCGCAACCTCGACAGGCTGTTCGCCCTCGTGGTCGAGTACCTGACCGCGACGCCGTTCCTGTCGATCGCGTTTGCCCAAGGCGGCGACATGCTCGGCGGTGGCGGCAGCCTGCAGCAGAGCACGATCCGCACGAAGCGCAAGGCCATGAATACATTCGTGTGCCTGACGAGCCGGCCCTTCGAGTTCGTCGGCCGCGTCAACGAGGACGTCAACACGTACACGGCAACGCAACGCCGTGGCGGCCCGTTCCTCACGCTGCTGGCCCTGCAGGTGAACCAGAAGCCGACGCAGTCGAACGCCGGCGGCATGACGGACCTGTACCGCGACAGCGGCACCTATCTCAAGTCGTTCTACTCGGTCGTCTATGCCCCGTCATGCGTCGTCGTCGCCCCGTTGAAGGATCGCGACAGCGGCGCGAGGATCCACCACCGCGTGCGCTGGGAGTGCGCCGCGCCGATGATCGTGCCCGAGCGCTTCCGAAAGGCTAGCGCGATGCCTAACACCTAACGCCCCACGACGATGCCCGCATCGAGAAAGGCCGCGAGGAAGAAGGCCCCGGCAACGACAGCGAAGAAGAAGCCCGCAGCGCGTAAGGCACCCGCACGCAAGGCACCGGCACGCAAGGCGGCCCCGCGTAAGGCACCCGCCAAGCGCGCAACCCGTAAGGCACCTGCCACAACCACAACCGCGACGCCGGCAACGCCTGACGAGAAGAACAAGGGCGGGCGCCCGCCCCTCGACATCGACCCGGAGCAGGTCGAGCGCCTGTCGGCCATCCACTGCACGCACGAGGAAATGGCCGCCGTCCTCGGGTGCTCGACCGATACGCTCGTCAGGCGTTTTGCGGACCGTATAGAAAAGGGCCGCGAACGGGGCAAGGCGTCCCTGCGCAGGCGGCAGTTCGAGATGGCGATGGCGGGCGATCGTACCATGCTCATCTGGTTAGGCAAGCAGTACCTAGAGCAGGCCGACAAGAACGAGCACACCGGCCGGGGCGGCAAGCCTATCGAGACGGAGCACACCGAGAAGCGCGTGTACGAGTGGGTCATCGGCGACAAGACGATCCAGTTCGAGTGAGTCACCTAACGCCTGACGCCTAACGCATGACGTGGAGTGTAGAGGAGGGAGACTGCCGTAAGGTCATGGGCGCAATGGAGGCCGATAGCGTGGACGCGATCGTGACTGACCCGCCCTACGGCCTCGCGTTCATGGGCAAGGGCTGGGACCACGCCGTGCCCGGTGTCGAGTTCTGGAGCGCCGCCCTTCGCGTGGCGAAGCCGGGCACGTACCTGCTGGCCTTCGGCGGCACGCGGACCTTCCACCGGCTCGCCGTGGCGATTGAGGACGCCGGCTGGGAGATACACGACTGCCTGACGTGGCTGTACGGTAGCGGGTTCCCCAAGCACAAGAGCAAGCTAAAGCCAGCGTGGGAGCCGATTATCCTTGCGCGCAAGCCAGCGAAGCGGGCCACGCTCCTCAACATAGAGCAGTGCCGCATTGAGGCAGAGCGCCCCACCGGATGGGCCGGAGTACCCACCGGATGGGCCGCCGGCGGCCTTGATTCTCGTGAGCCGGGCGGACGTCCGGTCACCGGCCGCTATCCGGCCAACGTCGTGCTGGACGAGGATGCTGCTGCGATGCTGGACGCACAGAGCGGCGCGTCGCGGTTCTTCTACTGCGCGAAGGCAAGCCGGGCAGAACGGGAGGCAGGACTGGAAGGCATGCCGCGCCGCGTGGCTGGCGTAGGCAACGTGGACGAGCAGTCGGGGCGTGATAGCTCCCTGCCGAGCAACCAGTACAGAACGGACTCACGTCAGCGCGTGGCGCGAGGCGAAACGCCAACCATTCCGCGCGCCAACCATCATCCCACGGTGAAGCCCATCGCGCTGATGCGCTGGCTCGTGAGACTGGTGGCGCCTGAGGGTGGGCTTGTGCTCGACCCGTTCGCCGGCAGCGGTTCTACCGGCTGCGCGGCTGTGCTGGAGGGGCGCCAGTTCATCGGCGCCGAGCTTGACGCTGACTACGCCGCCATCGCCCGCGCCCGTATCGCGCACTGGGCAAAGCGTGCCTAACGCAGCGCGGAAGCGAACACGGCCGCGTAAGGCAGCAGCGACGACGACGCCGGCCGCCGCCGCGACGCCTCACGAGCCGCCGGCGCTCGTCGCCACGGCCCTGCAGGAGAAGTTCACGCGCCTCGTGTTCGACGGGCGCTATCGCTACATCGGCATCGGCGGCGCCATCCGTGGCAGCAAGACGTGGTCAGTCCTCATTGCCCTCGTGTTGCTCATGCGCATCTACCCGCGCTCACGGTGGGCGATCGTGCGCGAGGACTGGACGGCCCTCACGCAGAACACCATGCCGTCGATCGAGACGCTGCGCGCCACGTTAGGCGGCTGGCTCGGCCCCATCAACCTGCGCACCAAGACCTACCGCGCGCAGAACGGCAGCGAGCTACTGCTGGTGCCCGAGTCCCTGCCCACGGACCCGGACCTGAACGCGTTCAAGGGCTTCGAGGTCAACGGCTTCGTGCTGGAGGAGGGCAACGAGCTATCGGTCAAGACGTTCCATAAGGCGATCGAGCGCGCCGGGGCGTGGATCATCCAGCCGACGGCCGACGAGCGCGCGTCAGGCATAACGCCAGCGCAGCCGCCGCCGCGCGTGCTCGTGTCGTTCAACCCGTCGCTAGAGTGGACCGACGAGGTGTTCCACGAGCCTTACGAGTCGGGCACGCTGCGCGAGCCGTACGCGTTCCTGCCGGCCAAGATTACCGACAACCCGCACCTACCGCCCACCTACCTAGAATCGCTGGAGGAACTGCGCAACGCGGCGCCTGACGAGTACGAGCGCTTCGTCATGGGCAAGCGCGGCGGCACGCCGGACCCGCGTCAGCTAATCACGATGGACATGATCGTTAGGGCGCGCGACGTCACCCATGAGCCGGGGCGCATCCGCATGGGGCTCGACGTCATGCGCGGCGGCAAGGACGAGAACGTCCTAGCGATCATCGACGGCAACATGCTCGTTGACCTTATCCCGATCGTGGTGCCTGACGACAGCACGACCGACCTAGCGATCGCGGCCATGGAGCACGCCCACGAGTGGGAAGCCCTGCCTGACGACGTGCGCGTGGACACGATCGGCGTCGGCGGCGGCGCCTACGACACGATGAAGGACCGGCGGTTCGAGCCGCGCGCGTTCGTGGCCGGCGCCTCGCCGATCGTCAGGCCGAAGGATCACCCGTTCGCACGTTGGGAGTACCAGAACCTGCGCGCGCAGGCGTGGTGGGAGTTCCGCGAAAAGCTGCGGCGCGGCATGTTCGGCCTCGACCCTGAACTGGCGACGCGGCGGCCTGACGAGTGGAAGAAGTTCGTCAAGGACATTACCGCCTTCCGGTACGACTTCGTGCGCGAGCGCAAGATTGACGTTTCGAGCCGTGACGAGGTGCAGGCGTCGATAGGCAGGTCACCGGACTACGGTACGGCGGCCGTCATGGCGGCGATCGACCTGCCGCCGCGTGTGGCGAAAGGCCCGGTCGGGCGATATGCTAGTACGAGTCGCCTGACGATCTAGGCGCCTCACGAACTACCAGCCACCCTGACGAGCGATGCCTGACGAGCGTGACGTGAACGACCCGCGCCGGTGGACGTACCGCGACGCGGCAAAGCGCGTGGACGAGGCGACCTACGGCCTGCATCCCGCGTCCCCGAGCCTGCGATATCAGGCGTCCACGGCGCCTAGGCGAGCGTACGACGCGAACCGGCGCCTGATCGAGGAGCACGACTTCTGGCAGCGCGGCGAGCGCTGGATCGGCCCCGGCTCCGACCCGGCGCTGCCGCACAGCATACGCTACACGACGCTGCGGCGCGTCGAGCCTCAGTTCACGCCGATCGACGTGGTGGGCGAGATTATCGACCGCGCGGGGAACGCCCTGCTGAAGCGTGAGGCAGACGTGCAGTTCACGCCGATCCGCGCGTCAGGCAGCGATGAGCCTGACGAGGCTGCGAGCGAGGCGGCCGAGCGTGAGGCAGCCGCGATGCTGGAGGCCGTCAGCGTGTGGTGGGACCGCGAGCGCCTGTGGGAGCACGCACGCCGCGTGATGCGTCGTCAGCTATGGGCCGGGCGCGGCGGCTTTCGCGTGCGCGTGCCGCCCGGGTATCTGAACGACACCGACGACGGGAAGGCGCTGCCCGAGGGGCTGGCGATCGCCGACGCGTTCGAGCGCGTCAAGCTGGAGACGCCGCAGCCTCACGAGGCGGCCGTGGTCGTGATCGAGGAGACGCAGCAGGCGGTCGCCATCATCCTGACGACGCGCACCGTGGGCGATCGCGAGGAACGCGTCGCCGAGGTCTGGATGCTCGCGCCTAGCGACGACGACGCTACCTCGCCTAACGAAATGCTCGTCAGGGTTCTCGTCGATCGCTACGACACGCGCGGCCGGCCCCTGCCTAGCGCGTCGGCCGACGAGGAATACCGCCTCGACCTAACGAGGCTGCCGCTCGCCGAGGCCGAGGGCGAGTTGCTGCTCACCGACCCGGAGCGGCGACAGCAGGACCAGATAAACTTCATGAACACCATGTTGTCGCGCGTCACGGAGACGGCAGGGTTTCCCGAGCGCACGTTCATAAACGCCGCGCCTCACGGCGAGTGGTACCCGGACCCGCCGCGTGGGGGTGCTGCCGCGCTGCAGACGCAGGAGTTCGACGGCAAGACGTGGTACCTGCACGCGGTCCCGCACACGGTAGGGAGCGCGGTCACGACGGAGCTACACGGCTACGAAACCGACACGGTGACCGAGCCGGACGGGACCGTCAGGCGCAGCTACACGACGCCGCAGGTGGTGTATCGCGAGCCGACCAACCCGAAGTACCTGCACGACGCGATCATTGCCGCGCGTGGCCTGCTGCTCAGCGCATGCAAGCAGGGCTTCGTCCTAACGACGACGACCGGCAGCGAGTCAGGTTACAGCCGCGTGCAGGCGCGTGCCGAGTTCGTGGAGGACCAGCTACGGCGCAAGCCGTCGCTGGAGGGCGCCGTGCGCGACATCATCGCGGCTGCGATCGAGACGGCGCAACTGATGGCAGCACCTGACGCGGCGATCCGCCCCGGCTTCCTTGAACGCTTCCGCGTCGTGGTCAACCTGCACGTCGACGCCGGGCCGGTGTCGCCCGAGGAGCGGCGCATCATCTTGGAGGAATACAAGGCCGGCGTTAGGTCGCGTGCCCTAACGATGGCGATGCTCGGCACCGAGGACATTGACGCCGAGCTAGAGGCCATGGAGCGCGAGGAACCGGCGCAGTTGCAGCGGATCGCCGCATACGCGACGACGCTTGCTGAACTGTCAGCCGTGCCGGGCGTGTCGATCGAGGGCGCCGTGCGCGCCATGGCCGCGATCGGGCTCGACAAACGCATAGCGCGCGCGATGATCCCGCGCGACACCGACGGGGCCGGCGCACTGAATCGCACACCCGAGGCAGAACTGGCGCGCCGTGGCGGCGGCCTGCCTGACGACAACGACGAGGACGAGGGCAATGCCTGACGAGAGCGATAACGACCGGCTGCGGTTCTGGCCCGAGGTGCGCGTGCGCGTCGCGCGCGGCCTGCGCCGGCTGTTCAGTCCTGACGGCAGCGCGGAGCCGGGCGTCGTCAGGCGCCTGTGGCATGCCGTGCGCTGCGGCTGCTGGTACCACGTCTACGACCCGTCGACCGGCAGCCTGCATTGCATGGCCTGCGGCTTCCTGCACCACCGGGCCGAGCGGGTGGTGCCTAACGTCAACCTTAACGAGGACGCCTGACGGTGAACGAGGAACTGGTCTACCTGCTGCTCTGGTGCGACACCGGCGACGGCGCCGTGAGGCTGGAGGCGACCGACGAGCCGATCGTGGACGCGGCCGTGCAGCGCTACGTCGACAGCGGCAAGACGATCGACTCACTGCTCAGCCTGACGAGCACCGGCGGCGACTCGTTCAAGGTGCTGGCGTCGTCCATCTCGTCGTGGACCGTGTCGACGCCTGCCGCACGCGATCGCGAACGCGAGATAGACGCGGCGATGGAGGCCGAGGGCGGCGAGCCGTGGCAGCAGAATGGCGAGGGATACTGACACGTCGACGCGCGGCGCCTCGGGCGGCGACAGGCGCAGGCGCCTAGGCAGCGCCCTGCCTGACGACGTAGTAGCGATCGCGCGCGCGGGCACCGTGACGCCTGACGACATCGCCTACGCGATCGAGCACGCGCCGGAGCCGATCCGCCCGTTCCTAGATGCGCCCGACGCGCCGGCCTCGATGCGCGGGCGCGGCCTGCCTGACGACTTCTTCTCAACCTGACGAGAGGCATGGCCCGCAACGTCGTATGGGACGGCGATGATCGCGTCTATCGTGACGCGCAGACCGGCGCGCCTGTCAAGCCGCGGGAAATGCGCATGGCGATGGATCAGGCGATCGACGTATCAGCCGGGCGCGTCGAGGCGTTAGGCAGGCAGTTGCAGCAGGGGCAGATCGGCCTCATCGAGTGGGAGTTGGCGATGCGGCGCGAGGTGAAGAACGTCCTGCTGTATTCCGTCGCCGTGCACGCGGGCGGCGTTAGGCACATGACGCCCCGGCAGTTAGGCATGGTCGGCGCCGCGACGCGCGAGCAATACAGGTACCTGAACCGCTTCGCGCGCGAGATCGAGAGCGGCCTGCCCTTGGACGGCCGCTTCCTGCAGCGCGTCAGGATGTACGCCGCCGCCGGGCGTCAGCTATACCACCGCATCGAACGCGAGGTCATGGAAGCGCGCGGCATGACGCACGAGCGCAACTTGTTAGGCGTCGCCGACCACTGCGACGGTTGCGTCGAGGAGACGTCACGCGGGTGGGTCGCGATCGGGACGCTGGTCCCCATCGGCGCGCGTACCTGCCTGTCGAACTGCCGTTGCCGGATCGTCTATCGCCGGCCGGGGGGGTAGACCGAGGTGCGACAACCTAACGATATTCAACCTGTATTTCCCGCGCTCGATGGCCTTGGTGCGGTCCATGCTGGCGAACCTGACGACGACACCGCCCTAACGCGAGAGGGCAGGAGGAATGTGGGCATGGCACTAACCGCTAGCACTATTCACGTGACGCGACACGACGACGGGGTGGTCGAGCTACAGGCGCCGCTATCGTCAGGCGACACGCCCGGCGGCCCGGTCATCGGTGACGTCAGGCGCTACGTCAAGCCGGGCGAGTCGGCGCTAGGCGTGCCTTACGAGGTGTGGGCAGGCCACCACGGCGAGGCGGTCGCGATCGAGGCGATGCAGGACGAGACGCAGCGCCGCACCGCCGCACGCCGCGCGCGGAGGTGGCGGTGAGGGCCGCGATGACGACGCGCCCCGTCGTGGGGGCGGCAGCGCGTGCGCCGCGCCTGACGATGCGCGAGACGGTGCGGCGCCTGACGCGCGTTGCCGTGGGGGCGGCGATCGTCATGTGCGCGTCGGTCCTCACGCTAGGCGTGGCCGGCTATCGCCTGACGCCGCCCGAGGCAGGGAGCGCGCTGCACGAAGTGGCCTACAGGATCGCACCACCGGAGCAGGAGGAGGGAGCAATGACGCCTGCAGCACTGCCGCCGCCCGTAGCCGTTGCGCCCGTGCCGCGCGACGCGAACGGCGTGCCGACCATCCTAACGTCGATCGACCCGGAGGCGGACAGCTTCGAGGTCGTGCTAGGCACCGAGCGCGGGCCGGTGCGCCTCGCCGGCATGCTGTGGGCCGAGGCCGGGCGCTCGGCCACCGCCCTCGCGGTCGACGATGACGGTGAGTATGTCGTCACGCCGGGCGTCGACAGCGCGTCAGGCACGCGGCTGGCGAGCGTCACCGTGTACGGCGCGGTAAGCATCCGCCGCGCGGCCGAGGTGGCCGACCTGCCCGTCGCAGCGCTCTCGCCTGACGGGCGCCCGGTCCCGGTCGGCGGGCACCTGTAGGCCACGACGCCTAACGCTGCCGGGGTTGCGCGCGGTTGCGTTAGGCGCAAGATTGGCGTCAGGCAGTTTCCTTCAACCGTTCCACTTCTTCACACCCTCACGAGGGACGAATGCCAGCTAACGGCGGCAACGACGACGACGAGGACACCGGGCGCGATCGCTCGCGGAGCAACCGGGACAACAACGGCGGCGGGTCATCGTCAGGCGGCATCGACGTAGCGCAGGCGATCGAGCGCATATCCGCACGCTACGGCAACGACGTTGCCGCAGTGACGGAGATGGCAGCACGGGAGCGGGCGCGCAAGGAGTCGGAGATCCGTGACCTGAAGCGTCGCCTGCGCGCGGCACGCGTCCCCGAGGGTGGCGTCGTGCTAAGCGCGGACGAGGCTAAGGTGTGGGAGAAGGTGAAGGCGTTAGGCGAGCCTGACGCGATCGCGAAGAAGATCGCCGACGGCGCGGAGGCGATCCAGCGCCTAGCGAGTATCGAGCGCGAGAGGGAGGACGCGGAGGTCGCCGAACTGGCCGGATACAACGCGGCCGTGCTCACGCGCCTGCGTGAGTCCGAGGGGTTCGCCGTCGAGGTACGCACGGTGAAGCAGGACGGCAAGACGGTCCGCGTGCCTTACGCGCGCAAGACCGGGAGCGACGGCAAGCCCACGGGCGACGCCGTGCCGCTCACCGAGTACGCCGAGGAGCACCTAACGCTGTTCATGCCGGCGCTCGCCGCCGTGAGTGATGGCAGCGCGAACGGTGACAGCAGCACGGCGTCAGGCACCACGAGCGCCGCATCAGGCAGCACAACGGGAACCGGCACCACGCAGCAGACGGGCGCGCCCCGTAAGTTCCCGGCCACGTCAGGCACGGCCAACAAGAAGGGCCAGCCTAGCGTGTTCGATCGCATCCGCGCGGAGCGTGAGGCGGAGCGAAAGGCGGCGCAGGAGCAGACCAAGGGCGTCGAGGAACGCCTAGGGATGCTACGACAGACCTGACGACGTACCCGGAGCACCGGGCGTCAGGCAGTCGTGCGATCGCCTCACGACGCACAACACTGTCATGGGAGCCTGAGAAATGCCCATCCGAATCAATCCTAACGTCGCGGGCGAGCGGCATATCTACGGGAATCCGTTCGTAGGCGATCGCTCCGCGCCGGTACACGTGCAGGTGGACGTGTCGACCCTGACGAGTGCCGAGGTCGACGCGAACGGCTACCTAAAGCCGGGCGTGCTGCTCACGCGCGGCGGCAAGCTCATCGGCGCGGACCATGCCGACGAGCCGTTCGGCATGAACCCGGAGGCGGTGAAGATCGCCGACGGCAACACCGGCCTAGCGTCGATCACAAACGACCCGTTCGTGGTGGTCTACATGAAGGGCATGGTCAACCGCGACATCGTCGAGGACAACCTTGGCCGCGCGCTCAACGCGAACGAACTGGCCGCCATCGACGGCGAGTTCTCGCAACTCGTCCTCACGCTCACCTGATGACCTGACGCGTCAGGCAGCCTAACGAAATACGGAGGACGATAGAGAAATGGCAGACTACACGTGGATGGCGGCAGTCGAGGAACTGTCGCCCGCAGCCCTGACGGTGCGGGCGCAGCTCCTGTCGCCTAACGACGACGGCCGCCTGCTGTGGGACGTTTTCTTCCCGAGGCAGGACGTCGACAGCATCGACATGCGCGAGGTCGTGGGCACCGACGCGCGCCCGGTCGCCGACCGGCGCGAGTGGAGTGGTCGCGGCAGGCTCATCCCCATGATGACGCCGCGCCTGAAGGAACTCACCATGGTGCCTATCGAGTCGTACGATCGCATCGACGAGTACGAAATGCAGCGCCTGCGCGAGCGCACGCTGGGCGGCAGTGCCGAACAGATTCGCAACCTGATCGGCGTGTCGATCCCCGAGCGCACCGACCGTCTGGCAATGGCCGACTACCGCCGGCTGGAGCTCGACGCGTTCCGCGCGTGGGCGTTAGGCACCATCACGCAGCGCGACCCGCAGACGGGGCGCGGCTACACGGCGTCCTATGGCATCGACACCGGGCGCTATCAGACGGCGTCGACGCCGTGGTCGGACCCGGGCGTGAACGCCTATGACGAGTTCCTCGCGTGGTACGAGGACGCGATCGAGCGCAGCGGCACGCCGGCGGGTGCGCTCATGCGCCTGTCGGAGGTGCGCACGATTCAGGCGGACGCACCTACACTCCTCGGCGGCGTGAAGATGACGCGCGCGCAGCTAGAGGAGCGCATCAGCGACGACGTGGGGCAGCCGTTCCGCTTCTACGTCAACGAGCAGTCGCTCGACCCGTTCACGGACGGCGGCCTAACGACTGCGCGCGAGAAGGTGTGGCCGGCCGGTACGATCGCCTACGTGCCTGCGGGCAACCGCATCGGCATGACGGCGTTCGCGCCCGTGACGCGCGCCATGGACCTGAGCGATCAGGTGCCTGACGCTGGCATCGACATCCGGGGCGTGACGGTGTTCCACGAGGACGAGAACATCGGCCGTGGCCTGACGCTGGAGGCCCAGTTGAACGCGATGCCGATTCCCAACGAGCAGAACGTGGACGTCATCAAGGTGACCGCCTAACGGGCGGTCACCGACCCTTCACCTAACGACGACGATCACGGAGGCTCACGCATCATGGCATCCTCACGAACTCTCTCGCGGCTCACCACCACCGTGCGCGTGCCGGGCAAGGCGGGGCAGCGCCCGCGCAGCTACACGCCTGACGACATCGAGGCATTCGAGGCCGAGGTGGATAAGGAGACGATCGCATCCCTCACGGAGCGCGGCGTCTACGTGCCCGCACGCGGCGCGGCGTCAGGCAGCAAGGCACAGCAGGATGGTGGCGGGAGCGCGAGCACTGACACGGGCGACGGCGCCAGCCAGACCGGCGATGCTGCCGGGTCGCCTACGTCGCCGGGCAATCCTTCCGCACCGGCGACAACCCCACGTAAGGCAGCGGCCCGCAAGGGCAGCGGCCGGAAGAGCGGCGCGCGCAAGGGAGGGCACTAAGCATGGCAACTTTCACGATCGCGCCGCGTAAGGCGGTAGCGCACGGCGGCCGCCTGTATTACCACGGTCAGGAGGACAAGCTGGTAGCCGCGATGGGCAAGGAGCCTAACGCGTCGCTGCTGGCCGAGCTACGGCGCAAGAAGGTCGTGCTGACCGAGGCCGAGGCAGAGAAGTACGCGGCAGAGACGGCGAAGGAGCAGCCGGACAACGCTGCGTCGTCAGGCACCGGGCGCCGCACCACGCGCTGACAGGTGCCTATTACCGGGGTGGACGTCACGGCGCCTGTAGGCGCCCTGACGACCGACCTGCTGGCGGCACTCGTCACCACCGTGGCGGGTGCCGCTACTGCGGCCGACGTGGCCGACGCGTACGCCGACGCAGGCAACGCGCGCACGGCCGCGTGGGCCGACGCCTCACGAGCGCGGCGCGGCGCCGTGGCGTGGGCGCAGTATCGCGCGCTCACCGATCGTGCGCAGCAGATACTCACCGCGCCGTCGTCGGCGTCGGCTGACGGCGAGGGCAGCGTCGGCTACTCGTCGTCGCAGGCCGAGCTACTAATAAAGGCGGCCGAGGCCCAACTGGCGGCGTTCCTCGTCGAGGAGCAGGCCGAGCTAGCGCCTGACGACGGCCGGCCGCTGCCGCGCGTCTCACGATCGGTGCGCGTGCGCACGGAGTATTGAGGACACGATGACGCCGGCCGGCGGCTTCCTGCCTGACGCGGCGCGCGATCAGCTAGCGCGCATGGCCGAGGCCGAAATGACGGCGTCGTGCAGCGCGTCTCGCCTAGGCGTGCCGACGCCGGGGCCGGGCGGGACGCAGGTCCGCACCGAGGTGCCTGACGACGAGGTGCAGGGAGTGCCGTGCAAGTTCCGCCCGGCCGCTGCGCCTAACGAGGTCGTCGTCGCCGGCGCCGTGAGGGAGGGCGCGCCGTTCGTCGTCAGGTTCCCGCGCGGGACGCCGGTGCGCGCTTACCATCGCCTGACGATCGAGCACGACGAGGAGGGCGTGCCCAACCCGCTGATACTCGACGTCGTCGGCGTCGAGTATCGCGTCAACGAGGTGACGCGGCGCGTGATGGCGGTGATGGTCGCCGGCCCGCAGGCGCCGCGTGAGGCATAACGACGAGCATGGCGACTCCCGCACTGACACTATCGACGCGCAACCTGTCCGGCCTCGCCGCGCGCTTCCGCGCGTACGATCGCCGGTTCGTGGGCGCAGTCAAGCGCAGCGTCAGGCGCAACGCCGACCAGTTGCTCGACGAGGCGTGGCACGCGTGCCCGGTCGACACGGGCTACATGCGCGACCATATCCGCGTCCTTATCACCGACGACGGCCTCGCCTACGAGGTCGGCTGGCGTGAGGAGGATTTCCTAGACGAGCACGGGGCATTTTACCCGCTATACGTCATATTCGGCACGGTGCACATGGCCGGCCGCGACTTCTTCTTCCCGCTCGCTAGGCAGCAGCGCGCGAAGTTCAGGCGTGAGCTACGCCGCTCGTGGCGCTCGTCGATCGCGCGCATGGGAGGTGCTGTAGCATGAGCGGCCTAACGATCGGCTTCGGCGACGCCGTCGCTGCCGCGCTCAGCGCGAGCGCAGCGGTTCAGGCGATCCTGCACTCGACCGACGACCCGCTCGCGTGGCCGCCGTGGATGCTCGCGCACCCGCGCGTGTTCGACACGTCGGCCGACCCGCAGTTCGCCGCGCCGTACATCCTGATCGGCCGCACCACGGCAGGCACGCCCGAGGGGCGCGCGTCAGGCGCCGCGTTCGGCGAGCGCACGGAGCGCGGCGACAAGACTCTGCACTGCTGGATGCCGGGCGGCGAGCAACGCCCGGCGCTGGAGCTATGGGAGGCGGTGCGCGCCGCGCTCACGGTGGCCGAGGTATCGGCGCCTGACGAGTCGGGCATCGTGCTCCTGCGCTGCCGTTCGCGGCTCGTTACGACGCTCCCTGACCCGTCGGGTACAGCGCATCAGGCGGTGGTCGAGGTGACCGGGATCGTGCGCGCCGGTGCCTAACTACTACACGGAGGGGTTGCATGCCTGACGACAGGGGCGGTAATGTATCCACGGGCAGCGCGCCCGCGCGGCGCTTCGTGCTGCGACGCGGCGTGGACCCGGAGGCGGCGATTCAGGCGATCGAGGCATCGCTCGACGCCGCGCACGCCGGCCTAGCCGCACTGGCCTCGATGTTCACCGAGGCGGTGCCGCCACCACCGCCGCCGCCGAAGCCCGAGCGCAGGGTGTTCGGCGCGCCGGCCGGCGATGCCGCACGCGGCCCGAAGGACTCGTCAGGCACCTGACGCCTGACGACACATCCTGCCTGACGACGAGCGTCAGGCGTCACCCGTAGCGGAGGGCGCGACATCATGCCGCCAATCAATCCGGAAACCAGCCTAGTGCAGATTGCGGCGGCGGCCGAGGGGCCGTTCGCCACGATCGCCGACCTCGACAACTACAACTGGGACCGCTCGCGCGCGCAGGGGCAGCAGCGGCGCGTGTTCGGCAACCCGGCGCCGTACGTGCAGCCGGGCAGCAAGGACAGCACGTATGGGCTCAGTGGCCTATACAACCCGGCCGACACCAACGGGCAGAACGTGCTGGAGGACGCCTACGAGAACGGCACGGACATTTACCTGCAGGTGCTGCCTGACGGCGAGGACGGTTGGATGGAGAAGTGCAAGGTCACTCGTTATGCAGGTAACGGCGCAGCGAACGATCAGGACTTCGTCGAGGTTCAGTTCGAGCTACAGGGTGACACGGTCATCACCCCGGTGGCGGGCACCTGACGGGACGCCCACGAAGCGTGAGCGCGTGCGTTGCCTGACGACGGCCGGCCGCTAGCCCGGTCGATCGTCAGGTGCGCCGCGCCGCGCAGCGCAGCGCACGCGTAGCGCATGACCAGTAGGATCCGAAGGCACCCGGTCGCCCGACGACGACGACCCCGAAGGATTCCGCGCGGTGCCTCACGCGACCCGGACGGCATCGCACCCCTTCGCCCTTCCGGCAGGTACAGACGACATGACGAGCAACACGAGCACGAGCAACACGAGCCCCGCCGGCGCGCAGCGCGCCGCCACCGGCACGACACCCGGCACGCCCGCAGCAGCCGCAGCGCCTGACGAGAAGCAGGCGGCGCGCCCGAAGCGCTCGCTGCGCGATCGCACGCGCCGCGTAGGCCAGCGCACGGTCAGGCGCACGGAAACGGTCACGGTGCGCGCGAAGCGCGACCCCGAGGAGGGCGAGGGCACGGAGCCGATCGAGGAGATACTGACGTTCGAGGTGCGCCCCATGATGGGCGGCGCACGCTCGCGCCTCATCGACGAGGGTTACACCGAGGTGCGCACGATCGTCGGCAACGAGTCGCGCGTTAGGATGGTGCCGATCCTCGACAAGTATTTCGCTATCGCCATCATGGAGTCGACCTACGACCCGGAGACGGGCGAGCGCGTGTGGCCTAACAAGGAGGACATGGCCGCCGTCATCGACCTAGACCCGAAGGTTCATGACGAGCTAGTTGCGGCGGCGATCCGCGTGAACGGCCTAAGCAAGGAGGCGCGTGAGGCACTGGGGGAAGATTGAGGCGATCGCCGCACCGGCGCTTCCTGTTCCATGTGGCCGAGACGTTAGGCAAGAGCGTGAAGTGGGTCGAGGACAACATGGACGCGCAGGAACTGGCCGAGTGGCAGGAACTGCGCATCATCGAGAACAAGGAGCGCCGGCGCTGGCGACGCCTGAACTGATGTGACACGTTAGGCAGGACGACACTCACCCGGGGAGTCTGGACGAACAGCAATGGCCGACGAGCGCCTGATAATTGCCGCCGAGGTGGACCCGCGCGGGGTGCAGCGCGGCATGGCGGCCGTGATGCAGGAGATACGGGGCGCCGCGTCAGGCGTAGGCGCGGCGCTCTCGCGCGTGCGCATCGACGCCGACACGCTGTTCCCGCGCGAGGTGCGCGACGCGGCGGCCGAGGAAGGGCGCGCGATCGCCGAGGCCGTGATCGAGAGCGTGGCCGAGACTACGCGCAGCGGCCGGGGCGTCCTCAGTGAGGCGGGCAATTCGTTAGGTGAAGTGGTCGGCGAGGGCATCACCGACACGATGGCCGACGTCGTCGAGGGCGGCCAGCGCCGAATCGCCGAACTCATCCGGGGCATAACGAGAGAGCTAGCGACTG
This sequence comes from Acidobacteriota bacterium, assembly GCA_044508265.1. Lineage (GTDB taxonomy): Bacteria > Acidobacteriota > Vicinamibacteria > Vicinamibacterales > Vicinamibacteraceae > JAEZDP01. The sequence continues at coordinate 23,821 of JBIQIB010000011.1, forward strand.
CCGCGCCGACGCAGGCGGCGGCCGTGCGCGTGTCGGCGGCCGACCTTACGGCGCTGCAGCAACTCGTGGCCGAGCAGGAGGAGGCGCGTGCGTCAGGCGAGGCCGCCGCGTCGTCGGTCGAGACTCTCGTCGCGGCACTGGAGGCGTTAGGCACCGTGTCGTCGGCCGGCGAGCCTGCCGTGCGCGGCGTGCGCACCGCGCTGGAGTCCTTGGACGGCGCCCTAGCTGACGTCAACCTAGGCGAGCCGGTCGTCGATGTAGGCGCCCTGACGAGGTTCGCCGCGCTCTATGCCGAGTCACTGGGCGGTGCCCTCGGCCCCGCGATGACGGCCGAGGGCGAGGCACTGGGCAGCGCGCTCACCGCCGGCATCACAGCGGGGCTCAGAGACGCGGTTGCGGCCGCAGAGGCGGCGCGTGCCGCGATGGCGGCCAGTCGGGCAGGCGAAGGTATGGACCCGGCCCCGATCGCGGCTCAGACGGCACGTGGTGCGGCCGAGGCCGCTATTCAGGCGACCGAGTCCGCGATCGACGCGGCGCGTCAGGCAGGACGCATGGACCTGTTGGACCCGGCGCAGGCTGCGCGCGACGCGGCCGAGGCCGGCGCGGCGGCCGGGCAGGCTGCCGGTCAGTCGTTCGCGGCGATGACGGCCGACGAGGTGCGCGCCGCTCGTGAGGCGCTGGCGGCCGAGGCGGCGGCGTTCGACACGTCGCGCCGTGGCATCGTGGCCGAGGAGGATATCGCGGCCCTGCGCGCCATGACGGCCGAACTGCTGGAGGTAGCGCGCAACACCAAGGGCGCCGAGGTCGAGGTGCTCGCGCTGGAGCAGGCTATGGCCTCGCTCACGGCAGCGTCGCCTAACGTCATGCGCATGTCAACTGACATGAAGGCGTCGATCGCCGGCATGCAGCAGGCGTTCAGCGAGGCGCGCCGCGCGCAACTGGAGATCATCGCTGCCGTGCAGGCGCTGCCTGACGAGCCGACTGATGTCGACCTGACGGGCATACGCGACATGATCGTTGCTGCTCGTGAGGCAGCGATGGCGATGGAGGGCGCCGAGGTCGAGGCGAAGCAACTTGACGAGGCACTGGACGCGATCGACGGCACCAGCCGCCGGGGCGTGCAGGGACTGAAGGGCGTCGCGTCGGCCCTAAGCGAGGTACGCGCCGCGCAGATAGGCTGGATGCGCGAGGCGCGCGCGTCGTCGCCTGACGACGACACGACCGGGCTGGCGGCCGTCCTCACCGCACACCGCCGCATCTTGGAGATCGAGGGCGAGCGCGCGAACGTGGCAACGGCGCGCGGTCGTCAGGCGCTTAGCGCGGCCGAGCTAGAGCAGGCGGCCATGGCGCAGGTGCGCGCCGAGATGGGGAACGAGATTAACCTGTTGCGCCTGCGCGGCCGTGTGCTCGATGGCACGTCGTCGGAGGCGATCGCGATGTGGCGCGAGGAAGCGGCGGCGATCCGCCAGCAGGCGGTCGAGGTCGGCGCGGCGGCTGAAGAACTGCTGAAGCTCGACCTAGTCGTGCAGCAGGTCGAGGGTCGCCTAACGCGCATGGGGCACGGCGTCAGCGGCACCAGCAAGGCGATCGACGGCCTAACGACGCGCACCGGGCGCTTCACGATTCAGGGGCGCGCCGCAGCGAACGCCGCGCTGCAGATCGGCTTCGCTATGCAGGCCGCCGCGACGAACATGGACACGGCCGAGGGCAGGATGCGCGGCGCCCTGCAGGCGGCGAGCGCGGTGGGCCTCGCGTTCGGGCCGAAGGGCGTAGTCGTGGCGGCGCTCGCGCAGGCGTCGATCGCCGCCATGGAGTTCGCGAACCGCACGACGACGGCCGAGAAGGCGGCGAAGGAATACGCCGAGGAACTGGACGGCGTGCGCGGTGCGGCCGAGCGGACCACGGCGGCGCTGCGCTCGCTCACGGAGCAGCAGGCTCTCGTCAGGCAGTTTCGCGTTAGGGTCGACCTGACGGAGGCGCAGGACAGCATCCGCGAGCTACGCGCCGAGATGCGCGAAATGGCGACCGACGACTCGTTCGTCACCGCCCTGCGTTCGGGCTCGACCATCCGCAACTTCGTGTCCGAGATCCATTCGGCCACGGAGGCACACCGTGCCGGCGCACTATCGCTGGAGGAGTACCTAGCGCGCGTTGCCGAGATCGGGCGTCGCAACCCGCACGTGCGCGAGCACGTGGCCGAGTTCCTCGCGTTAGGCGAGGCGCTGCAGGCAGCCGAACGCAGGGCGGCCGGCCTGAACGCCGAGACGGAGGCGCTGCGGCGCCTGCAGGCTGCACGACCGGGCGACACTATCACGCCGCTCACCGAGGCACTGGAGCAGCAGCGCGAGCTTAACGCCGCTCGTGAGGCAGGCGGCCGTCGTGAGGCTGCGATCCTCTCGCGCTCGATCGACGCGTGGGCACAGTATCGCACGTCGGCACTGGCGCCGGCGACGGCCCGGTACGTGTCCTTCCGCGAGGCGATGGAGGGCACCGACCCGGTGCTGCGCACGCAGGCGGCGGCGATCCGCGCGCAGGCCGAGGAACTGGAGCGCCTGACGACGGCGGCGAGCGACACCGGCACGGCGATCGAGCGCATGGCCGAGCGCGTGTCGGAGGCGACCGCACGCCTCGCGCTAGCTCGTGAGGCAGGCGCGCCCGAGGGCGACATCCTGTTCCTGACGCAGGCCGTCATAGCGGCCGAGCGCGAACTGACGGCAGCGATCGAGGCATCGGGCGGCGCGCGCCGGGCGAACCTAGAGGCGATCCGTGAGCAGTTGCGCGCGCTCGATGCCCTGCGCGTCACCGAGCTAGAGGTGTCGCCTAGCGACAAGCGCCTAACGCTGCCGAAGATCGAGACGCCGCGCATGGACGAGGGGCCGCTCGCCGAGGTGCTGCGCATGGTCGAGGCCGTCGAGCAGGCCGAGGCGCGTCTACAGGCGGTCGAGCTATCGGTCGGCGTCGACAGCGATGCAGCGCAGCGCGCGCGCGAGGAACTGGCGTCGGTTCGTGAGGCAGCCGAGAGTACGCGTCAGGCGTTCGCGACGCGCATGCTGTCGCTGCGCGAGTTCCTGCCTGCCGACGACTTCGCCCTCGTCATGGCGAAGTTCAACGAGGGCTGGTCACGTATCGAGGCCGGCGCGGACGACAGCGCGGACTCGATCGACGGCATGCGCGACGCAATCCGCGCGGCGGCGCAGGGTGGCCGTGGCCTGTTGCAGATAGCGTCAGGCATCGACGCGGTGAGCGACAGCACTCGTCAGGCGATCGACGGCATGCTCTCGCTCGCCGAGGCAGCGGAGACGGCCTACGGCATACTGGCGAACAGTGCGGACCTGAACACGTTCACGGACCTGTTTAGGAGCGTGTCCGGCGTCGCGTCCGTCCTCGGCATGATCGGCGGCGCCGTGTCGCTCATCAGCAGCCTCACGGGTGGGCCGTCGCCGACCGAGGTGCTGATCGACAAGAACAACGAGGAACTCGCTAGGCTGCGCGCCGAACTGTCGAACGTGCGCGGCTCGTTCCGCGACATGGAAACCGGCCTCGGTGCGTCGGCCGGCGTCATCGCTAGGTGGAGTGCCGACATGTTCGACAGCACGCGCGGACCGGGCGCCCTGAGCGGCCTGCGGCGCGACATTGTCGATCAGGAACTCGCGAAGCTAGGGACGACATTCGCAGACGTTAGGCGCACCGCCGAGCTATTCGGCATCACGCTCGTCGACGCGAAGGGCAACATAAGCCCGCTCGCGTTCCTGCAACTGTCCGAGGCGCTAGACCTAGCTCGTCAGGCAGCGCTACGCCTAGGCGACGACCTGTCCTCGATCATTGGCTTCGAGCAGGTGCGCGCCGAACTGTTCGGCATGGAGGGGCCGGCCGAGGCGTGGCGTCAGGCGATCGTCGGCGCCGAGCGGCTGTTCAACGACGAGGTAGCGCAGGTAATGCGCGGCTTCGACATCGACACCGACGCCGGTCGTCAGGCAGCACGCGAGTACCTGCAGACGCTGTTCACCGCACTTGAGGACGACGCGCTCGCCCTGCTCAGCGGCACGCGCTTCCGCAGCGCCGACGAGTTCCTAGAGTGGCTGCGCGCCGCGAACGACCCGCTGCGCGACCTAGCGGAGGCGGCGTCAGACGTGGCGGGCGAAATGCGCAACATCCCGGCCGGCTACAAACTCGATCGCGCACGCTTCGACTCGATGATCGAGGAGTTCCCCGAGATCATTCGTCAGGCAAAGGAGGCGGTGAGCAGCCCGGTGCCTGACGCGCGCGTGCCGCGCCCCGAGTACCGGGTGCCGGAACTGCCCGACGGCCCGCGCCGCGAGCCGGGGCGTGCGTCGTCAGGCCCCACGGTCGTGCTGCGCGTCGAGAACATCGCAGTCGACGCTAGGGACCGCTCGATTAGCGAGGTGTTCGACGAGTTGCAGGACTACGCGAAGCGCAAGGCGGTCGAGACGATGGGCGACAGCGCGCGCGCGAACGAGGTGTGGAGTCTGTGACCATGACGCCTAACAACGCGAGGTGCGCGTGCCGTTCCTGACGATAGCGGGCATAACGATAGAGGTCGACGCCACGGGCGCCGAGGAACTGGAGGCCGTCCGCACGACCGAGCGTGTGCGCTCGTTCGACGGTTCGTGGCTGACGACCGTTGGCGCCGAGTTTCGCGTCAGGCAGTTCCGGTCGTACGAAATGACAGAGACTGCCTACAATGCCCTGCGCGACGCCATAGCGTCCTACGGCGGCGTGCCGCCCGTGGGCGGCGAGGCCATGGGGTTCGCCGACGCCACGACGATCGACGCGGCCGTCACCATCACCGGCTCGCCTTACGTCTGGAAGGACGGCGGCGGGTTCGTTCGTGAGGCAGTGATCCGGGTGGAGGAGTGACGGCGCGTGCGTGAGCATACGAGCGGCGAGCGCGACGTCCTGAAAGGGCGGCACTACCGCGTGTGGCGCCGCGCGTTCCTAGCTGACGCGTCAGGCACGTTGCAGCCGCTGCACAACCTGAACGGCTGCAACTTCCTGCGCCGCGTCGAGTGGGGTAAGGGTCTCGACCAGCCGCTGGTGACGGGCACCCTGACGCTGCGGCGCGAGGTTGACCGGGGCGGCGTCAGGCACTCGCTGTCACCCCTCATGTCGGCGTCGCCCGAGAACCAGACGACGGGCAGCTATGCGCCGTTCGTGCACCCGTTTCGCCGCCTCACGGTGTGGACCGCGACGCTGCCTCACGACGTACTGCCTGACGAGGGCGATTGGCGTCAGGTGTTCGAGGGCATCGTCGACGACCCCGACTTCGGCGGCAACCTGAACGAGTCGCTCGTGTCGGTTCCGTTCCGCGATGCAGGCGCCGTGCTGCTGGACGCGCGCATCACGGAGCGGCGCACGTACTCCGACAACACGTTCGGCATGCCGGCCGAAGTCGTTATGCGCCAGATACTCGACGACAACGGCTTCGCCGGCGTCGAGCTGGTGACGCCCGTATCGCCCGGCTGGATCCTCTACGAACGCGTCGTCGAGCCTGACTCGCTGCTCACCGCCCTGCGCGCGATCGCGCTGGAGATAGGCTGGGAGCTTTCCTACGAATGGCAGGCCGACCACTCGTTCCGCCTGACGTTCTACGCGCCCAACCGCGAGACGGACACGGCGCATACTACGATCGCGCCTAGCGAGTATCTCAACGTCACGTCGCTACGCCTGCGCGGCACGGACGTTAGGAACCGTGGCGTGGTGAAGTTCTTTAACCGCGACCTGAACACGTGGGACGTTGCCACGTGGGAGCACGCGGGCTCGGTAGCGCAGTTCGGCCCGCGCCCGATCGAGATAGCGGAGGACCGCGTGCGCGGCGTGACGCGCCGCGTCGAGGCCGAGGCGTTCATCCAGCGCGTGATCCACGACCTGCACACGCCCGTCGCGGAGCAGGAGATAGAGCTACGCTACTGGTGGCTCGTCTCGTTAGGCGACGTGTACGACTTCGCGCCTAACGGAGTCCACTACGACGAGGTACAGCGCTGGGGCGTCGTCGCGTGGCGCCACGTGCTCGATGAGACTACGCGCCGCACGACGATCAGGACGCGCGGCGCGCCGGCCGGTGCCTATCGACGCTGGCTCGACGCGGCCGGCACGGGACGCCCGCTGCCCGGCGCTGCGGCGCCCGCGATCGAGTCGTTCGGCGAGGCGGCGGCGGCCGGCGAGAACGGCGACGGCGCCATATGGTACCGCATCCAGTTCGACCCGCAGACGGACACGGTCGCCATTCATGCCGTCACCGGCGAGGTGCTGCCGCTCCCGATGCCGGGCGACGCTACGAACATGGAGGCGGTCGTCGTCAGGCGCGGCGACGGCCTGCTCGACTCTGCCCTCGATTGGCGCACCTACGTGGCCGTGGCAACCACGCCCGACTACTGGCGCAAGGCGCGCCTAGTTGCGCGCGATCGCGAGGGCCGCGCCGGGCGCATAACGATCGACGAGCGACAGGCGGTGAACGCGATCAGCGGCGTGTCGCTGCCGCCCGTGACGGGCCTGACGATCACGCGCGCGGGCGACACGAACACCCTGCACTTCACCACGGGCACGGCCGTGACGCCTGACGAGGAGCTATACCCGGTCGTCTACCTCGTCAGGCGCAACGACATCGTCGTAGCAGAGATACCGGACCCCGGCCCCGGGGCTCAGACGTTCGACGACCCCGGCCTGCTGGCCGATATCCCGTACAACTACGAAGTGATCCCGTGGTGCCATGGCATCACGAGCACCACGGGCGCAGGCGAGCCACCGGAGGGCGAGATCGACGAGCCGGGCGTGCACCCGGACGCGCCCGTGTTCACCGAAGGCACGCCGGTTCTCGGATACACCGACCCGCCGCTACCGGAGATACCGCGCCGCATCATACGCCTAGCGTGGACGTGCCCCGACCCTAACGCCGTACGCGTGTCGGTCGAGTACCTAGCCTCGGGCGGCTCATGGGTCGTCGTCACCGCGTCAGGCGACACCGTCGCCGGCGCTTGGACGGACCACAACCTGTACCGCCGCGTGTGGCGCCTGCGCTCCTACGACCTAGCGGGCAACCTGCTGCACACGTCGGCCGCCACGATCGTTAGTGAGGGACCGCTGCTGTGACGACGCCGCCCGTCGTCGTCCGCTCATCGCGCAACCGCCCCGCGCTTGAACTGTTCGGCGTCACGGCCGACGGCCTAACGATGGGGCCACTGCCGGTCGGCGAGAGTGAGACGCCGACGCGCAGCCTGACGATCGTTGGCAACATGGGCGCACTCGACCCGCTCGCCGTCGAGCGCATGCCGCTAGGCGCGTTCGGCGCGGGGCCGGCCGACATCGGCCTGCCTTACGTCCCGATGTGGGTGAGCGGCTACGCGTGGGCGCGCCTCACGGGCGAGGTGCGCACAGCCGGCGCGTCAGGCAGTACGTTAGGCATCGAGGCTCGCGTGGCCGGCAGCGGCGACGCGTTCGCCCCGGTCACCGTCGTGCCGGTCGCCATGCCACTCGATGACGCGGGCCTCGTGGCCTCGCCGTGGGCCGTGCTGCAGGCATGGGCGATCGACGACATAGAGTTCCGCGTTGTCGCGCTAGGCGGCGACGGCGTGGCCGCGCCGATCCTAGGGAACCTGTACCTGCAACTATCTGCCTGACGACTCATGCTTGTACGATCGACGCGCAACCGGCCCGCGCTTGAACTGGCCGGCATCGAGTCGCTAGGCGTAGGCGAGGGCATGACGCCGCCCACGGCCGGCGGCGTCATGCGCATCCCTGACAGCATCACGCTACTGGAGGCGGCCGACACGCCGGACCCGATCACGTTCGACGCCGGCTGGGAGATGCGGCACGACGTCCCGTCGGCCGCCTTCGACTGCACCGGCCACCGCGTTGCCCGGCTAGTGGCTCACGTGGACGCGGCCGGTCCCGTGGGCGCGGCGTTCATACTCATGTACCGCCCGTTAGGCAGCGGCCGCACGTGGCTGCGCGCCGGCGCGGTGGAGATGGTCGAGGTGGCGCTCGACCGCACCGGCGTCGTCATAGGCACCGACGTCCCGCTGCATGACGCGTGCACGGGTGACTGTGAATTCCGCCTCGTGTCCAAGGGCGGCGACGGCGCGACGCCGGTCGTCGTCAGGTGGCTGGCCGTCCAGTTCTTCGGCGTGTCGGTGGGCGTGCCGGAGGGGCCGGAGGAGGGGTGCCTGCTGCCTGACGAGGGGTGGAAGTACCACGAGGACTACACGAACCTCGCGACGCTCGACGACCTGTGGACGTGGACCGATCAGCGGCCGCAGGGCATGTACGCCGGCGGCGCGTGGGATGAGCCCTACAACGCGCATCTAGACAAGGTGGTGACCTATGCCGGGCACCCCACGGTACTAGGTCGCCGTGACGGGGCCTACGCGCCGGCGTGGCCGCTCTACTGGGTGTCGTCGCCCGTGGCCGGCGGGGCTCACGACGTGACGCGCCGCATGCGCGCGCGCATCATCATCAAAATGTACCCCGGCATCGTCACCGACCCGACGACCGCGTTCGGCGCGGGCAACCGCGACCCGTTCAACATCCTAGACTTCCGCTATCGGATCACCGGCGGCGGTCAGGCGTGGAGCGTTAGGCTGGGCGTACACTGGATCGCCGCGTTAGGCGAGGACCGCATGATCCTCACGATGGGCGCGCAGCTATCGACGCAGATCGTGGACCTAGGCCCGGCCACCGACTTCACCGACGGCCAGTGGCGGGACTACGACCTGACGGTCGACGTACACAACGGCGTCGTGCAGGGGCACCTGCGCTACGGGCTGGCGTGCATGCCTGACGAGTCGCGCACGCTGATCTCGACCCGCGTGCCTCAGACGTTCCCGAACATGGCGACGGTCGACAGCGTGACGTTCACGCGCTGGGGTGGGCCGACGGGCGGCGGGCCTAGCGAGGCGTCGCCGGGGCCGGGCGTGTGGCGCATCGCCGAATGGGCACTGGACTGGGGTAACCACATCGACCTTCCGCCGCTGCCGGGCTCGTACATCTACGGCCTCGCCCTCACGTTAGGCATGAGGCAGCCGACGGTGAGTAAGACGTGAGGCAGACGACATGCTGATTCGCTCCGCGCGCAACCGTCCGGCGCTGGAGGTGGCCGGGGCCGAGACGCCGGTCGTCGGTGGCGGCTCGCCTGCGCCCGTGCCTATCGCCGCCGGCCTGCCGCCGAACACGATCTCGCTGTTGCCCGGCCGCACGGTGCGATCGTTAGGCGCGATGGCGGGCGCCGAGGTGCCCGTCGGCCTGCCCACCGCGCGATATGACGCGACGCATTACGCGGCGGTGCGGATCATAGTCGAGCTACGCACGCCGGCCGCGTCAGGCACATCCCTCGTCCTGCACTACCGGCGCGTGGACGCGGGGCCGTCCGCGCTGTGGGCATCGGCCGGCGCGCCGAACCCGGCCTCGGTGAGGATCGACCGCGCGGCTAACCTGACGTTCGCGTCGGCCGCGGTGACGCTCGCGCCTGACGCGGCGGCGGACTGCGAGTGGATGATCGTCGGCGTCGGCGGCGACGGCGTGACGGTGCCGGAGGTGCGGAACGTCTATATCCAGTTCGTGCCTAACGCGGCGCCGACGCGCACGCCGTGCACCGACTACGACGGCTGCTCGCTGGAGACGTTAGGCCACTACCACGAGGACTGGTCCGAGTGGTCGACGATCGAGGAGTTCGAGGCGTGGCAGAACGACGAGTGGCGACCGCCCTACTCGTTCTGGTACGGCTGGGGCTTCCGCAACTGCGAAATCGACACGTGCAACACGTACAACGGGCACCCGGTCATGGTGAGCCGGCGCGACCCGTTGCAGGACTTCACGAACGCCGGCTGGTGGGCCGACATGGTCGACTCGTCGGAGAACTACGTGCAAGCCTCACGCGTGGCGGCGGCGGTGATTGTGAAGTTCGACCCGGACTTCTACGTGCCTGACGACGACGAGATGGGCCTCACCATCATTCAGGTGTACGACTCCGGCCCCGGCTTCGACTACTTCATTCCCGGCATGTACCTGCGCCACGACGGCCTGTGGCTCAACGTGTGGCGCCGCTCGCCGCACCCGGGGCACCTAGTCAAGATGGCGACGCGTGAGCAGGTGTGCGACGGCACGTGGAAATACATCGACGTCAGGTGCGACGTGAGTAAGGAGAACTCGTCAGGCGTCGCCTACGGCATCTTCGGCGACGCGTGCGGCCCGACAATCTACCGGACGATCGCCGCGAACGACGTCGTCGACCCGAGGCACATGAGTAACTTCGACTTCTTCAACCCGACCTACTGGGTCGGCGGTGCACCGAAGGCGTACGAATACCGCATCGCCGAGTGGGGCATGCGGCACGGCAGTGTGATTATCTTGCCTGACGACGATGAATGAATAGGCGCGCCTAACAGTCAGAGACCTAACGACCGACGAGACTAGCGAGGTGCGACGACATGCCCGAGAACCGACAGTGTGACCCTGACGACGGCAGCGGCCGGGGCGGCATCATGCGACCGGGGCCGGGCGAACACCTAGGCTACGCGCGCCGCACCGACCCGCCGCGCGGCTCATGGGCCGCACGCCTGAACGAGAAGGTCAAGCCTTGGGCGGGGCTCATCGTCACGGCCGGCACGCTGTGCGGCGCCGTGTGGGCCGTGCTCCTGACGTTAGGGTTCAGCCTCACGCGTCCGTCGGACGAGATGACCGACGTGCGTGCGCGCGTCGCCGCGCTGGAGGTGGCGGCGGCCGAGGCAAGGGCGCAGCAGGAGCAGTCCGCGCAGTTCCTGCACGCGCTCGTGAGGGCCGAGTGCATCGCGCTTCGGCGCGGCGACAACGACCTAGCCGTTGCGCTCACCGTGCTGCCGTGCGACGAGGTGTTCCAGTACTGGCCGACTCGCCCCGCGCCTAACGCCGCTGCGCCGGCCCCGGCCATACCGCGCGTAGTGCCTGACGCGCGGGGGAGGTGACGCCATGCCGGATACGATCGTCGAGGTGGCCGGCGTCAGGCACGTGGCCGTCCTCTCGGTGCACGGGATCGGCGAGCACGGCGAGGGCTGGAGCGACCTGCTGCGCCTAGGCGTCGAGCGCGAGGTGGCGCGCCGCTACCCGGGCGGCACGCTGGCCGTCACGTGGCGCGAGGTCTGTTGGGGCGAGATCATCGCGCGGCGCATGCGGCGCATACAGGCGGCCCTTCGCGGTCGTCAGGTGCCGACCTATGTGCGCCGCTGGATGGACGACTTCATGCCTGACGCGGTCAGCTATCGTGAGGCATACGACGAGATACACGACCTGATGCACGCGGCGCACGATGCGGCGCGGCAAGAGGTTAGGCGCCGGGCGCATCGTCAGGCTGTCGAGGCCGGCGCGGTGCCTGACGTGGCGCGTGAGGCAGGTGAGGACGCCGAGGCACTGGCGCCGGTCGTCGTCGTGGGGCATAGTTGGGGAAGCGTGATCGCGGCCGATTGGGTCTACGATCGCCGGTCGTCAGGCGTCGCCGGCCTCGTCACGTTAGGTTCGCCGATCCGCTGGCTGGTGGCGAAGCTGCCGCCTGATGCTATAGACCCCGCCCGTCCGCCGCTGTGGCTCAACGTGCACGACGCATTCGACCCGGTCGCCTCGCCCCTTCGCCCGCTAAGCGCCGAGTACGCGCGCGCGGTCACGGAGGATCGCGAGGTGCGGAACGGAACCTTCCTCGATCGCCTGCGCCCGATCGGCGGCGTGAGGCGACACCACAACTACGCATCGACGCCGGCCGTGCATGCGGCGATCGTCGACGTAGTCGCAGCGGCTGCGGCCTTCGCGCTGCCGCCATCACCTAACGCCTGACGAGAGGACACGCACCATGGCGCTTATCTATACCGAGTTCAGGGTCGACCGGACCGACGCGCAACGGGTTTACGAAACAGCCGGCGTGCCGGGGCTGGAGGACTTCATCCGCGCACGCATGGCCGAGTGGGCGTGGCAGTGGTATCACGCGAACGAGGACCGAAAGTATAAGGTGCGCGTGCTGTTCTTCCGCTGGTCGGTCAAGGTGAAGAACATCAGGTGGTTCGTGCAACTGATGTTCGGCCCCGACCCGCTAAAGCCTGACGAGCCGCAGCCCGAGCCGGACTGAGCGATGAGCAACCCCGTCGTCACTACGCTCAGATACCTAACGCCTATAGACGAGTTGCCTGACCTGCCGCTCCTGACGAGCGGCCTGCCGTGGCTCGTCATGCGCGATGCCGGCGTGCAAACGCTCGTGTCGTTCCAGCTATGCGTCGAGGACTACGGGCGCGCAGCCGATTCGCAGGACTACGGCGGTCGCCTAGCGCCTGACGCGGTCGACACTCTCGTGCTGCACTGCACAGCCGGCGACACGCTCGACGGCGCGTGGGGCTGGCTGTGGGGCAAGGAGAACGTCGGCAGCTATCACTACGCGATCGACCGGGGCGAGAGTCCTTCGACGCGCCGCATCATTAGGTGGATCCCGCGCGACACCGTCGCCTATCACGCCGGGCGTTCGGCGTGGCCGCTGCCGCCCCGCATCCCGGGCACGCGGAACAGCTACCTATGGCGCCCGCGCCAGTCGCTCAACGGCCGTTCGTTAGGTATCACGTTCGTGAACCGCAACCTGCCGGTCGATCACCCGACGCGAGGTGAGCCGCTGACGCCGTGGCAGGTTGCGGCGGCCCTATGGCTCGCGGTGGTCGCCCACGGCTGGCACCCGCGCCTGACGCCGGACCGCGTGCGCGGGCACTGGGAGGTGGCGCCGGATCGCAAGACCGACCCGGACCCGTCGCTACTCTCGATGCCCGACTTCCGCACGGCGGTGCGGCTGAATCGCGCGGCGTTAGGCTACGGGCCGCCGGAGGGCTAGGGCACGTGGCGATCGACTGGGGCGCCGAGGTCGAGGCGCAGGCCGTGCGCGTATGTGCGCGCAGCCTCGCGATCGTGCAACTGTGCTACGCGGCGTGGATATTCGGCGACGGCCTGCCGCATGACGATTTCGTGTCGATGACGCCAGCCGTGGCGGGTGCCCCGTCGCTGCCTGACGCGTCGGCCTATCCGTTTCCCTTACCTGACACGATTTATGTCGTCTACACGGAATGTGCACCCGGTGCGCCGGCGCCCCTCTACCGCCCGCCGTTTGGCGAGGTGGCTGGCGGTGTGGTTCCACTTCGGCCTGACGTTAGGCTTTTCGCGCCGCAGTGTGAGAGTGCGCAGCCTGACGATCACGCAGCGCCCGACGGGCGAGGACGGGAGGGCGGCGGAAGTGACGCGCCGGGTCAGCCGCGAGATACTGTACCTTATCCTGTGCGCACTCCCGCTGATCGCCGCTACGCCTGACGCGGCGGCGGCGCAGCGCACGATCGAAGTCCCGGCGTCGTCAGGCGACACGGTCAGCGTGACCGTGCGCGTGGCTCTCGATATCCGCGACAGCGTGGTGGTCCGCGATTCAGTTGCCGTCCGCGATTCAATCGTCGTCAGGCTTCGCGACTCGGTCGTCGTGCGTGACAGCCTAGCGATCCGTGACAGCCTAGCGATCCGCGACAGCGTGGTCATCATGTACCGCGACTCGATCGTCGTGGTGTACGACACTGTGCGCGTCGAGGTGCCGCCGCCTGACGAGAACGAGGAACCTGACGTGCCACCGCTGGTGCCGGACAGCATCATCGCGTGGTACCCGATCATCGACCCGCCCGAGCGCGAGCGCACGATGCAGGTCGGCGACACGGTGCGCCTGACGATCGTCGGCGCGAACGTCACGGTCATCACCGAGGACGGGCGGCGCATAACGAGGGCGGCGACGCTCGACGAGATACGCGCGGCCGGCTTCTATTGGACCCACAGCGGCATAGGCGCTAGGCGCAACGCGGCGCTCGATGGAACGGCCGTCACGTTTGTCAGTACCGGCCTCTACGGCTCACGCATTACGCACCTGACGCTAGCCATGCCCACGCGCAGCAACGTGTGGCGCTTGGTGGTAACGAACGTGCCGCGCGACCCGGGCAACCCGCTGCCTGACGAGCCGGTGCCACCCGACGAGCCCGACGAGCCAGCGCCGCCGCCGGTCGTGTGCGAGGACTACCCGTGCGATGGTTACGAGTCGCCCGAGGTCAGTGACTCGCTGGCGACGGCGATCGAGTTCGACGGCGTGACGCTACACGAGGCCGGCATCAGCCACGGGCGCGCCCCGGTGGCGTCGTACGCGTGCGCCCGCATCCTGCCGGGCGCTCACGCGGCCGTCGTCGGCGACAGCATCCTAGTCGATCAGGTGCCGCCCGGCGTCGACGTGCCCGAGCGTACATGGTGCATCCCGTACAACTGGCCCGCACGCACGGCCGGCGACCCCGCGCGTGCGCGCACGTACCCGGCCGAGCCTAACGCCGAGCGTGCGTGGTACGGCGCACCGGGCGAGGCGCTGCCTAACCGTTCAGCCGGCAAGCCGGTGCCTGACGACGACGACCGATTGTCGTGAGGCAGCAGACGTACGCCGAGCTGATGGCCGAGGCCAAGCGTGAGTATGACGCGTGGGCCACGGAGCCGCGCGTCGTCTACCTCAACCTGCCCGGCCGTGCGTCGGCGCGCGTGCGTCCGTTCTGGTACCTCTACGTGCCGCCTGACGGGTGCGAGGACTGCGGCGGCGCGATCCGCGAGGCGGGGCGTCGCGTGTGCCGGGCGTGCCGCAGGCGGCGCGTGGCCGAGCGCAACCCGCCGTGCGAGTGCGGCGCGCCGTACTACGCGTCAGGCATGTGCAAACAGTGCTACGAGAGTGACTACAAGTGGCGCCGGCGCGATGAGGCCGGCCGGAAGCAGAAGCCTCACGAGTCGCTTCGGCGACGCGTTGCGTGACTCGTCAGGCAGTGGTACCGTACGAACCGTGAGGCGCGGCGCGGTGGTCGATCCCTCTATCATCAGAACGATCCGCTAGGGGCACGACCGGCATGGCCTCGTAGCTTTGCACCTTCGACTCCGCCATCCCTTTGTGTTCCGTCAGGCCGGAAGTCCCGGCCACGGCCGCCCGCCCGCCACACCCGCCCGCCCGTGCGCACACTCGCCCCGTGCGCCGCGATCGCCTGTCCGCCTAGGGTGAGCCTAGCCCCGGGGCCGATCGCCCCGTAGCGGGCCTCCTGACACGCCCCGCCCGCCCCTGCCCGCCCCGGGCGTTGGGCGCCCTAGGGCGCCGACACTTGACCGCCCGGGCAGGTTGCGTTAACGTGACAGTTGAAGTACCGCGCAGTTGACAGCCTGAACCACCCCACCGGAGGAACCGACCATGCCCGAGAACACGACCCACCGCGACACCATCGCCGCCCTGCGCGACGCGATCGGCTACGTGATGCGCGACACGACGAACGCGCTGTCCGGCCTGCGGCCTGACGAGTATTCCCGCCGCGATACGTGGTCCGCGCTGCTCGATGCGCACCGCGCGTTAGGCAACGCGCTCTATGCCACCGCCCGCAGCAGCGATGGCAGCGAGGTGTTCGAGAACCTGCACCGCGCGGACGAGGCGCTCGATCACGCGCTGGCGGACGTCAGGCACGCCGAGGCGCGCAGCCTCGCCGGCAAGTTGCTGCCGTACAACACGACGACCAACGTGCTGCTTGCCAGCCGCGAACTCGACTCGATCATGCAGCGCTGGCCCGACCTCTACGGCCCGGCGTTCGCCGCCGTGTCCGTAAGCGCCTGACGATTCCCGCAGGGGCGGCGCCCGGCCGCCCCGCTCACCCGACACCTGACGAGGACCACGCCATGCCTAGCCAGACGATCACCGCCGCCCTGTCCCTCACGCGCCTGTGCGCCGGCTTCTACTCCGCCCGCGTCGGCATCTACGGGGAGACGAGCATCGTCCGCGTTAGGCGCGGCCGGTGGGTCGCTCGCTCCAATGCCGGCGTCCGCCTCGCGGTCGAGCCGTCGCTCGACGGCCTGCTCCGCATCCTGTACGCGCTCGCTGACTGAGCGCTGACCCTAACGACCTAACGAGGAACTGAGCTATGCACAGCATCGCTAGCATGTCCGTCCTGATTCGCTACTTCGGCGGCACGTACGCCGGCAGTGTCGTCCGCCTGACAAACAAGGCGGTGGATGTGCGCTTCACGCTCGCGTCAGGCCGCACGATCGTGCGGCGGGTGAGTATCGTCCCGACGCCGTCGCAGCGCGACCACGGCCGCCAGCCGGTGCGGTTCACTATGCCGAGTGCCGACATGGTGACGGCGAGCTATACGGCGTTCGGGTCGTTCCGCGCGCTACTGGACGCGCCCAACTACAGGCCGACACTCATGGGCGAGGGCGCGCAGGCGATCCTCGCGAACACCTACGACCACGCGCAGGCTGAGCGCAGCGACCCGCGCCGAGCCTACCGCCGCGACCCGCGCGCGGCGCGCACCACACCTAACGCCTGACGAGGAGAACCGACCATGCCCGAGCGCACCCTAGACCTGTACCGCGACGCCCCGGAGGCCGATCGTGTCCGCATCCTAGAGGGGACGGACGTCATGCTCACGCAAGAGGGCGCGGTGCCTGACGACTACAACCCGCTCGATCATGCGCCGTTCTGCCAGCACTGCGACGCGCTGCTCCCGTCGTGGGACTCTATCTGCGCCTGCTCGCGCGGTATGTCGTTCTACCAAGACGACGAGTATCGCTGACCATCACCTAACGACCTAACGAGGAACCGACCATGCCGAAGAACACCACGCCCAGCCCCGCCGTTCACGCCGTGCGCCGCACGCCCGCCGGCCGCCTATCGCTCACCGTCCGTGGCGTTACGCACGAGGATCTACTTGTGCGCGTCCTCGTCACCAGCAGCGGCTGGCCGCACCACGAGACGCCGACGACGTGGGGCGGCCTGTACGACTCGCTGGTGCATACGAGCTATCGGCAGGGAACCAAGCTGGTGTCGCTGGTCGAGGGCGATCGCCTAACGTACGCCGGGCGCGAGTTCGCCATGTTCACCGAGGGGCGCCTGACGTTCCTGCTGGACGAGGCCGCCGCATACCAGCCGCTGCCTGACGAGGACGACGACCCCGCGCTGAGCGTGTCAGAGATCGACGCCGACATACTCGATGCCGCGACCGGGCACGCCGTGACCGCCATGGGCCTGTACCGCGAGCGCCTGACGCTCACCGGCGGCGAGGCGCTCGTTCGCATCGGCGACCTACTGCGCCGCGACCTGCTGGCGCCTGACGCGGGCTCGCAGAGTGCCGGCCCCGAGGCCCGCTACGTGGCGACCGAGAAGGGCCGGCTGGCGGTGCAGCAGTTCTACAAAAGGGCCTGACGTTCTGAGCCTGACGACGACGGCCCGCCCATCCGGGGCGGGCCACCCTAACGACCTAACGAGGAACCGACCATGCCTAAGCAGACCCTGACGCAAGCCCTCCACCTAGCGCGCACCGGGAAGGATCGCCAGTTGCGCCGCGCCGCGCGCCGCCTGCACGGCCTGCCCGAGGGCGGGTGGGCCGAGACTGAGCAGGCCATGCGCGAGATCATGGGCCTGTTGCCGTTCTCGTTCCAGCGCGACTACACGCTCGGCGAGTGGGTCGCGGCGACGCACTACGTGGTGCCTGACAAGAGCCGCCCCGGTCGCAGTGCCGGCCGGTGGGCGACGCGCATCATGGACGCCTGACGAGGAGATACCTGACGATGAGACTGCCCAACCCTGCTGCACGCGACCCGCGCGACGCCCGCCTGCACGGCGTCGTCTACCTGCTGCACTTCGCCACGCCGTACGAGCACGCGCGGCACTACATGGGGTTCACGGCCGACCTAGCCGAGCGCCTGCGCGAGCATCGCAGGGGCTACGGCTCGCGCCTCGTCGGCGTCGTCGCGGCGGCCGGTATCGAGTTCAACGTCGTGCGCGCATGGCACGGCACCCGGTCGGACGAGCGGCGCCTGAAAGGCCGTGGCCTCGGCGACCTGTGCCCCATCTGCCGCGCCTCGTCAGGCTGTCACCCGCGCAACCCGCGCTGGACGGCCGGCGAGCTAACGCCTGACGAGATACGCCTCGCACTCATCCACGCCGCAGCCTGACGCCTGACGACCCTATCACCCTTGCCCGAGGGATCATCCTACCATGACCAGCACAACGACGACACCCGCCGCCCCGTCCCTGCCGCCCGCCGTGGTGCGCGCCCTATGCCTGTACGTGCCCGCCGGGCGCCTCGTGTACGTCGTCGTCAGGTGGCGCGACGGTGACCGCGTGGCGCTGGCCGAGGGCACGACAGCAGCCGGGCGCGTGCGTATCCGGCCGTGGATCGCAGCGCGGCGCGCGTACGGCCCGGCTCAGCACGTCGCGCCCGCGCGCGTCCTGCGCCTCGCCACGCCTGACGACAGGAGGAAGCGGCGCGTCGAGCGTCCGCCGGTGCCGGCCGGTGTCGCCGAACTCATGCGCGGCCTAGCGCCGCGTCCCCGCAGCCGGCGCGCCTGACGCGTGCCGGTGCATCATCACCACCATCACCATCACCTAACGAGAGGAACTGACCATGCGGAACCTGACGATCGCTGAGTGCGTCGCCGACCTGATGCTGGACTTCCCGTGCGCCCCGGCTGAACTGCCTGACGCGCACCCGCACCTGACGTCGCTCGTGGCGTCGCAGCTAGGCGAGACGTATGGCACCGAGCGCGGGGCGGACAACCTGACGCGCTACGTGTTCACCGACGGCAGCGCGATCGTGGTCGATCGCGTGAACGACACGTGGGACGTCGAGGGCGAGACGCCGTTCTCGTGGAAGGGCAAGTGAGCGCGCCTCGTGAGGCGCCTGACGCGGCAACGGCGGCAGCAACGTGCGAGTTCGAGGCGCTGGTCGTCGTCGGCCCGGCCTGCACCGAGCCCCCGGCGGGTACGTTCCGGTGGGTGCTGTTCGGCGAGCCCGGCCCGAGCTACCGGCTGTGCGCCCGCCACCTCGACCTGACCGTGAGCCGGGCGCAGGAGCAGGGTTGGCCCCACGAGGCCACGCGCACGCCCGCCTGAACGCCCCGCGCCCGCGCACAATCGGCGCGTGCGCCACGATCGGCCCCGGAGCTAGGGTGACCTATGCCTCCGGGGCCGATCGTCCGTCAGGGGCGATCCTAGGCCGTTCGCCCTAGGTGCCCCCTCGCGCGCGTGGGCGCGACCTT
Source organism: Acidobacteriota bacterium (assembly GCA_044508265.1). GTDB lineage: Bacteria > Acidobacteriota > Vicinamibacteria > Vicinamibacterales > Vicinamibacteraceae > JAEZDP01. The sequence goes on from JBIQIB010000011.1 coordinate 42,904, forward strand.
CTACCGCCCGCTTGACTGCCCCGGCAGGTTGAGTTAACGTGACAGTTGAAGTACCGCAGTTGACAACCTGACAGGCCGGCCCGCCCGGGGCCGGCGACCCGAACCGGAGGAACCGACCATGACCACCACGCCGATCACCGCCGAGATGAAACTGGAGTGGATCACCGCACGCATCGCCGAGGGTCGCACGGTCTACCTGACGACCGCGACGCGCGTCACGAAGATCGGCCGTCGGCATCTGGCGCAGGTGCGCGTCCGCGCCGGCCATCTGGAGGTTCAGTACGGCCGGCGCTGGCTGAACGCCGACTGGGTGAAGATCACCGCTAGCTGACGTCTCACGCCTGACGAGCGTCGTGCCCGCGGCGCTCACCACCACCCGATCCGGAGGACACAACCATGCCCCGCACGACGACCCGCAAGACGACGACCCGAAAGACGACCGCCCGCAAGACGACGACGCGCCGCCGCGCGTCCGCGTCAGGCACCAAGGCCACGGCCCCGCGCCGCTCGAATGCCGACATCTACGCCGACGTAACGCGCCGCGTCATCGAGCGCATGCAGGCGGGCGTCATGCCGTGGCAGCGCCCGTGGGACGCGACCGGCGCCCCGGCCGTCACGTTAGGCATGCCGGCCAACGCCGCGACGCGCCGCGCCTACAGCGGCGTCAACGTGCTGGTGCTGATGAGCGAGCAGATGGCGAACGGCTACCGCACCGCCGGCTGGGTGACGTTCCGTCAGGCGATCGCCGAGGGCGCCGTGGTGCGGAAGGGCGAGAAGGGCACGGCGATCGTGTTCATGCGCAAGGTGTCGGTGCGCGATCGTGAGGCGGGCGAGTCGTCAGGCGGCGAGGGCGAGGACGGCCGCCGCGACATCTGGATGGCGCGCCAGTTCGTCGTGTTCAACGTCGACCAGTTGGCCGACCTGCCTGATTCGCCCGGCGCGGTGGACCGCCTCGTCAGGCGCATGGGCGGCCCGCTCGCGTCAGGCAGCGCCGACGCCGACGAGGGCTTCGACGCGATCGCCGCGTGCGAGGCGATGGTGCGCTCGTCAGGCGCGACGATCCGCCACGGTGGCGACCGCGCGTTCTACCGCCCGGCGTCGGACAGCATCACCATGCCGCCGCGCAAGGCATTCGCCACGCGCGAGGGCTACTACGGCACGCTGTTCCACGAACTCGCGCACTGGACCGGCGCGCCGCACCGCCTCGACCGCCCGCTGCTCAACATGTTCGGCTCGGAGCGCTACGCGCTGGAGGAACTCGTCGCGGAGATGGCCTCGGCGTTCGTGTCCGCCACGTTCGGCATCGAGCACGTGTCACAGTCGGCCGCCTACGTCGACCACTGGCTCGCCTGCCTCACGCGCCACGACGCTGAGCACCGCGAACTGGTGACGGCCGAGGACTTGACAGGCCCGCGCGCACTCGTCAGGTGCGCGACGATGGCGTCGGCCGCCGCCAACTACCTGCTCGGCCTAGCCGGCACGGCCGGCACCGCAGGCGACGACGAGGGCGAGGACGCCGCCGCAGCCTGACGAGCACCGCACGACGACGACGGGCCGCCCACCCGGGGCGGCCCACCCACCCGACCTAACGAGGACCCGACCATGACCCGACGCACTCACCTGACGCAGACGCCCGCGCCCGCGACCCGCCCGGTGCCCGCCACGCCTGCCACGCCGACGCCGACGCCCCGCGTCCGTCTGGAGTTCGACACGTACAACTGCAGCCGCTGCGGCGGCACCGGCTTCTACTCGCGCGGTCGCTGCTTCCTGTGTGGCGGCGCGAAGGTGCGCCTGACGCCGGCCGGTCGCCGGGCGTACGCGAAGTGGCGGGCGTGGCGCGACGAGCACCTGACGATGACGCCCGAGGAGGCTGCGTCGTCAGGCACGCCGGTGATCGTGCCGCAGGAGTTCGCCGGCCCGCAGGACGGCGGGACTTACATCAGGTTCAGGCGCCCGCGCCGCGTGCTGGCCGTTCGCCGCCCCGGCCCTGACGCGCCGCCGACGCAGATGGTCGAGGTGGACATCGACCTGCGGCTGAAGTATTCGCCGAGCCCGTGGCTGCGCTACGACGCCGAGCGCGGCGTGCTGACCATCAGCGTCATGCCCGATCACCGTTTCTATCGTCAGGCAACCGGCGCCGAGCTTCGCGCCGCGTTCCCGACGCTTGGCAAGGGCGTCCGGCTCGTCGAGCTACCCGAGCCCGCAGCCTGACGATCACCCGACGGCCCGTCCACCCGGGGCGGGCCACCCTAACGACCTAACGAGGACACCACCATGCGCAATCCTGCCGCCACGAACTTTAACGTGCTTTCGCAGTCGCGCGCGGACGAGTACCGCGCCGGCGGAAGCAACGAACAGGGGAACCGCTTCGAGCGGGCGACGGCCAGCGGTCGCGCGCGCTGCCGCCAGTGCGCGCAGAAGATTGCCAAGGGCGAGCCGGCGCTGGTCGGCTACCACGACTTCAACGGGCACGGTAGCTACACGGCCGTTAGGTGCTGGCTGCATCTGGAGTGCCCGCCGCTGCCGCCTAACGCGTGGGCACCGTCGATCAGCCTGACGATCACGGACCGTCAGGCGGAAGTGCTGCAGGACTGCGCGCGCGAGCCCCTGTCGGTCTTTCTGATCTTCGGCCGTGGACTGGCTCGCTCGTACGGTCAGGCTTCCGAACTCGTGCTCAACCTGCGCGCGCGCGGCTTCATCGAGCCCGTGCGCTCGACGGACAGCAAGCGCGGCGGCTATGCCACGACTGAGCTAGGCAAGAAGGCACTCGCGGCGTACTACGAGGACGCCTGACGACTCGCCCTACCGGCCTGCCCATCCGGGGCGGGCCACCCTAACGACCTAACGAGGACACCTACCATGGCCCGTAAGACGAGGAAGGACGCCCGCACCGCGCAGCACTATTTCGCCAGCACGTACGTCGCGTGGGCGACCGCCGACACGCGCGAGGCTGCAATCAAGGACGCGGTGCGCCGCACGCGTGAGGCAGTGCGCGGGCGCGGTTTCATCCCGTGGCCGCTGGAAATCCTGTCGTGCGCCGTGCCGCTGCCGCAGTCGTCAGGCTACGAAATCGACAATTACCTGCCGGTGCGCGAGACCGGACGGCACGACGTGCAGAAGCATGTGCAGGCATCGCAGCGCGCCACGCCGGCGCGCGTGGACGCCTGACGACTAACCGGCGCGCCCATCCGGGGCGCGCCAACCCCAACGCCTGACGAGGAGCCCGCCCATGTCCCGACGCCGTTCAGATACTCCCGCAGCCTGCCGCGCCCGCGCGCGCCGCGCCGCTCGCAAGGCCGACGAGTGCCGCCAGCGCGCAGCCCAGTGCCGCCAGTACGCGGAACGCGGCTCGCCTGAATCGCGCGCCGGCTACCTAACGCTGGCGCAGAACTACGACATCTTCGCGGAGTCGTTCGACTCGACCGCGGAGTGGGAGCGCAAGAACGCCGCGCGCGCCCGGCGCCGCGAGGCAGCCCGCCGGAAGCACGACAGCCGCGCCGTGGTGTCCACCGCCTGACGATCACCACCACCTAACGACCTAACGAGGAACCGACCATGACCACGAACATGATCCGCACCGCCCACATGCGCAGCCTGTTGTCGCCTGACGAGGTGGCCGCCCTCCAGCCCGGCGATCGCGTCGCGCTAGGCGTCGCAGGCGCCACGCACGGCGAGGTTGTCCGCGTGACGCAGGCGCAGGTGATCGTCGCCGCCTACGCGTACGACGCGGACGGCGAGCGCCGCCTTTCGCGTCAGGAACGCTACTGGCGCACCGGCCGCCTCGCAGGCCACGCGGTCGGCAGCATCGGCCGACTCCTTGAGCCTGACGAGCACGTCGAGGCCGCGCACCGTGCGCGGGCCGTGAACAAGGTCCGCACGCACCACCTAGCCTACGTGACGCACGCCGAGTGGAGGCGCATGCCCGAGGACGTGATCGCGGCCGTGTACGAGGCGATCGCGCCGCACCTAAAGGAGATGCGCACGCTGCCGCCTGTGAGCGGCGCCTGACGACGCCTGCGGGGTTGCCGATTACTGACACTCACGTTAGTGTCAGGCAACCTCAACCCGACCCGGAGGACGTGACCATGACCATGACGACGACGACCACCGCGCCCGCACCTGACGGCCGCCACGTGCCGCGCCTGACGCGCGCGCAGCACCGTGTGCTGCTGCTCATGGCGCAGGGTGCCCTGCTCTATCGCGGCACCGCCTACCCGGTCGGACGGCGCGACGTTGCGATGCCGGCCGTGACGATCCACGCGCTCGTCAGGCGCGGGCTCATGCGCGAGTGGACCGAGGACGAGTACGCCGCCTCGCCGCACGTGAGGCAGGCGCTGTACCTGCGCTACGTGCTGACGGACACGGGGCGCGAGGTGAGGTTCGCGCTACTGGAGCGCATGCGCGCGAACGCCGTGCGCGAGACGGCGCGCGACGACGTAACGCCTGACGAGGGGAGGCAGTCGTGAGGCTCGCGTTTCAGAACAACCTGTATACGAGGCAGCGCCTCGCGCTGTTCGTGATCCTAGGCGACACGGTGAGCGAGGACGCCTACATGCGCGGCCTGCCCGAGGCCGTCGACGAGGGCCTGCGGCGCGCGAAGGAGGTGGCCGGACAGCGCGCGTCGTTCGCTGTGCGCTACGACTACGCGCGCAACGCGATCGACCCGTCGCATAAGATCGGCTCGACGCGCGCGGTGGTGCGCGTGCCTGACGACACGTTCGTGCGCGTCGTGCAGACGCTGACGGGCCAGACGGCCGCCGAGCTAGGCGCTGAGCTAGGCCGCACGGAGCGCAGCGTCAGGCGCTGGCTGCAGCGCCGGCGCGTGCCGCGCGCGATCGCCGTGCGCCTCACCGGATGGTGCGCCGCGTTAGGCGTGCCGGTAGTGCCCGAGAATGCCTTTCACTGTGACCTATCACCCGAGGAGGACTAGACGCCATGCACATGCCTGACGACAGCGACCACTACACCGAGGCTTGCCGCATCCCGCTCCCGCCCGGGATTAAGGACGACGACATCGTCATCCGCTGGCTCACGAACTACGCGTGGGCGCTGCCTCACGAGATAGCGCGCGAGGTTGCCGCCGTGCACGGCCTCGCGGCGCCCCGCTATGCGCTGTGGATGAGCACGACGTCCGAGAGGATCGGGCGCATCCTAGCCGAGCACGGCGAGCGCATGATGTGGTGGTGGACCCTGCGCGCGCGCCGGTTCACGGAGACCCTCACCGTGCTCGCGGGCTGGATCGTCGAGTGCCGGGCGGCGTTCGATCGCATCGACACGCTACGCGTCATGCACCACGACGGGCTAGGCGTCGTCACGCGTGAGGCGATCGACGACCTGCCGCGCCTGCCGCTGTCGCCTGACGAGGACGGCTACCCGTGGCAGGTAGGCTGGTCCCTTGAGGAAGCGCTCGACATGAGCGAGCGCGGCGAGAGTGCGGCGGACCGCCCGCCTAGCGACGGGCCGGCGTCGATGTTCGTGCCGCCTGACGAGTTGGACCCGGTGCAGGGGCTGGCCGGCGTCGTCATGCGGCGCGCCATACAGCGCATGATAGAGTCGGTCGAGTGAGTGGTGCCGCGCAGCATAACGACGACAACCCGCACACGGAGGGACTGATGACCACGACCACTACGACGCCGAGGCCGAGCGCAGCGCAGGTAGACGCGTTCGTCGCCCTGTCGGCGCTCAACATCCTGCAGGACGCACTAGCGCGCGGCGTGCTGCACCTGACGCCGAGGCACCGTGACCAGTGCGCGCGCCTGCGCCGCCTCGACGGTCCGGTGTCGATCGGCGAACTGGTCGCGTTAGGCAGCGCGGGCGACGAGGTCATGCGTGCCGAGTTCGTGCGCCTCGTGCGCGCCGTGGCGGCGATCGCGGCGACCGGCAACATGCCGAGCGAGTGCCTGACGACGCCGCTGCCGTTCTTCGCGATCCCTGACGACGTGCGGTTCCCCGTGAGCCATGGCGACGCCACCGCCTCGTCAGGCGACGATGACGACGACGAGGACGGCGTCGATTGGGGCGACGATGACGACGACGGCGGCCTGACGTTCACGACGTACGACCCGAGCGCGCGGTGCGGCCTGACGCGTGCCGCACCGTGGGGTGGCTACGAACACCTGCGCGCCGCCGTGCGGCGCGTCGTCAGCCGATCCGGCGTGGTGCGCGCCATCACCGACACCCTGCGCCGCTCATGGGGCTGGCGCGCCCGCCGGCGCGCGGTGCGGCGCCTGATGCGCACGCGCCCGCCCGCATCCGGCGCGTGTGCCACGAACGCCCCGGCGCCTAGGGTGAGCTATGCCCGGGCGGCGAACGGGCCGCACGCGCGAAATGGTGCGGTCGGGGCCGCTATCCCGGCAGTAGGTGCCCGGCCGTCGCTGGCCGGTGACGTTCAGGTGTGGGACTGACGCGCGGCGCAACCCGGCGCATCGCGTCAGGCAGGACTAGACCCGTAGGACCACAGGAGAACCGAGCATGACGACGACGACGAAGCCCAACCCGTTTGCCGAGCCCGCAGCAGCGAAGGCGGCGCGTGACGAGGACCGGCCGCGCGCCGTGACGCTGCACGACCGGGCGCACAGCATCGCGATCCTCACCGAGTGGGAACACGAGCACTACGACGTGATCCTCGCGAACGACGGCGCACTGCCTGACGAGTTGGCCGCGCTGCTCGATGACGCCGAGGTCGAGTTCACGCAGAAGGTGACGGCGGTGCGCGCGAAGATCGAGGAACTCGACGCCTCGGCCGACGCGGCTAAGGCCACGAAGGACCGGCTGGCGCAGCGCGAGAAGGTTTTCAGGAACGCGGCCAAGGGCTTGAAGCGCTACTTGGAGGCGTGCCTCACGACGGCCGGGCGCGATCGCATCGACACGCCGCTCGGCGTGGTAGCTATGCAGACGAACCCGCCGAGCCTGACGTTCAGCCTGACCTACGCCGAGTACGTCGAGCGCTTCGGCAAGGACGGTGAGCGTGCGCCCGAGTGGCTGCGGGTCGTCCCGCCGTCCGAGCCGACGGTCGAGGTGGCGAACCGCAAGGAGGCGATCGCCGCATGGGATGACGCGCTGCCTGACGTGTGGGTGCGCGCACATAACGAGGTCGAACTGACCGACGACGAGGTGACGGCCGAGACGGAGTACGTCGACTTCCTCGCGGCGCAATACACGGCCGAGCAGGACGGCGAGGTCAGCGACGAGGACCGCCAGCAGATGCTTGTCGAGCGGCTGGATGCGCTGCTCACGTCGAAGAAGGAGGCGTTCGTGCGCAAGGTCATGGCGACCGTGTGCCCGGGCGTCGAGGTGACGCGCGGCCGGTCGGTGCGCCTGCGTTAGGCAGGAGGGCGGGAACGCAAACGCCCCGGCTACCGTGTGGGTGCCGGGGCGCTGCGTGCCGACACGGTGCCCGCCGTGCCTGCCGAGTAGGAGAACCTACCATGCACCCGAACGGTAGCCGATCCGACAGGCGTGCGCAATGCCCCGGCGCGCGTTGTGATTACCTGACACCGACGCTAGATTGGAGGTGTTCCTGATGGACCGATTCACCCTGACGAAATAGGAGACTGAGCCATGCACGAAACGGACACGGATACGGGAGCAGTCACGCGGCTGCCTCACGCCGCGCCGCCGCACAAGCTGTGGACCGACCTGTCGGCGCCGATCCCGTCGGTGCTCATCAAGTGGCGACAGGACGGCAAGGTCACGCAACGCGACGGGCGCTTCATTGCGCGCTTCGTCGCATACATCGAGGCGAACACTGTCAGGCAGCGCCTCGACGAGCACGCGCCCGGCGCGTGGAGCCTGTTAGTCACGCCGCTGCCTAACGCGGCTGACGAGGACGGCGTGGTGCTGTTCGCGTTTCGCGCTCGCCTGACGATTCACGGCGTCACGCGCGAGGACGTCGGCACCGGGCACGACTACAAGAGCGCGTCGACGGACGCGTTCAAGCGCGTTGCCGTGCGCTTCGGGATCGGCCACGAACTGTACGACTACGAACAGAACTGGGTCGAGATGGACGGCGACGGTCGTTATGCGCGGCCGGTCGAGGATCCGGCGCGCGCCTACGCTCGCAAGATGGCGCGACTGAAAGACAAGCGCGTCGAGGAGGCGAAGCGCGCCGAGCAGCGCATGGACATGGCGAATAAGGCGCGTCGTCAGGCAGGTATGCCGGACTACGCCGACGACGACGACAACCGCGAGACGGGCGGGCCGCCTGACGAGGGGCCGCAGCCACTCACGAGGCCGTCGGTGGGCGACGACTACGGCGAGGCCGAGGCGCCTGAGCCGGCGCGTCGTCAGGCGCGCAGCACGCGCTCGCGCGTGCAGGGGTCGTCGTCAGGCAGCAGCACTGGTAGCGATGAGCCGGCCGACGACGTGCCGCTGTGCCCCAATTGCGGCGGCACCATGTGGGACAACCGCCTGACGAAGCGCAACCCCAAGGCGCCTGACTTCAAGTGCCGCGACCGGAACTGCACCGGCGTCGTCTGGCCGCCCCGCCCGGGCGACGGCATGGGGCCGGAGGACGAGTTGCCGTTCTAGTGTGGCGCACGCGCGGGCCGGGGCCTATCGTGAGGCACCGGCCACGCGCGCCTAACGTACACGCATACCTGACATGATGATGACGACCAGAAAGAAGCGGGCTTATCGCTACACGCCGCCGCCGCCGCCTGAGGTGATGGCCGAGCGCGACAGGCAGATCGTACTGGACTACCGCGACCGTGGCCTGTCGCTCTACGCCGTCGGCGACCTGCACGGCCTGTCGGCCGAGCGCGTTAGGCGTATCCTTCAGCGTGAGGGCGTCGAGGTACGACGCCCCGGCCGACGGCCGCGCTACTGGCGCGAACGCTACACGGCCGCGCGCGAGGCGCCAGCCGCTCTGCGAGTGCCGCCGGTCAGCAGTAGCGCCGGCGGCGATGCTCACGCCTGACGACGCGCGCGCCGTGCCCCATGCCTCACGAGAAGGAGAAGCCTACCGTGCCTACCGATGCAACCGACCGATGCGTCCGCCTGCCCGCCGCCGGCCTGACGCGCGTCCCGCTGGCCGCCCGTGGCCTGTGGGCAACCCTAGCCCTCGTTGCCGACGACGACGGCGTCGTCACGCGTGAGGCGATCGAGGCGGCCGTGCCTGACGAGTCGCCGCCTGACCTGCGCCGTGCGCTCGACGAGTTGCGCCGCGCCGCGCTCATCGCGCGCTGCCGTGTCCCTGACGGCGCGTGGCGCCTCATGTCCGTGGCCGAGGATCAGCGAGCGCGTGAGGCGCAGGCCGAGGGCGGGAGGCGCGCCGCGCACCGGAAGCGCCACGGCGCGCCTGACGAGCCGGGGCATGTCTACATAGCCCACCGCCCCGACGACGGCACCTGTCAGGTGGGCGTGACCACGAGGCCGCGTCAGGTGACGTACCGCCTTCGCCGGTCGGCTCGCTTGGCCGGCGCCGCACTAACGGTCGAGTCACACGCCGTGCGCTCGATGGCGGCGGCCGAGGCCACGTTGCGTCAGGCCGGCCTGCGCCCCGGGCGCTGGCACGCGGTCGACGCCGACACTGAGCACCGGCTGGCGGGCGCCATGCGCACGATCGCCCTGTTCCTGTCACCGGCCGAGGACAGCGTGACTCTAACGCCTGACGTGACAACGGGTTCAGTGCGTCACTACCCTAGTGACACCGGGCGTCACTACCCTAGTGACACGGGCGTCACTACCCTAGTGACGCCTCTAAAGCCTGACGATTCAACGCCTTACGACAGCGGTCGAAATCGCGGCGCGTCAGGTGACATTTCGACGCCGGTCGTAAGGCATGACGAGACAACGGGTTCAATGCGTCACTACCCTAGTGACGCCCCTGTCACTACCCTAGTGACGCCTCTAAAGCCTGACGCCGCAACGGGTTCGGTGTTAGGCACGAAACAGCGTCACTTGCAAGTGACGCCTCTAAAGCCTGACGTGGCAACGACTTCCGAGTTCGGCGCCCTTGCTGTTGTTGTTAGTACTACATCGGAGATAGATATGGAGAACGAAACAGAGAACAGCAACAACATCGCGCGCGCGCGTGAGGCTGACAGTGACGACTCGTTGCCGCTCGCCATACGCCTGACACGCGCGGCGAACGCGGCCGTCACCGCCGCTATCGGTGAGCAGGTGCGCCCGATCAGGGCCGACTCGACTCACGCACTAGACCTAGCGCGGCGCGTCGATCAGATTGGAATTAGCGCGGCCGACGCCGGGCGCGCGATCCGTCGGGCGGCGGCGAAGTTTGCCCGGGCGAACCGCAAGGCGCCGTCGTCGATGGCGTATTTCATCCCCGTAATCGAGGCTGAGCATGAGACGCTGCGCGGCACGGCCGCGCCTGACGAGCACGCGTCAGGCAGGCCACTCGTCGACGGCCACGGCGGCCTGACGTACACCGGCCAGCACCCGGAGCGGGTGCCGGCGCGAAAGCTTCGCAGCCTCTAGGCGCCTACGCCGGCGCCTGACGAGGCGCGGAGCACGCAACCCCAACCGAAACACCTACCATGCCCAACGAGACGAAGAAGCTGCCGCCCGGCCTCACGCCGCCTAGCGCCGAGGTCGAGGTCGTGATGCAGGACGTAAGCGACGAAGCCGAGAAGCGCCGCGAGCACGTGTGCGACTGCGGCGAGTCGTTCATCCAGTACCGGCTAGGCGATAAGTGGCTGCCGTCCACGTGCCCGTACTGCGCGAACAGTGAGCGGCGCCTAACGGCGGACGAGGTCATGGCCGACCGCCGGCGGCGCGACGAGGAGGAACGCCAGCGCCAGCGCGTAGCACGCTTGCAGGTGCCGCGCATGTACGCGATCGCGTCGACCGACGACCTGACCGAGCTTGCCGGCCTAGCGCCTGACGAGAAGGCGGCGCAGTTGCTCATCCGCAAGCGCGACCTAGCGCGTCGCTACATCGACGCGTGGCCGGACCGGCACACCAACCCGCGTTTCCCGCTGATCGTAGTCATGCGCGGCGCCCCGGGCTCGGGTAAGACGACGCTGGCGTGGGCCGTCACGCTCGAACTCGTCAGGCGACACGGGATCCACGCGCGCGTCGCGACGTTGGGCAACATCATCCGCGACCTGCGCGAGCCGTGGGGTCGGCGCGGCACGGACGCGGGGCCGTCCGAGCGCGTTAGGCTCGCCGCCTACCACGGCGAGGACTTGCTGGTCATCGACGAGGTATCGACGCACGCCCTCTACGGCGAGCCCCGGCAGGTACTGTACGACCTGATCGCGCCTCGTGAGGCGAACCTGTCGCCGACGATCCTGACGACGAACGACGACGGCGGCACGATCGAGGACTTGCTAGGCCCGGCGCTGGTGTCGCGCGCCATGCGGTCCGGCGGCATATGGGAGTTCGGGAAGCACGACTACCGCCCGCAGCTATACGAGCGGGACCACCGCAATGCTGCCGGCGTCAGGCAGCGGGAGGCAACGAGCGATGAGTGAGGGGACCAATGCCATGCACCAGCTGCTGGACGAGGTGCGCAGCGCCCTGCAGCGCGCGATGCACGGCGACCTGACGATGTCGGAGGGCGACGAGCTGGTCGGCCGCATAACGAGGAAGCTGCACGAGGCTGACCCGGACGTGACGCTGTTCGCCGACGCGGCGCCTGACGTGCAGTTCGCCGAGGCGCCGGCGATGATGCCGGAGCCTGACGAGGACGTGGGCGCCGGCGTGCCTGACGCACCGGCGGACGACGCGCTGCCGGTCGGCGAGGCGGTCGTGCAACACGCGTCGGCGTGGTTCGGCGAGGGTCATGTGACGGCGATGCTGAACGGGTCGGGGCTGGCCAACCCGAAGGGCGACCGCGCAACGGAGCGCCTGTGGGAGGCGATCGCGGTGGACCGGCGCGCCGCCTCGTCAGGCGCCTACGAACGTGGCTACGCCGCCGGCTACAAGGCGGCTGCGGACAAGAACTGCAGGCTACTGCGCCAGCGGCTGGAGGTCGTCACCGCTGAGCATGAGCGCCTGCGCGAGAAGTACCACGCGATGCAGGAACTGCCCGCACGCGTCGCGGCAGCAGAGAAGCGCGCGGACGATGCCATTGCGGTCGACATGGCGATCATGCTTGACGAGGGTCTAGCGTCGATCGCACACGAGCGCGTTAGGCAGGTCGGGGAGGAAGGCTGGAGCGCGGAGCATGACGACGCGCACCCGGCCGGCACGCTGGCGCGCGCTGGCGCTGCGTACGCGATGCCGCGCACGTTCAGGCACATGATCCTCGGCTCTGGCGTAAGCAACGTACTGGCCCGCCTGTGGCCGTTCGACACGGAGCGGTGGAAGCCGACGCCTGACGATCGCGAGCGCGAACTAGCGAAGGCCGGCGCGCTGATCGCGGCCGAGATAGGTGCGCTGCGCCGCGCGCGTCGCAAGGCCAACGAGGCGTCAGGCACCGGGCCGGAGGTGGCGAAGTGATCGGCGAACCATGCCGGGCGCAGACGGGGAGCGGCGCGTGGGGTCTGACGCGCCGCCCGCTGACGCTCGACGAGGCGCTGCGCGGCTGCCTGCCTGACGTGACCACGGACGAGGAGTGGCGTGCGCTGCACGCCGCCTCTCGTCAGGTAGCGGCCGAACGGCCTAACGCGGCAGGTGCAGCATGACGACAGTCCGCAAGTGGGGCGTGCAGTGGCGCGACGGTGCATGGGAGCAGGACGACACGATTCCTTGCCCGTTGCTGGACGGCGCCACCCTGTACGAGTCAGCATCTCACGCTGTGGCGATGGCGGGCCTTCGCGCCGGCACTCCCGTCGTCCGCGAGGTGCTGGTCACGCAGGAGGCGGGCGGGATCGAGGTGGGTGAGCGCCTGACGGCGATCAACCGGAAGCCGAGGGAGTGCGTGGTGCGCTCCGCTGGGGACGCTTCCACGGTGTTCGCTGGGGGTACCACCTACCTCGCGCCCGATGGGGGCTTTACGTCTGACCCCGCCGAGGCAAATGTGTTTGCCAATACGTTAGGTGCCCTAAGGCCGCTGCTCGACGTGGCCCACCTGAACACCTACACGATCCACGCCATCCGCCGCACGGAGCCTCGTGAGGTGCGTCGTGCTGGCCGGACGCTGGACGAGATACTGGCGAGCGTGCCGGTGGAGGTGCCGCATGACGACTGAACAGCCCACCCCTGCGCCTGACGCCGTGACGCTGCCGGCCGGGATAGTCACCACGCTACACGATGCGCTTGCCTCTGCGTATGCCTGCGGGCGTGCGGACGCCCGTGAGCCACAGCATGGGATCACTTACCGCATCGACGGAGACAAGGACCAAGCTGTCCGTTCCGAGATTGCCGTAGCGCTGCAAATAGCGGTGGAACAGGTGCAGTACCTCACCAACGCCATGCACCGAGAGCGCGCCACCCGCGAGGCCGCCGAGGCGCGGGTGCGGGAGCTGGAGGCGGAGGTGAAGCGCCTGAGCGAGCCGGAGTGGTATTGGGACCCCGTCGCCGAGTGTTCGTACCCTGACCCCGCAGAGGCCGTGAGTTGCACATCTGCGGGCGCGATCGTGGAGCTGGACGCCTGCGTCCGAATCCGCACGGTGTTCGCGGCTGCGATTGGTGACGAGGACGACTGGTGTCAGGTGTTCGACACGCAAGAGGCCGCAGAGGCAGCGATTGCCGCCGCCCGTCAGG
>JBIQIB010000111.1:0-14009 GCA_044508265.1 Acidobacteriota bacterium
AGGCCGAAGCCGACGGCGCCTGGACGCTCGACGCGGCCGGTGAGCACGACCTCGTCGCCGTCCTCGAGCCACCGCCGCTCCTCACCGGTCGGCAGACGGAACGGCTCGGTGCCGCGCCACGTGCGCTCGAACAGGCTGGCGCGCGACTCGGGCGTCGGCCCCGACACCGTACCCGTGCCCAGCAGGTCGCCCGGGCGCAGGTTGCAGCCGTTGCTCGTGTGGTGCGCCACCATCTGCGCCGGCGTCCAGTAGAGATCGCGCATGGAGCTCCGACTCACCAGCACCGGCGGGATGCCGCGTGCGCGCATCTCCTCTGACGCCAGGTGCGCCTCCAGGACGACGTCCAGGGCGCCCTGCGCCTGGTCCTCGTCGTCGTAGAGGTACGGCAGCAGCGGAGGCTCGTCCTCGGCTCGCGGCAGCGGCGGCATCCTGAACGGCGTGAGTGCCTCGAGCGTGACGACCCAGGGCGAAACCGTCGTCGCGAAGCTCTTCGCGAGGAAGGGCCCGAGCGGCAGCGACTCCCACGCCTGGACGTCACGCGCCGACCAGTCGTTCAGGAGACAGATCCCGAAGACCCGTGCCCGTGCTTCGTCGATCGGGACTGGCGTGCCGAGAGCGTTCTCTCCGCCGATGACGAGACCGACCTCGAGGCCGTAATCGAGCTGCCGCGTCGGCCCGAACTCGGGGATGCCCGTCTCCATGACCAGCGCCTGCCCCGCCGGCCGCGCGACAGGATGCCCGCTGACGACGATCGACGACGCCCTGCCGTGAGAGGCGACGGGCAGGTGCCTGTAGTTCGCCCTGAGCGGCTGGTCGGGGCGCAGCATCGTGTCCACGTTGATGGCATGGTGCAGCGACCCGTCGAAGTCGGTGTAGTCGCCGACGGCAAACGGCAGGTGCATCCGCGCCTCTGCCTGCGGCACGAGCGCGCGCGACACCATCTCGCGATGGTGCCGCATGTCGGGATGGTTGACGCGCAGCAGCTCGTGCAGCCTGCGCCGCAGCGCCGACCAGTGTGACGGCGACAGCGCGAGCAGGCCGTTCAGCGACGGCGCGTCGCACCGCTCGGCCGCCTGGTACGCCATCCCCGAGAACAGGTCCATGCCGTGGCAGGCCCCGACGTCGAGCACGCGGTCGCCGATCGCCACGCCGACCCGCGGGGGGTCGTCGGTACCGAGGCGCGTGAAGACGCCGAACGGCAGGTTCTGCAGCGGGAACGCCCCGTCGGCGGCGTTGGCCGACGGCAGCCAGCTCAACGCGTCCGGGTTGTGCGTCTCGTTGAGGATGTACGGCATGACGTCCTACCGCCGCTTCGTGCTACTACGGGCGTCCCGCCCCGTCGGCGAGCCCCGGCCAGCCTTCGACGCCGCGCGCCTGACGTACGCCGCGCAGGATCGCGTCTGCCGCCGCGTCCGCCGCCACGGCGCCTATCGCCGTGAGCGCGCCATCGAGCCGGACGGCGTTGGTGGAAACCGCAATCACCTGGTCGCCGTCGCCCTGCGTGTGGTATGGCCGGATTGCCCGTGACGCGCCCGTGTTGGCCATCATCGCGAGCTTGGTAAGGCTGGTCTTGTCGAGCGCCACGTTGGTCGCGATGACGGTCAGCGTCGTCGCGCGGAAGGGCTCGTCGTCGAGCAGGCGCGCCGCCTGGTCGCGCGCGGCGAGGTCGTCGCGCAGCAGCGCGCCGCTGTCGGCGAACGTGCCGTCCTCGCGGCGTGCGCCGGCGGCAATCTGCCCCGTCCGCCAGTCGACGATGTCGCCCGCGGCGTTGACGACCGAGAGGGCCGCGACGACGACCTGTCCTGATCGCACGGCGATGGTGCCGAGGCCCCCTTTCATGCCGCCGATGCCGCGGCGCCGGAACATCTTGCCGACGGTGGCACCTGCGGCCACGCCGACGCTGCCCTCGGCCACCGGTCCGGCCGTCGCGGCCCCGCACGCTTTGGCGGCCATCGCGGGATCCGGACGGATGCGGCCGTCGCCAAGCGACAGGTCGTCGATGACCGCGCCGACCACGATCGGGATGCGGACGTTCGCCACGCCCCAGTCGTAACCGCGTCCGGACCGCTCCAGATAATCCACGACGCCGCTGACGGCGCCGAGGCCCATCGGGCCGCCGCCCGTGAGCAGGATGCCGTGGATGCGTTCGAGCGGGCTGACGGGTTGCAGCATCACGCCCATCGTCTCGCCGGGCGCCGATCCGTCGTAGTCCACGCCCGCGGTGGCGGGCTCGTCGAAGAGGATGACCGTGCAGCCCGTCGGGCGCCTGTCGTCGGTGACGTGGCCGACACGGATGCCGGCGACGTCGGTCAGCGACCCGACGGACGCGGGTGTCGACGTTCCGGGAGCCTGTCCGCTGGCGCCCGCAGCGTCCCCTCCCTCACCCGCGCCTGCAGCGTGCACGGCGCCGCCCGCGCCCAGACCCGCGGCCATCCAGCCAGCCAGCGGCGCGGCGGCCGTGGCGCGTCCGAACTGTCGTCGTGTCAGCATCGATGTCGAGCCTACACGAGATGGAGCGCCTGCGCCTCAGCCGCGGGCTCCTCGAACCAGCAGGTGCCGATGCCACGGATCAGCGCCCGCGCGGAGGCGGCGATGTCGCACAGCCGGCCTTCCGTCAGCGGGCCGTCGCTGCCGAGCCACTCCAGGACGCCGCCGGCGCTGATCACGGGCGGTGACGTGAGCGTCAGCAGGCGCGCCAGCGCCGCGACGACCTCCGGCGCACGCACGGCCGCGGCGCCCGCCGCTTCGGCGACGCCGGCCGCCACGAGCAGGTTGAGGTATCCGAGCATCGTCGCGCGCGGGGCGTCGGACGCGTGCGTCAGCGGATGCTCACCAGTCACGGCGTGGTGGAGCCCTGCGGTCGCCTTCAGCGAGATGCCGCGCTGCACGCAGCCGGCCAGCGTCCGCGCGACCGCGTCGGCCGGCGGGATGTCCGACGCCGACGGGCCGCCGGCGCGGAGCTTGACGCGCAGCCCGGCGATCGCAATTGCGTCGAGGAGCGCATCGTCATCGGCCGTCGTGACGGGCTCGCAATAGACTGGCCAGCCGTCCGACGAGAGCGCCCGCGCGCGCCTGACGTCGAGCGGGGTGGCGACTCGGACTTCCACCGAGTCCACGCGCAGTCGCCCGTCGTCGGCGTGGCGGGTGTCGGCGATGTCGGCCAGCGTCTGGCGGTCGTCCTCGACGCTGCCGCTGCCGAGCACGCTGAGGCGCCACGGCCGCGCGAAGGCACCGTCCGGGAGGTTGGCGGCCGCCGCATCCAGAGCCGGGTATGCGTCGATGGGGATGACGAGCCTGCCGAGCATCCAGGCTGCCGGGCCGCGGCGATACGCCGCGAAACGCTCGACGACCTCGAGAAGAGGGAGGCTTGCGGGCGGGAAAAGCCCGGCGTAGTCGAAAAGGCCGTCGAGCAGAAGACGCGCGCCGCTCACGCCCCCTACCCTACCCCACCCCGCATTGGGGTCAGGTCTCCAATTGGCGGGTGGATGGGGTCAGGTCTCGAAACGAGGGGCGGCTGGGGTCAGGTCTCGACGGTCGCGCAATGCAGTTTCTGCCAGGCGGACGTACCGGCCACCATGCGGCCGCCAGGCGGCCCCGGAGGCTCACCCGGCGGGACGGGCGGAAGGTATACTCGGCCATAGTGTCCACCGTCTCCGAGGCGATCACGCGGGCCCGCATCCTGATCGTCGACGACCAGGCCGCCAACATCCGCCTGCTCGAGCGGCTCCTCACGTCCGCGGGTTACAACCGCATCCACGCGACGACGCAGCCCACCGAGACCGCCGCCCTGGTGGACCAGCTGAGCCCCGACCTCATCCTGCTCGACCTCCACATGCCCGTCCTGGACGGCTTCGGCGTGCTCGACGCGCTGCGCCCGCGGCTCGCGGAAGAACGCTACCTGCCGGTGCTCGTCGTCACCGCCGACCTGAGCGCGGACGTCCGCCAGCGCGCCCTCGGCGCCGGCGCCCGCGACTTCCTGAACAAGCCGTTCGACGCCGTCGAAGCGCTGCTGCGCATCCGTAATCTCCTGACTACGCGTTACCTCTATCTGCAGCTCGACACGTACAACCGCGGCCTCGAGGCGACGGTGCAGGAGCGCACAAGGAAGCTGGAGCTCGCGCGGCTCGACATCCTCGACCGGCTCGCCATCGCGGCGGAGTTCCGCGACGACAACACCGGCGAGCACACGCGCCGCGTGGGACGCACCGCCGGCGCCATCGCGCGCGCGCTCGGCCTCTCCGACCACGAGGCGACGACCATCGAACGCGCGGCGCCGCTGCACGACGTCGGCAAGATCGGCATCCGCGACGCCATCCTGCTCAAGCCCGGCCCGCTCTCGCCGGACGAGTTCATCGAGATGAAGCGGCACACGGTGATCGGCGCCGAGATCCTGTCGGGTAGCTCAGGCGTGCTGTTGCGCACCGCCGAGGCCATCGCGCTGTCGCATCACGAGCGGTGGGACGGCCGCGGCTATCCGCTGGAGCTGGCTGCCGACGCCATCCCCCTCGCCGGACGCATCACTCACGTGGCCGACGTCTTCGACGCGATGCGTCACCCCCGTCCCTGGGGCCCTTCGGCCTCGCTGGACGACGCGCTGTCGTTCATCCGCGACGAGGCCGGCTACGCCTTCGATCCGGAGGTCGTCCGCGCGTTCCTCAGCGTCGCGTCCGTGCTGGGCTGACGTCCCCGCGCCGCGCGGCCAGCAGCCCGAGCAACGCCACGGCACTGCAACCCAGTCCCCAGAGTACGGGCGGCACGCCAAGCGGCCTGGCGAACGCTCCGACTTCGAGCGTCAGGGCGACGAGCGCGCCACCGCCCATGGCGGCGAGCGCCTCGGTCGCGCCGGCGCGCCGCAGGTACAGCCCCGCCACGACGGGCACGAACAGCCCGGCACTCAGCACGCCATAGAAGAACGTCATCGTCTGGACGATGGTGCCTGCCCAGATGGCCACCACCACGCCGGCCAGCGCGCTCGCGACGGCGGCCACGCGCACGACGCGTAACTGCTCGCTTTCGGACGCGTCGGGCCGCAGCTGCCCGCGGTAGAAGTCGCGTGCGAGCGACGTCGAGAGCATGAAGAGGATGGCGTCGGCCGTCGACACTTCCGCCGAGAACAGCGCCGCGAGCGCGACGGCGCCCAGTGCGGGCGGGAGGTCGGCCCGCAGCAGCGTGGCCAGCGCGAGCTCGTGATCCGCCAGGTCGGGATGCAGGGCACGGGCAAGCATCCCGAGCAGCGGCGGGACGATCGCGAACGCGAGCAGCACGACGCCGTTGATCAGGACGCCGGTCCTGACCGCACGCCCGTTGCGCGCCCCGTAGACCTTCTGCAGGATGCCAGGCGACACGATGAACGACGGCGCCAGCAGCGGCAGGTACACGAGTCCGGAGGTGCCGCCGCTCCAGAAGTTCCAGTAGTCGTCCGGGACGTTTGGCGGCGTGAGCGCCGCGAGTCCGCCGGCCGCCGACCACGCGTAAGGAATGGCTATCGCGAGTCCGGCCACGAGCACCACGACCTGCAGCAGGTTGACGACGGCCGACGACAGCAGCCCGCCGGCCGTGAAGTAGACGCCGATCAGCAGCCCTCCGAAGACGATGCTGACGACGCGCGGGACGTCGGCGACAGCCGCCATGACGGTCGAGAGCGCGATGAGCTGCGCGGCGAGGATGGCCAGCGACCCCACCCACAGCAGCGCCGCCATGAGTCCGCGGACCCTGCTGTCGAAGCGGCGCTCGAGGAAGTCGCCGAGCGTGCGCAGGTCCCAGTCCGCGGCGACCTGCCAGATACGCGGTCCGGCGGTGAACGCGAGGACGATCGACCCGAGTCCTGCCGATCCCACCCACCACCACGCCGCGAGACCGTCGCGGTAGCCGAGCCCGGCCGCACCCACCGTCGATCCCGCGCCGATGTTGGCGGCAAGCAGCGTGGCCGCCAGCAGCGACGCCGGCAGGCGGCGTCCGGCGACGAAGAAATCGCTCGCGGTGATGCGACGTCCCGCCCACCATCCCACGCCAGCGAGGACGGCGGCATAGATCAGCAGCAGGGCGAGGTGCACGTCGGTGGCCGTGAATGCGCGCGTCAGCGCGGCGGTGTGGGTGTCCCCGCGGGCGAGGCGCCTGGCGACAGCGGGCCGAGGTCGCGCGCGGACGGGAGTCCGGGCAGCGGGCCGGCATGACGGACGGCCGAGAGAATCGCGGCGCTCACCGCCTCGGCGGCGAGTCCGCCGATCTGTGCCAGGTTCGGAGACGTCGTCGCGCCGGTCGCCTCCGTCGTCGAGACGACGAAGATCGTGTCGCCGTCGTACGGCGTATGGGCGGGGACGATCGCACGTGCGAACCCGTCATGCGCCATGCGCGCGACGAGCGTCGCCTGCGTCTTGGTGAGCGGCGCCGTCGTGGCGACGACCGCCAGCGTGGTGTTGGCGCCGAACGGCGCCTCGAGCGTGCCGCCGCGCATGAGCGTCCGCACGTCGGCCAGTGTCCGTCCATCGTCGGTCCGCGTGCCGGCGACCACGCGGCCGCTGGACGGATCGACGACATCGCCCCAGGCGTTCACCGCGACGAGCGCGGCGACGACAGTGCCGTCCGCAAGTCGGATGGACGCGGATCCGATGCCGCCCTTCATCGCCCGCGACAGTCCGCGCGCCTTGCCGACGGTGGCGCCGGCGCCTGCACCGACGTTCCCCTGCGCCACGGCAGCGGACGAGGCAGCCTTCGCCGCGCGCAGCCCGCAGTCGGCGTCCGGGCGGATTGACTGATCGTCGCCCACCCCGAGGTCGAAGAGGATCGCCGCCGGCACGATCGGCACGCGCGCGCGTCCGACGCTGAAGCCGACGCGGCGCTCGTCGAGATAGCGCATGACGCCGGTGGCGGCGTCGAGGCCGAAGGCGCTGCCGCCCGCGAGGGTGATGGCGTGCACGCGCTGCACCGAGTTCAGCGGGTCGAGCAGGTCGGTCTCGCGTGTGCCGGGCGCGGCGCCGCGGACGTCCACGCCGGCGGTCACGCCGTCCGCAGGGAACAGGATGACGGTGCAGCCCGTCGGCCGGCCCGGCATCTCGGCGTGTCCGACAAGGATGCCGGGGACGTCGGTCAGCGATCCGGAGTCGGCAGCGGGAGGCATGGAAGCTCGTGCGGCGAATGTCGCGTCCGCAGCGGCGGCGGGCGCTGGCGACGGGGACGGCGCGGGCGCGGCCGGTAGCGCAGGCGCTGCTGTCGAGGCCGCGGCGGACACGGACGGACGCGCGGACACATGTCGTGGCGGCGCGGGGAACGCCGTCCGGTCCGGCGCGAACGCGTGGAGCTGCAACATGCTGGCTGCCACGAGCACCGCGCTCGACAGCAGGGGCGCGGTCACACGCGGGACGCACATGAATCCGATCCTACTGCATCGCCTGGCAGAGGCCCGGGGTGGCAAGTTCTGCACTGACCGCATGCCGAGACCTGACCCCAATCCCCGCCCTGTTCCGAGACCTGACCCCATCGGCCCCCAGTTTCGAGACCTGACCCCGTCGGGCGTCATTCCCGAGACCTGACCCCATGCAGGGCCGCATCCAGCACGGGGTCGAGGGCGCGGAAGAACTCCAGGGCGTAGCGCCGGGCGCTGTCGTCGGTGAGATGCGACGCGTCCATGCTGCGGAGGCCCTCGACGCGCGGCGCCACGAGCGGGACGTCGAGCTCGTCGGCCAGCATCTGCGCCGCGGTCAGCGACACGTCGCGGCCGGGGATGAGCACGAAGATGAGCCTGGCGCCGGCGGCCTCGACGCGTGCCTTGAACGCGCGCCCGAGGCTGACGTTGTGCGGCCGGAGCACGTCGCGTCCTTCGTAGAAGTCCATGAGCGGCAGGCCGCGGCCGAACCGCGTCGCCACGAACCACGTCCCGTCGCGCCGCGACCTGTGCAGGACGAACTCCCGCTGCTCGAGCCAGAGCTCGGGCACGTGCGGCACGACGCGGTGCAGCAGCCGGCGCGTGCGGTACGCGGCCTCGGCTTCGTAGCGCACCTTCCACGCGTCGAACGCCGTGTCGTGGATGACCTGCTGCGACCAGGGGCTCGGCATGCCGCCGAAGAAGTTGTCAACGTTGGCGATCACGACCCGCGGACGCAGCTCGAAGCGCTCGAAGATCGCCAGCGGGAACTCGTGCTGCTCGAGGTGTCCGAAGCCGAGCGCGAAGGGCCGCAGGCCGCGCGGCAGGAAGTACTGCCGCACCGCGTCGCCGCGCAGCGCGAACATGAGCCGCGAGTTCCCCATCAGCAGGACGTCGGCCGCGCGCATCGCCTCGAGCGATTCGCTGTCGATGCCGTGATACAGCACGTGATGGTCCACGTGCCCGCCGCGGGCGTGCGCCAGGTAGTGGGCCGGCGGCGGATCGTCGGACGTGACGATGTCCATCAGATAGGCGGCAGCGGAGGTCTGCTTCCAGCCAGCCCACCCTGCGAGGACGCACGCCGCAAACGCCAGCCCCGTCAGGGCAGCCAGCCGCACACGGTGACGCCTCCGCGTGTGCCGGACCGTCGGCCGCCGGTCAGAACTGGAAATAGATGAAGGCATTGCTGTTGCCGTAGCACGCGAGAATCGCGTAGAAGAGGACGCCGGTGAGCACGGCCCGGCCGGCGGGCCGCAGCGGCGCGACGAGACCGCGCGCCACGGCGAGCGCCCACAGGTGCCCGATCAGCACGGGCAGCAGGAACATCGTCCCCATCCACATCTCGGCCGACGGGGTCGCCCACTCCCATGCGGCGACGTTGGCGAGGAACTGCAGCGCGCCCTCGAGCGACTGGCTCCTGAAGAACACCCACGTCACGAGCACCGTGACCTGCACCACGATGCCCCAGGCCAGCCGGAATGGCCATGGACGCCGTTCGAGCCCGGCGTGCAGGCCGAGCGCCCGCTCGACCGCCAGCGCCAGGCCGTGCAGCGCGCCCCAGGCGACGAACGTCCACGCGGCCCCGTGCCACAGGCCGCCGAGCAGCATCACCGTGAGCAGGTTGACGTAGGTTCGGACGGGCGACACGCGGTTGCCGCCCAGCGGGATGTACAGGTAGTCGCGGAGCCAGCGCGACAGGGTGATGTGCCACCGCTCCCAGAAGTTCTTGAACGAGAAGGCGATGTACGGCTGGTCGAAGTTGACGGGCAAGCGGTAACCGAGCACGTACGCGATGCCCCGGGCAATCTGCGAGTAGCCCGCGAAGTCGCAGAAGATCTGGCCGCTGAACATGAGGGCCAGCCACACGAGCACCACGCTGTTCGCCCCGGGCTCGACGGCCGCGTCCCAGTAGCGGTCCACGTAGGGGCCCAGGTTGTCGGCGCACACCATCTTGAGGAAGTAGCCCTCGACCATCAGCGCGACGCCCATGCTCATCGAGGCCCAGCGGACGCGGCGCACGCGCGGCATCTGCGGCAGGAACTCCGAGGCGCGGACGATGGGGCCGGCGACGAGCTGCGGGAAGAACGCGATGAACAGCAGGAAGCGCGGGAAGCTCCGGAGGGGCGCCAGCCGCCCGCGATAGACGTCGATGGTGTAGCTCATCGACTGGAACGTGTAGAAGCTGATGCCCATCGGCAGCACGATCCGCCAGTGCGGCGCCTGCCAGTCGAGCCCCGTCGCGTCCGACAGCTGCTGCAGGTTGTCGACGAAGAAGCCGAAGTACTTGAAGAAGCCCAGCAGTCCGAGGTTGGTGGCGAGCGACGCCGTCAGCAGCCACCGGCGTTGCGACGCCGTCCGGTGCGGCTGGACGAGCAGCAGCGCCGCGACGTAGTCCACGACCGAGCTGCCCAGCAGCACGGCGAGATACGGCGGGATGTGCCAGGCGTAGAACAGCAGGCTGGCAAGGAGGAGCCACCAGTAGTAGGCGGGTTCGACCTTGCGGCGTCCGATCGTGCACCGCGCCGCCACCGTGACGGCCAGCAGCGCGAGGAATGCGAAGGAAACGAAGTTCAAACGATGGACAACCCTTCAGCCGACCGCATACGATGGCACGCGCGTCCACCGATGGCAACACCCTGGCGGCTGGGTCCGCTCGTCCTGTTCCTCTCGCTCGCGGTACTGTCCCCTGCTGCCGGACAGCCGCCCCCCACCGAACACCGCGCGGTCTGGATCGACACGTTCAACACGCGGCTGGACAGCCCCGAGGACGTCCGTCTGGCCATTTCGCGCGCCGCGGCCACGCACGCCAACGTGCTCCTGGTGCAGGTGCGCCGGCGTGGCGACGCGTGGTACCTGGACAGCGAGGAGCCGCCCGCGGACGGCCTTCTCCCGGGATTCGATCCCCTGGCCGAAGTGCTCGCACAGGCACGCCCGCTGGGCCTGGAGGTGCACGCGTTCCTGACGCTCGGGGCCGTCTGGAACCAGACGCGCGCCCCCGCCGCCGCCACGCACGTCTTCAACAGGCACGGCCTCGGCAGCGGCCGTGCGCCCGAGGGCCGCGACAACTGGCTGACGCGGACGCGCGCGCCCGACGGCGCCGGCACGTCGTATGACGGCTACCGCTTCGGCAACGACTTCTGGCTCGATCCCGCACATCCGGACGTAGCCGCGTACCTGACCGACCTGGTCGTGCGGCTGGCGCAGCGCTACCCGGTCGACGGCGTCCATCTCGATGGCGTGCAGTATCCCGAGGTACCCGGAGCCGCCGGCGCGCTCGCGCTCAGCGTCGGCTACAACCCGACGGCGATCGCCCGTTACAACGCCCGCCACGGCACCAGCGGCGACCCGGCGCCGGAGGACGGACGCTTCGGCGACTGGCGGCGTGAGCAGGTGACGAATCTCCTCCAGCGGCTGTACGTGAGCCTGCTGGCCGTCCGCCCGTCGCTCGTCGTGTCGGTGTCGACCTCGGCTGCCGGCGCCGCGCCCGCCGCCGTCGCCGGAAGCTTCCGCGGCAGTCAGCCGCACATGCGGACGTTCCAGGACTGGGAGACGTGGCTCGGCAGCGGCGCCATCGACCTGGTGTATGCAGAGGTGTTCCGCGGCGCCCACACGTCCGCCGCCGGCGAGTTCGTCGGCTGGACGCGCTGGGCGCAGGCCGCGCAGCAGCGCCGGCGCGTCGTCATGGGCATCGGCGCCTACCTGAACGCCGTCGAGGGCACCATCCAGCAGGTGCGGACGGTGCAGGCTGCCGGGGCTGACGTCTCCGGCGCCGACAGGGCGCAGGCAGCCGCTCCCCTCGCGGGCGTCGCGCTGTACTCGCTGGCGGCCAACAATGCGCCGGTGGTCAGCAACCCGTTGTCAGTGCCGCCGGGGCGCGACACGCCGCTGCGCGCCGTCGAGGACGTCGCGTCGGGACTGCGGACCGGGCGCACCACGTCCGGGCAGGTCGTCGACCCTGCGGGCAGCGGAGCGTTCGCCGCACCTGTCGCCGCGCCGGCGTGGGCGTGGAAGACCCAGGAGGGGCACGTGCTCGGCGCGCTCGTCGACGGACGCGGCGCCCCGGTGGACGGCGCGATGCTGCATCTCACCAACGGTGGCGAGACGATCGCCGATGTCGCGGCGGTGAGCGACGGCACGGGCGTGTTCGCGCTGCCCGCGCTCGCCCCGGGCGCGTACCGCGTCACCGCCATCTGGCGCGGCGCGCTCTACACGAGCAGCTGTGAGGTCGACGTGACGGCCGCCGCCGTCGCGCGCGTCACGCTGTCGCTCGACCCCGCCCGGCCGGCGATCCTGGACTGCCGCTGACTGGCCGACGCTGGGGGCGACGTTGGGGTCAGGTCTCGGGAATGGCCGCAGCGGGGTCAGGTCTCGGAAATCCGTCGTCGCGGGGTCAGGTCTCGGCTCGGAGACGCTGCAGAATCCGCAACCCACCTACCTGCCCCACAGCCACGCCGCCCCGCGCACGCCACTCGCGTCGCCGTACTGCGCCGGCACGAACCGCGTGTCCACGCGGTCGGAGAACACGTACCGCTCCCAGCGCGCGGGCACACGCTCATACAGCCGCGCCGCATTCGAGATGCCGCCGCCCGCGACGATGACGTCCGGGTCGAGGACGTTGATGACCGACGCCAGCGCGCGCGCCAGCTGATCCTCGTAGCGCTCCCACGCCGCCTCGGCGTCGCGGTCGCCCGCCGCCGCCCACGCCAGCAGATCCTCCGGACTCCCGTCCCGGCCCGTCGCCCGCTTGAACGCCCGCGACAGCGCCGGCCCGGACAGGTGCGTCTCGATGCACCCGCTGCGGCCGCAGTAGCACGCCTCCCCCGGCCATTCGTCGGCCTCCGGCCACGGCAGCATGTTGTGGCCCCACTCCCCCGCCACGGCGTTCGCGCCAATCAGCACGTCCCCGCGGACGACCACGCCGCCGCCGACGCCGGTCCCGAGAATGACGCCGAAGACGATCGACGCGCCGGCCGCCGCGCCGTCGGTCGCCTCCGACAGCGCCAGACAGTTGGCATCGTTGGCCAGGCGCAGCTCGCGGCCGAGCGCCCGCCGCAGGTCGTCGGCAAACGGACGTCCGTTCAGCCACGTCGAGTTCGCGTTCTTCACCAGCCCGGTGGCCGGCGACATCGCCCCGGGCATGCCCACGCCAATCGAGCAGCGCGCGCCGAGCCGCGCCTCGGCACGCTCGACGAGCGCGACCATCGCCGCGACCGTGCCCTCGTAGTCGTGACGGGGCGTCGGGACGCGCTCGCGGTGCCGTTCCGTGCCGTCCTCGTCGAGGGCCCGCAGCTCGATCTTCGTGCCTCCCAGGTCGATCCCGATACGCATGGACGGGGACGATATCACCGCTGGTACAGTGGTCGGGATGGAGCCGGCTCCGGGGATTGCGCCAGACCGTCCGCGTCCGCCCGTGATGACGCGCGCGCGTCATCGCTGGCTCGCGATCACGCAGCCCGTGTGGGCCTGGCTGCACCGTCACGAGACGCTGCTCTGGTGGCTGCACAGCGGCTGGGCGCTCGCCTTCGGCGCCGGCGTGATGTGGCTCGGCTCGAAGAACTTCGAGTACCTGCGCATCGCGGTGCTGCACGTCGTCTTCATCTGGGCGACCAGCTTCGTGCTGCCGTGGGTGCTGGGCAGCCCGCGCGTCGCGGCGCGCTGGCGGCGGCGCATCGCGCTCGTCGTCAACTATCTGAACAAGAACTTCTATCAGCAGCTGCTGTTCTTCGTGCTGCCGATCTACGCGGTGAGCACGACGTACGACAGCCCCAACGTGCTCTACCTGCTGGTGCTCGGCGGATGCGCCGTCCTGTCGACGCTCGATCTGATCTACGACCGCCACGTCGCCGTGCGACGTCCGCTGACGGCCGCGTTCTTCGCGGTGACGGTCTTTGCGGGCGTCGCCGCGGCGCTGCCGCTGCTGTGGGGCATCCCGCCGGAGACCGCCGTGCGGGCCGCCGGTGCGGCCGCCGCCGTCGGCATCGTGTCGCTGCTCATGACCGAGCGCCGTGTCGACTGGCAGCGCGGGTGGTTCGTCGCCGGCGCGATGCTGGTCGTGCTCGCATGGGTCGTCGAGTACGGCCGCGTCCTCGTGCCGCCGACGCCGTTGCGGCTCCAGGCCGCGATCTTCGGTGTCCGCTTCGACCGCAACGCGCTGGTGATGCAGCAGCCCGTCGACACCGTGCCGGACGCAGGGGGCCGCCCGCTCTACGTCCTGACGATGATCTACGGGCCGAACGGCCTGCACGACCGCGTGCGTCACGTGTGGTACGTGGACGACACGCACGTGTGGACGTCACAGTGGTACGACGTGGACGGCGGACGGGAGGAAGGCTACCGGCTCTGGACGGGCCGCAGCGCGCTGCCGCTCGGCCCGCGGTCGCAGGTGCGCGTGGACATCGAGACGGAGGGCGGGCAGCTGATCGGACGCGCGCGGCTGCGGTCGTCATGACAGCGGTCACTTACGTGTGTGAAGCCGGCGGCAGGCGGGTGCGACTACGCCGCGAGGCGTTGGCGTGTGCCGGCGCGGGAGGTTGTTGATGCAGACGTGGATGGCCGTCGGCCTGGGCGGCGCGCTCGGCTCCATGCTTCGGCACGCGGCCGGCATCGTCGTTACGCGCGTGGCCGGCACGCCGGTGCCTCATGCGACGGC
>JBIQIB010000112.1:0-13927 GCA_044508265.1 Acidobacteriota bacterium
GCTGACTTGCCGACCTGCTGGTTTGCTGATCCGCTACGCGCCGCGGCCGCGGTACCGCGTGACGACGACGCCGACGATCACGAGCAGGGCGCCGACGAGCCGTGCGCCGGCGAGGCGCTCGCCGAGCCAGGCCATCGCGACGAGCAGCGCCGCGACAGGCACGACGTTCGAGTACAGCGACGTGCGCGAGGCGCCGAGGTGACGCACCCCGTGGTACCACGCCGTGTACGCGAAGTTCAGCGCGAGCAGCGACGAGAACACGAGGCAGACCCAGACGCCAGCCGAGACGCTGCTCCAGGACGTCGCGCGCAGGTCGTCGATCGCGGTCGGGACGAACAGCACCGTGCCGACGGCCATCGACAGGCCGGTGATGAGCAGCGGCGAGAACGTGTTGAGCAGCGGCCGCGCCGCGATGGTGTAGACGGTCCAGAACACCGCGCAGGTGACCATCATGAGGTCGCCCGCGAGCGAGCTCTCGCCTGTCTGCGCGCCGCCGGACACGATGAGGTACACGCCGGCAAACGACAGCCCCATGCCCACCCAGTGGGGCCATGGCAGCCGCTCGTGGCCCAGCACGGCCGACGTCAACGACACCAGGACGGGCACGCAGCTGATGATGATCGAGGCGTTGGCGACGCTCGTGCGCTCGAGTCCCTCGATGAACAGCAGCTGATAGCCGAACTGCCCGACGATGCCGAGCATGACGATGACCAGCCAGTGCCGCAGCGTCAGCCGCGCCAGGCTCTCGCGGCGCCGCGTCGCGAGGATGGTCGCGATGAACACGAGGGACGCGATCACCAGCCGCAGCGCGTTGAAGCTGCGCGCCGGCACCTCAGCCAGTGCGAACTTCAGAACGCTGTAGTTGCTGCCCCAGATGAGGGCGGTCAGCAGCAGGAAGAGGTCGGGACGGGAGATGGCGGGACGCGTCATGCCCTGGCCTGGGGCGAAGGGCCCGGCGACGAGGCGGTGAGGCGCAAGGGCGAGGACGCCGTGGAGCGCACCGCGGCCCGGCGAGATGCCGAGCCGCGGGCGCACGCCAGCACGATCAGGCGCCGAGCAGCGGCGACTTCACGAACAGCAGAATCAGCGAGACGACCAGCGCGTAGATCACCAGCGACTCGATGAGCACGAGGCCGAGAATCAGCGAGCCGCGGATCTCGCCGGACGCGCCGGGGTTGCGGGCCATGCCCTCCACGGCCGACGACACGGCCTTGCCCTGCGCCAGCGCGCCGAACGCGGCGGCGATGGCGAGCGCGAAGCCCGAGGTGATGAACAGCCACGACAGCGCCGAGCTGCCGGTAGCCGTCTCGGCGGCACCCTGGGCATAGGCGGGCGACGCGAAGGCCGCGACGAGGGCGAAGGTCGACAGAACGAGAAGTTTGCGCACGACGGAAGCTCCTGCAGAGAGAACGATGATTCGCCGTGTTGCTGTCACCACCGCGAGGCCTGTGGCCTCGTCGTGACGTTCGTGACGCGGGCCGGGGTCCGACGAATCACCGGGGCCCGCGCGTGCACCGTGCCCTACGCCGGTACGGCCGGGGCCGGGGTCGCGCCATGCGAGTGATCAGGCGCATGGTCGTGCCCGTCGCCGTGCGCGTCCCCGTGATCCACGTGGACTGCGCCGGCGAGGTAGATGACGGTCAGCAGCGCGAAGATGAACGCCTGCAGCGACCCGGTGATCACGCCGAGCAGCATCATCGGCAGCGGCACCAGGAACGGCACCAGGCTGGCGAGGATGAGCACCACCAGTTCCTCGCCGAACACGTTGCCGAACAGACGCAGCGACAGCGACAGCACGCGCGACGTGTGGCTGATGACCTCGATCAGGCCCACCAGCGGCCCCATGATCTTCGGCACGCCGGGAGGGAACAGGAAGTGAAGCAGATAGTGGCCGATGCCCTGCACCTTCACGCCCTGGATGTGGTAGTACACCCACACGGTGATGGCGCAGCCGAGCGTGACGTTCAGGCTGGCCGTCGGCGACATGAGGCCCGGCACCTTGCCGAACATGTTGCCGAGGAAGATGAAGATGAACACCGTCCCCACGAGCGGCAGGTACTTCACGCCCTCGGGACCGATGTTGTCCTTCAGCATCCCCACCACGAAGCCGACGATGTCCTCGACGACGATCTGGAGCTTGCCGGGATTCTCGACGCTGAGCCGCGAGCGGACGAACAGGCTGAAGGCGGTCACCACCACCACGATCAGCCCGCACATCACGAGGTAGTCCGGGATGACCGTCATGCCGGGCTCGTACGCGCGGCCGAGCAGCGGCGCGACGATCGGTCCGAGCAGCGCGTTGACGACCTCGACGATCCAGAGCGAATGGTGAAGGTTTTCCATGAGCTACGAGCGGGGCCCGGGGCGCGGCACGCGAAAGGCTTCGCGCGTCGCCGCGAGCACGACGGCCGATGCGCCGACAAGCACGCCAAGCGGGTGCAGGCGCAAACGCGCAATGATAACGTACGCCAGCACCGCCAGTAAAGCGTGGCGCCCGAGAACGCTCACGGCGATGCGTCCCGACGACACGCGCGCCGACGGCGTGTCAGGGACGGCTCCCCCGTCCGCCGCGGTACCCGCGGAGTGCCCGGTCAGGGCCATCAGCGCGTCCACGCTGCTGCGGATGGCCCAGTAACTGACCGCCGCCAGCAGGCCGCCCCCCAGGATGCCGCCGGCCCAGTCGATCCCGCCGAACACGGCCCCTGCCGCCGTCGCGACGAGGACGACGAGGACGGCCGTCCGCTCAATCCGCTCCAGGAAACGCGCGTCACCGTCGGCCCGTGCGGCGTTCCCGCTCCCGGGCGGCATCGTCGGCGGCGGCGTCGGTGGATGAGGCGCTGGCGGCGAGGGCACGTGTGGTGATCCGGTAGACGTTCAGGACGGCGGCGGCAAAGCCCAGCGCGAAGCCGACGAGCAGGCCCCACGGCGAGGTGCCGAAGCGCTCGTCCAGCCAGAGTCCGGCGACGGTGCCTATCGCGAGGGCCAGCACGAACGACAGGCCCAGCGTGCCGAGCTCGCCGACGGTCCGCCAGTAGGAGCCGGGACGGAGAAGGGCCATGTCAGATCGGGCGACGGACGACAGCGCGGCATCGGACCCGCGTGCGGGCCGGCGCCTGAAGGCGGTCGCGACCACTCCCGCCTGCGCGGCGTCCCAAGGACAGCGGCCCGTTCAGGGCCAGTCGCTCGACTATACTCCAGAGACGGCCCCTTCTCTGTCACGGTGGTTTTATGGTGATGCTTCGCGTGTGTGTCACGACGCTGGCCGCAATCGTCGGCCTGACGGCAGTTCCGGCAGCCGCGCAGTCGCGCCCGCAGACCGTGCTGGTCACGGCCGTCGAGCGGAACGGCGACAAGCCCGTCACGACGCTGGCGCCGGAGGACGTCGTCGTCCGGGAAGACGGAGTGGCCCGGGAGATCCTCAGCGTGAAGCCGGCCTCGTCGCCGGCGCTGCTGATCCTCGTCGTCGACAACAGCCAGGCCGCGCGCCGGGCCATCCAGGACATGCGGCTTGCGTTGACCGAGTTCATCGAGACCTTCGCCGGTCCGCATGAGATCTCGATCGTCGCCGTGGCCGACCGCCCGACGGTGCTCTCCCCGCCCACGACCAGCAAGGCCCAGCTGACGCGCGCCGTGGAGCGCGTCTTCGCGCAGCCTGGCGCCGGGGCGTACACGCTCGAGACCATCCTCGAGCAGGCCCAGGTCGTCCGCAAGCGCGACCCCGCCCGCGCCTCGATCATCGTCATCACGTCGCAGGGTGCCGAGTTCAGTGACCGTCCACCGCAGATGGTGATGGAAGCGCTGGCCAGTTCCGGGGCGATGCTGCACGTGCTGGAGCTGCAGGAGACGGACCAGGCCCCGCCCCTCACGCAGGGCATCCGCGACAGGAACGTCGTGTTCGACCGCGGCACGGCGGAGACGGGCGGCGAGCGCGAGGTCGTCCTCGCCAATCTCAGCCTGCGTCCGATGCTGATGAACGTCGGCCACATCGCCACGACGCAGCACGAGGTGACCTACGCCCGTCCGGACACGCTCATCCCGCCGCGCCGGGTGAGCGTCAGCTCGGCCAAGCCCTCGCTGGAGGTGCGAGGCAACGTCCTGCGGGTGCACCAGGAGGCGCGGTGATCCGCATCGCCGCCATCGTCGCCGGAGCGTCGCTCGCCGCGATGCTCCTGGCCGCCGTGCCGTCGGCCCAGGAGCCGCAGCAGCCCGAGCCTCCCGACCAGCCCGCCTTCCGCGCGGACGTCGCGGTGGTCTCGCTCAACGTGACGGTGACCGACAAGAGCGGACGCTACCTCCAGGGCCTCGACCAGTCGTCGTTCTCCGTGTTCGAGGACGGCGTCAAGCAGGACGTCATCTTCTTCTCGGGCACGCAGCTGCCGACGGCGCTCGCGCTGCTGATCGACACGAGCGCGAGCATGAACGAGCGGATGACGACCGCGCAGGAGGCGGCGATCGGCTTCGTCAGCCGCATGCAGGAAGGCGACATGGCGACGGTCATCGACTTCGACAGCCGCGCCGAGATCCTGCAGACGTTCACGAGCGCGCAGGACGAGCTCGTCGCCGCGATCCGGCGGACTACGGCGGGCGGCTCCACGTCGCTGTTCAATGCGATATACATCGCGCTGAACGAGTTCAAGCGGATGCGCGCCGGCTCGGACGAGGACGTGCGCCGGCAGGCGATCGTCGTCCTCTCCGACGGCGAGGACACGTCGAGCCTGGTCGCCTTCGACGAGGTGCTCGAGCTGGCGAAGCGGACCGAGGTTGCGATCTATGCGATCGGCCTGCGTGATTCCAACGACCGCAACCGCGGCCTCGGCGGCGGCTTCCGCGAGAGCGAGTTCGTGCTGAAGCAGTTCGCGCAGGAGACCGGCGGACGCGCGTTCTTCCCCAATTCGGCCGGCGAGCTGGCCGACATCTACGGACAGGTCGCCGACGAGCTCGCGGCCCAGTACACGCTCGGCTACGCGCCACGCAACGCCCGCCGCGACGGCAGCTGGCGGCGCGTCGTCGTACGCGTCGAACGCCCGGACGCGCTGGCGCGCACCAAGCAGGGGTACTACGCCCCTACCGCCACGCCGTGACTCTCGCCCTGCTCTATGTCGCCGCCGCGGCTGCCTACGCGTACGCGTTCGCCTCGCGCCGGGACCTCGCCGGGCGGGTCGCGTCGGCCGTCCTGATCGCCGCGGCGCTCGTGCACACGTTCCGTATCGGCATGGCGACCGTCGAGCTCGGCGTGCCGCCGCTCGCGGGACGCGAGGGCGCGATCGGCGGCTTCGTCCTGATGCTGGCGGTGACGTATCTCTATGTGGAGCTCTCGACGGCCGAGCGCGCCATCGGCACGTTCGTGACGCCGCTGCTCGCGGGATTGCAGCTGCTGGTGGCCGGCGACGCGCCCTCGACGGCCAGCGCCGCGGTGCTCGGCGAGGGCCGCTTCCTGGCGTTCCACGTCGGCGCGCTGCTGGCCGCGTATGCCAGCTTCGCCCTCGCCTTCGTGATCAGCCTGACGTACGTGCTGCTGTTCCGGGAGCTGAAGACGCGGACGCCGGGGGTCTTCTTCTCGCGGCTGCCGCCCCTGCAGGTGCTCGACAGGATGAACCTCAGGGCCGTCGCGGCGGGGTGGTGCCTGCTCACGGTGGGCCTCGTCGCCGGGGCGCTGTGGCTGGCCGACGCGCAGACGTCGATGCCCGACGACCCGCGCGTGGCCGCCATGACGGCGCTGGATCCCAAGATCCTGGTCGCGGTCTCGTGCTGGCTCTTGTACAGTGGACAGATGGCGGCGCGCCGCTGGGCCAACCTGAGCGCGCGCCGAACGGCCTGGCTGTCGGCGCTGGGGTTCGCCCTCGTGCTGCTCAACTTCCTGCCGGTAGCCTACTTCTTCTCGCGCAGTCACAACTTCGTCTGATGCACCTGGTCCTGGTCGGCCTCAGTCACCACACGGCTCCGCTGGAGCTTCGCGAGCGCCTCGGCGTGACGGCGTCGATGCTGCCCGCCGCGCTCGACGCGCTGGCCGGCGCAGGGTGCACCGACGCGGTCCTGCTGTCCACGTGCAACAGGACCGAGGTGTACGCCACCGCCACCGACGCGGCCGAGATGACGTCGCGCCTCACCCATCACCTTGCGCAGACGTACGGCGTGGCGCTGGAGCAGCTCGAGCCGAGCCTGTACGCCCGCGTGGACGCCGACGCGGCGCGACACCTCTTCAGGGTCGCCGCCGGGCTCGACTCGCTGGTCGTCGGTGAGCCGGAGATCCTGGGACAGGTCAAGGACGCCTACCGCATCGCGAACGAGACCCACGGGACCGGTGCGCTGATCAACCGCGTCTTCCACGGCGCGTTCGGCATCGGCAAGCGCGTGCGCAGCGAGACCGGCCTCGCCGAGGGCGCCGTGTCGTTGAGCTACGCCGCCGTGACGCTGGCCCGGAAGATCTTCGCCGACCTGTCCACGCTGCGCGTCGCCGTCCTCGGCGCAGGCGAGATGGCGCGTCTGAGCGCCGTCCACTTTGCCGGCCACGTGGACGGCCTCGTCGTCACGGCGCGTACCCGCGCGCGCGCCGAGACACTCGCGCAGGAGGTTGGCGCGACGGTCGAAGAGTGGACCGCGCGCGCCGCCGTCCTCGCCGACGCCGACATCGTGATCGCCGCGACGGGCGCCGGCGGCCTGGTGATCGAGGCGGCCGACATGGCGGCGGCACGGTCTGCACGCCGCGGTCGTCCGCTGTTCATCGTGGACCTGGCCGTGCCGCGTGACGTCGATCCCGCGGTGTCGCAGCTCGACGACGTGTTCCTCTACAACGTCGACGACTTGCGCAACATCGTCGAGGAGAACCTGTCGCGCCGGCAGCAGGCCGTGGCCAGCGCCGAGCGGCTCGTCCAGGAAGAAGTCGGCGCGTGGATGGCCTGGCTGCGGTCGCGCGCCGTCGTCCCCACTGTCGTCGCCCTCCGCCAGCGTTTCGAGCGGATCCGCCAGGCCGAGCTGGAACGCCTGGCGCCACGTCTCGGCGCCGTGGATCCCGAGGTACACCGCCGGGTGGACGACATGACGCGGCTGATCGTGGAGAAGCTCCTGCTGACGCCCACCGAGCAGCTGAAGGCCATCGACGACCGCGAGACGATGGCGGCGTGCTCGGCGGCGCTGCGGCGGCTCTTCGACCTCGACGACGACGGCCAGCCCGGTCGGCAGGACGTCCGCTCCCGTGAGGCGCCGGCCGGCACCGGCACGGAGACGTCGTGAACTGGCGCCTCGGCACGCGCGGCAGCCACCTCGCGCAGTGGCAGGCACGCGCCGTGGCTGCGCGAATCGAAGCTGCTGGTGGCCCGGCGTGCGAAGTCGTCGTCGTGAGCACCGCCGGCGACCGCCTGCAGGAGGCGCCGCTGTCGGACATCGGCGGCAAGCGGCTGTTCGTGAAGGAGCTCGAGGAAGCGCTGCTGTCGGGCCAGATCGACCTGGCCGTGCACAGCGCGAAGGACATGTCGGTGGCGATGCCGCAGGGCCTGCAGATTGCCGCCGCCCTGCCGCGCGAGGATCCGCGTGACGTGATCGTGCTGCCGGCGTCGTTCCGCGAAGCCCTGCCGGATGCCGACGCACCCGCCTCGGCCGTGATTGCCGCGCTCCGCGCCGTGCTGGGCGAGACGACGCGGCTCGGGACGAGCAGCGTCAGGCGCATCGCGCAGCTGCACCGCCTGCTGCCCGGCGTCGAGTTCCTGCCCGTGCGCGGAAACGTCGACACGCGCTTACAGAAGCTCGACGCGGGCGAGTACGACGCGCTCGTGCTGGCGGCGGCGGGCCTGCGGCGCGTGGGACGGGCGGACCGCATCAGCCTTACGCTGCCGGCGGACATCTGCATTCCGGCCCCGGGGCAGGGCATCATCGCGGTGCAGTGCCACGACGACAACGGCGAACTGGCCGACTTCCTGACGACGCTCGGCGATGCCGACGCGATGACCGCGCTCGACGCCGAGCGGGCCCTCGTCGCCGAGCTCGGTGGCGGGTGCCAGATGCCCCTTGGCGGCTACTGCCGCGTGCAGGGTGACGAGCTCGAGTTGACCGCCGTGGTGACGTCGATCACGTCGGATGCCGAGGTCCGTGCCATGGGGTTCGGACTTCGGGACGATCCCGAGGCCCTCGGCCGGCGGGTGGCCGCGCAGCTCATGCAGGACGGGGCGGGCAGCATCCTCGACGACGTCCGCGGCTTCGACGCGCCCACACCCGACGTTTGATCTATCCTTCCGGGCATGACGCCGGTGTACATCATCGGGGCGGGTCCGGGTGACCCGTCGTTGATCTCGGTGCGCGGGCTGCGCCAACTCGCGAGCGCGGACGTCGTCGTCCACGACCGGCTGATCGACGAGCGCCTGCTCGCGATGGCGCCCGCCGAGGCCGAACGCATCGACGTCGGCGACGCGGCGCCGTCGGGCACCGACCAGGACGCCATCTGCCTGCTGCTGGCCGAGAAGGCGCGCGACGGCCATCGCGTCGTGCGCCTCAAGTGGGGCGATCCGTTCGTGTTCGACAGCGGCGGACGCGAGGCGCTGTTCCTCCACGAGCAGGGCGTCCCGTTCGAGGTCGTGCCCGGCGTTCCCGGCCTGGTGGGCATCCCGGCCTACGCCGGCATACCTGTCTCGTACCCCGGCTCCGGAGACACGATCACGCTCATCCGCGGCTACGAGGGCGGCAGTGAAGGCACGCCGCAGCTGGACTGGACGCAGCTGGCGCGGGTGGACGGCACCGTCGTCTGCTACGCGGGGCCGCGTCAGCTCGTCCGGGTCGTGACCTCACTGCTGGACCACGGGCGGCCGGCGGACGACTTTGCCGCGATCGTCCTCAACGGGACGACGCCGATGCAGGAGACGCGGCACGGCACGCTCGAGGAGCTGGCGCGGCAGCTCGAGGCCGACCCGCTCACCCAGCCGGCCGTGCTCGTCGTGGGGCCGTCGGTGGGCCTGCGCGATTACCTGCGCTGGTTCGACGAGCGGCCGCTGTTCGGACAGCGGATCGTGGTGACGCGATCGCGCGAGCAGGCGGGCGACTTCGTGGAGCGGCTCGTGGAACTCGGCGCACGGCCGATCCTCGCGCCGTCGATTCGCATCGTGCCGCTGACCGATTACGGCGAGCTGGACGAGGTCATCGCCCGCGTCCACGAGTTCGACTGGCTGATCTTCACGAGCGCCAATGGCGTGGACCACTTCATGGCCCGCGCGCTCTCGCAGCTGCGCGACGTGCGCGACCTGAAGGGGCCGCGTCTCTGCGCCATCGGCCCCACCACCGCCGAGCGGCTGGCTGCGTTCCACCTGCGCGTCGATACGGTGCCCACCGAGAACCGGGCGGAGGCCATCGTCGACGCCCTTCGCGGCGAAGGTCCCGTCGACGGCGCGCGCGTGCTGCTGCCGCGGGCGGACATCGGACGCGAGGCGCTGCCGGAGGACCTGCGACAGGCCGGTGCCATTGTCGAGGACGTGGCCGCCTATCACACGATCCGCGAGAGCGCGCCGCGCGAGGACGGGCCGGACATCTACAAGATGCTGCTCGAGGGCGACGTGGACATCGTCACGTTCACCAGCGCGTCGAGCGTGCGGCACTTCGTCACGAACCTCGGCGAGGATCAGGCCGCCGATCTGCTCGCGCGCGTGGACGTCGCGTCGATTGGCCCCGTCACGGCGGAAGCCGCGCAGCAACTGGGCATCACCACCACGATCATGCCGACCGGCACCTATACGATTCCCGCGCTCGTGGATGCCATCGTCGCCCACGTGACCCGCCGGCCGGTGGAAACGGCATGAGCCTCGACCTGCCACGCCGGCCGCGGCGGCTGCGTCGGACGGCCGGGCTGCGATCCCTCGTCGCCGAGACGCACCTCGATGCCTCGCAACTCGTCTACCCGCTGTTCGTGTGTCCTGGTCAAGGCGTCCGGCGTCCGATAGGCGCCATGCCCGGCGTCCATCAGCTCTCGGTGGACGAGGTCGTGCGTGAAGCGACGGAGGCCGCCAGCGACGGCGTGCACGCGGTGCTGCTGTTCGGGCTGCCTGCATCCAAGGACGAGCACGGATCGCAGGCCAGCGCTCCGGACGGCCCGGTGCAGCAGGCGGTGCGCGCGCTGAAGCGGGAGCTGCCGGACACCACGGTCATCACAGACGTCTGCCTCTGTGAGTACACGTCGCACGGCCACTGCGGCGTGATCGTCGACGGCGACGTGGACAACGACGCGACGGTGCCGCTGCTCGTGAAGTCTGCGCTGTCACATGCCGACGCCGGTGCCGACATCGTCGCGCCGTCGGACATGATGGACGGCCGCGTCGGCGCAATCCGCGAGGCGCTCGACGAGGCGGGACATACGTCGGTCGTCGTGATGAGTTACGCGGTCAAGTACGCGTCGGCGTTCTACGGACCGTTCCGCGAGGCCGCCGACTCGACGCCCGCGTTCGGGGATCGGCGGTCGCACCAGATGGACCCGCGCAACGCGCACGAAGCGCTGCACGAAGCGGCGCTCGACATCGACGAGGGCGCCGACATCGTCATGGTGAAGCCGGCCCTGCCGTATCTCGACGTCATCTGGCGCGTGAAGCAGGAGTACGGCCTGCCGACGGCCGCCTACCACGTGAGCGGCGAGTATGCGATGGTGAAGGCTGCCGGCGCACAAGGCTGGATCGACGAGGACCGCGCGATGATGGAATCGCTCACGGCGATCCGTCGGGCGGGCGCCGACATCATCATCACCTACTGGGCGCGCGAGGCGGCACGGCGGCTGCGACGACGCTGAATCGCCCACCGCTGCGGACGCGGCGCTCAGGGAACGGAACACACGAGACTCATGCTGTTCAGACACGCGACCAGGCAGTCGAAGGGATGGTACGACCGCGCGCGGCGGGTCATGCCCGGCGGCGTCAACAGCCCCGTCCGGGCCTTCGCGGCTGTCGGCGGCACGCCGCGCTTCATCGCCTCCGCGAACGGCGCCGAGGTGACCGACGAAGACGGGCGCACCTACATCGACTACGTGATGTCGTGGGGGCCGCTCATTCACGGCCACGCGCCGAAGGGACAGCTGCGGATCCTGCAGCGTGCGGCAGCTCGCGGGATGAGTTATGGCGCACCGACGTCGCTCGAGGTCGAGATGGCCGAGACGGTGCGCGTGCTCATGCCGTCGATGCAGCTCATGCGCTTCACGAGCTCCGGTACCGAAGCCACGATGAGCGCGGTGCGGCTCGCACGTGCGTTCACCCGTCGCGACAGAATCATCAAGTTCGCCGGCTGCTATCACGGGCACGCCGACGGCTTCCTCGTCGAGGCCGGCAGCGGCGCGTCCACGCTGGGCGTCCCGACGTCGCCTGGCGTCCCCGAGGCGGCCGCGTCGCTGACGCTGACTGCCAGGTACAACGACCTCATCGACGTCGCCCGTCTCGTCGATCGGCATCGCGGCGAGATCGCCGCAGTAGTCGTCGAGCCCATCGCCGGAAACATGGGCGTCGTCCCGCCGCTGCCCGGGTTTCTGGAGGGGCTGCGCGCCATCTGCGATCGCGAGCAGATCCTGCTGGTGTTCGACGAGGTGATCAGCGGGTTCCGCGCGTCGCCCGGCGGTGCCCAGCACCTGCTGGGGGTCCGTCCGGATCTCACGTGTCTCGGGAAGATCATCGGGGGCGGCCTGCCGGTGGGCGCGTATGGCGGGCGCGAGGACGTCATGCGGATGGTCGCACCCGACGGCCCCGTGTATCAGGCAGGCACGCTGTCGGGGAATCCCATGGCGATGACGGCCGGGTTGTGGTCGCTGCTGCATCTGAACGACAAGCTGTACGCCCATCTCGAGATGCTCGGCCGCCGCCTGGCGGAAGGGCTGACCGCGGCCGCCCATGCGGCAGGCGCCACGATCAGCATCAACCGCGTGGGATCACTGCTCACGGTGTTCTTCACCGACGAGCTGGTGGTGGATTACACCACCGCAAAGGCGGCTGACGCGTCCGCCTACGCGCGCTTCTTCCAGGCGATGCTCGCGCAGGGCATCTATCTGCCGCCGTCGCAGTACGAGGCCTGGTTCCTGTCGGGCGCGCATACCGTCGCGCAGATAGACCAGACCATCAAGGCCGCGCGCAAGGCGTTCACGACGTCGAAGCAGACTTCTCCTTCTTGACCTTCGCCCAGCGCCGCTTCTGCGCCTCGGCGATGCGGCGCCGCGCGTCGGCGCTCAACGTGCGCTTCTTCCGGCCGCGTGTCGCCTTGCGCGTCGCGCGGGCTGCCGGGGCCGCTTCCGCGCCGTCGGCTTCCGGCGCTGCCGCGGCTCCCCTCGAGGCTCCGCGCAGCTTGCGCGCCTGCGCCTCGAGATCCGCGAGCTTTGCGCGGGTCTCGTCGATGGCCTGCTGTATTCCCTGCAGCGCCCACGTGACCAGCTCAGGCGTTCCGAAGGTACTTCGCGCCTGTCGCTTCACTGCCTGCTTACGTTTTTTTGCCATGGATATCTCCGAAGTGGAAGGTGAGTTACCGCGCCAGTCTATCGCACGTCGTGAGCGTGCTTTCGTCCGTCAGTCCCAACTCACTTACGACGCTCGGCCGTAAGACGTGTAACTCCGAAGCACTCTGGCGCCCGGTGCCTCCTCGCAAGTAACACCTGCTCGACGGGGAACGATGTCCCTACTGTCGAGATTCACATCGCGCACTAACCTCACGTCGTCCATCCGCGACAAGGCATGGCAGGCAGCGGATGTTACCGTCCGCCATCACGACTGAAGTAGAGTGAACACAGGCGAATGACCGGGCGTCAGTGGGCCATCGTGGGCGGCGTCGTCGTGCTCGGGGGGATCGTCTCCCTCACGGCGCTCGCGGCAAGTTGCGCGGTCATCGTCTCGCGCCAGATGGAGGTCCGCTCGGAGCAGCGGGTCGAGACCTTCGAACGGGAAGCAGCGGCGGTACGCGAGCGCCTGGGCGACGTGCCACCGCTCGTCGAGGACACACCGGCCGGCCCCCGTCT
The DNA here is from genome assembly GCA_044508265.1 of Acidobacteriota bacterium. GTDB lineage: Bacteria > Acidobacteriota > Vicinamibacteria > Vicinamibacterales > Vicinamibacteraceae > JAEZDP01. Next base: position 12,950 of record JBIQIB010000112.1, read on the forward strand.
GTCACCCGCGAATCTCGAACGCCGCAAGGCGATGGGAGCCGGGTCGCCCGAAGCACTGAACATCCTCGTCTGGGCTGCCGACGAACAGAAGATCGTCCGCCTCTCGCTGCCGTTCTGGCTGCTTCGGCTGTCCCCGCAGGGCGTCGACATCGACGTGAACGACATCGACCTCGGCAAGCTGCGCCTCTCCGTCGACGACCTCGAGCGCGCGGGTCCCGGCCCGCTGCTGCAGCGCGACGACGGTCACAGCCGCGTCCTCGTCTGGACCGAGTGAGCCGCGCGGCGGCAGCTCGTGTGTCCGCCCCACAGGACACGCGGGATGGCATGGTCCTTGATCTTCAGATAGGTGCCTGTCGATCGGAGAGGACACCATGTTCAAGCCTGCACTCGCCACCGCGCTCGCTACCGCCCTCGCACTGGGCCCGTTGCCCGCCGCGGCGCAGCCGACGGTTGGAACCGCGACGGTGGTGCCGGCGCAGTGGGGCCAGCGGCGTGCCATCGAGCGCGATCGCTATCGGAACATCTACCAGCGTGGCTACGAGGCCGGACGTCGCGAAGCGGTTCGCGACGCACGCAGCCGTCGCGGCGGCGACTACCGCCGGCACGACGGATACCGCCGTGGCTGGCGTGGGCCCGCGGCCGAGCTCAACGCCTATCGCCAGGGCTTTGCCGATGGGTACCAGGCGTCCTTCGGACGTGTGAACCGCGCGTGGCGGAACACCTATCCCGGCCGCGGATACCCCGGCGCGGGTTACGCGTACTCGCCCGCCGGGCAGCGCGGGTTCGAGGCGGGGTATCGCGAAGGACGCAAGGCTGCCCGCAGCAACGATCGCTACGATCCGCGCCGCGAGAAGAAGTACCGCCAGGGCGACGACGGCTACAACCGTCGCTATGGGTCGCGTGACCGTTACAAGCAGGAGTACCGCGCGGCGTTCCAGGCCGGCTACGACCGCGGGTATCGTGAGGGCCGCTGGTAAG
>JBIQIB010000253.1:0-1885 GCA_044508265.1 Acidobacteriota bacterium
CCGACTGGGTGCACCTGCCCATCGAGGGGATCGAGCGGCTGCTGCAGTGACGCGTCCTACGCCTTGCGCCCCACGAGGAGCAGATAGCTGTACGGAACACGGACCGGACCGTCCGGCGTGCCGCGGTTGAAGCGGCCGACGAGTTCGAGGAACGCCCGGTCCAGCGCGGCGCGCTGCTCGGGGACGTCGGCGAGGCTCGCCCGGATGGCCACCATGGGCCCGAAGGACTGCGTGAAGAGATCGAGGTAGGCGCGCGCGCTCGCCGCCGTCTCGACGTACTCACGGCGGGCCATCTCCATCGATGCGAGACGCGGACCGAACAGCCGCCGGACGTGCTGTTCGTCGCCCCACAGGAGCGGTGACGGTGCATCGGGCGACGGCGGCGCATAGGACGCCAGCAGCTGGAAGAACTCGGCACCCATGCCCTGCGGCGTGAAGTTCATCATCCCGATACTGCCGCCGGTCCTGCAGGTGCGAACGAGCTCGTCGGCGACCTTCTGCTGATCGGGAGCGAAGATCGCGCCGAAGCACGACGTGACGACGTCGAACTCGCCGTTCTCGAACGGGAGTCGCTCCGCATCACCCTCCACCCACTCGACGACGACCCCGGCGTCGTCTGCCGCCCGGCGGCCGGCGTCGAAGTGCTCCGGTGTGAGATCAGTCGCCACGACCGTGGCCCCTGCCAGGGCCGCGCGGATCGCGACGTTGCCCGTGCCCGCGGCGACATCGAGCACACGTTGTCCACGCGAGATGCCGCAGGCGTCGACGAGCAGCGGACCGAGGTCCCAGACAGTCGCGGCCGCAAACGCATGATAGTCGCCGAGCGCCCACATCGCCCGGTGTGCCTGCTTGTCCATCGTGTCCTCCCAGGGGCGCGTGCGGTGAAGGCCCGTTACCCCTTCATGAGAGTAGGATGGCGCGATGGACGGGGGCCATGACCGGGCGTCCGGGTTGCGTGCCCGATCGTCCAGCGTGCGCCAGGCACGGGCGCCTGCAGACGGTGCGGAAGTGCCTGACGGCGATGGACAGGTTGACGTGCTGTCGGACGTGCTCCGCGCGGTACGGCTGACAGGGGCCCTGTTCTTCCCGATGCACGCGTCGTCGCCGTGGGCAGACGCCATTCCCGCGGCTGACACGTTCGCGCAGACGATCCTGCCCGGTGCGCAGCACGTGGTCTCGTACCACGTCGTCGTGCGGGGATCCTGCTGGGCTACCCTTCACGACGCTGCAGCCGTTCGCCTGGACGCCGGGGACATCCTCGTCGTGCCGCACGGCGACGCCTACACCATGGCGAGCGCGCCCGGCATGCACGGTGCCGCGTCGGCAGAGGCCGTTGCGGCGTTCTTCCACCAGATGGCGACGGGCTCCGCGCCGGCGGTGGTGATCGAAGGCGGTGGCGGCCCGGCTCGTACCGACCTCGTCTGCGGCTTCCTTGCCTGTGACGTCCGCCCGTACAACCCGGTCCTGGCGGCGCTCCCCCGTCTGCTCCATCTGCCGAAGGCCGCGTCGCACGACCACCTCGCGTATCTCATCGAGCTGGCGCTCGCCGAATCCCACGACCGGCGGCCAGGCGCCCGATGCGTGCTGCTGCGCCTGAGCGAGGTGCTCTTCGTCGAGCTCATTCGCTGGCATCTCGCCGGTCTCGCGCCCGGACAGGCCGGATGGCTCGCCGGCCTTCGCGATCCGGGCGTCGGGCGCGCGCTTGCCGCGCTGCACGATCGTCCGGCGGAGGCGTGGACGCTGCAACGCCTGGCCCGGGAGGCCGGGGTGTCGCGCTCCACCCTCGCAGCGCGGTTCACGCGGCTGGTACGAGTGCCGCCCATGCGCTACCTCGCACGGTGGCGCATGCAGCTCGCGGCGCGGCTGCTCTCTGACGGCACGGCGA
>JBIQIB010000012.1:0-15139 GCA_044508265.1 Acidobacteriota bacterium
AGGACGTGGACGTCCAGTTGCGTGTCGAAGAGGACGGGCAGGACGACGCGGACGCGCGGCACGGCGGAGGGGGACGCCGCCTGCGGCTGGACCTGGACCTGGCGACGCTGGGGCGCGTGCAGGCGCACCTCGTCACGACGTCCGGGGAGATTCGCGTGGAGCTGCTGACCGAGCGGCCGGACGCGGCCGACGCCCTCGAGCACGACCTGACGGCGCTGTCGGCGGCGCTCACGGGCGCCGGGTTCCGCGACGTCCTGGCGCGCGTGGCCATCGACCCCGTTCGCGTGACGGCCGGCGACCCGCCCCTCGAGCTGCCGCCCGAAGGCAGCATCGTCAGCGTGGACGTGTGACGTCATGCCTGAGCCGAAAGCTTCACGCCGTCGCGCCGCCGCGCTTCGCTATCGCGCGGGAGAAACCCCCGCCCCGGAAGTCGTGGCGCGAGGCGAGGGGGCGATTGCGGAGGCAATCATCGCCGCCGCCAACAGGCATGGGGTGCCGGTACACCAGAGCCCTCACCTCGTGGAGCTGCTGGCGCGGTTGCCGCTCGACACGGCCATTCCCCCGGAACTCTACAGAGCCGTGGCGGAGGTCATCGTGTTCCTGCTGCGCACGGACGCGTCAGCGGCCGAACAGCCGAAGGGCCGCGTGCACTCCTGACGGAGCAACAGGCGGCCCTGGCTGACCTGCGTGGATACGCGGCCCGTCGCAGTGGACGGTCGCTACTTCTTCACGGTGATGGGCACCGACTGCCGCATGTCGCCCCACTGGAGCTCGAAGGCAGGGCGCGAACCCCTCGTGATGCCGAGGGTCAGCTGCTCGACCGGTGAAGACAGCTTCCCGGCCGTCAGGTCGACGCGGCCCAGGTCCTGGCCTTCCTGATAGACCGTGCCCCACTGCCCGGTCTGCTTGTTGACGATCAGCTTCCAGCCCGAGGCCGACGGCAGGGTGTAGAGCGTATAGGTGCCCGCGGGTACCGCGAGCGACCCGATCGACAGATCGTGGGTCGTGGTGAGCGTCGTCGCCTCGTCGGCCCCGGTGCGCCACACCTTGTCGTTCGGCGCGAGGGTGGAGAGGCTGCGGCCCTTCAGGTAGGGACGCCCGTAGCTGAGCGTGATGGTGGCGCCATCGACGGTGTACTCCACGGTCTCGTGGGGGCTGCCGCCCTTGCCCGGGGTCGTCTTGACCACCTTCTGCGCGAGCACCGTCATCGGTACCAGCGCGAGTGCGCCAGCCACGGTGGCGGCGAACATCCATGTCAGCACCCGATTACGCATCGCTGCTCCTTGTGAGTGGACCGGACGGACCCGGTCGTGACATCAAACAGACGGCCTTCTCGGCAACGCCCCACTATGCCACAGAGTGGCGGCTCGTCACCGTCAGTAGATCTTCAGGCCGAGGGCCGACGCCGCGAGCTCGGCGGCGAGCACCGCCGTCGTGTTCTGCACGTCGAGCACGGGGTTGACCTCCACCAGATCCAGGGCGCGCAGGCGGCGCGCGTCGGCGATCATCTCCATCGCCATGTGCGCCTCCCTGTAGTTCAGGCCGCCACGCACAGGCGTGCCCACGCCGGGCGCGATCGCCGGGTCACAGACGTCGAGGTCGAACGAGACGTGGATACCGGCCGTCCCGGAGGACGCCAGCGCAATGGCCTGCTCCATCACGCGCGCGATGCCCTGCCTGTCGATGTCCTTCATCGTGAACACGTGGACACCCGACGCGCGTACCTCGTCGCGTTCGCGTGCGTCCAGGTCGCGGACGCCGATGAGCACCGTGTGGCGCGCCGAGACCTTTGGCGCAAAGCCGCCGACCATCGCCAGCTCGCGCGGGTCCTCCGCGACCAGCGCCGAAAGCGGCATCCCGTGCACGTTGCCGGAAGGCGACGTGGCCGGCGTGTTCATGTCGCCGTGCGCGTCGATCCACAGGAGGCCGATGACCTCGTCGGTGGCCTGCGCGTGCGCGGCGGTTGCCGCCACCGATCCGGCCGCGAGGCTGTGGTCGCCGCCGAGCACGACAGGCAGTCCGCCCTCGCTCAGCACGTCGAGCGCTTCCTGGTAGAGCTGATCGCAGACGCCCTGGATCTCGTGGACGAACCGTTTGCGCTCGTCGCCCGGGTCGCTCGTCTCGGGCGTCGGCACGCGAAGGTCGCCCCTGTCGCGCACGACATGGCCGAGCGCCGTCAGGCGGTCCTGAAGTCCCGCGATGCGCATCGCGGAGGGCCCCATGTCCACCCCGCGACGGCCGCCACCCAGATCGAGGGGCACGCCGATGATCTGGATGGCCGCCATCTCACCGCTTGACGGAAACGGAGATGCCTTCGTCGCCGGCGCGGACGATGGACGTCACGACGTCGGGCGACGTGCGGATCGTCTCGAGGAACTCGGGCATCTCGTCGCCCTTGTTGACCACGTTGTGCGCGAGCAGCAGGCCGCCCTGCCGGAGCTTCGGCAGCGTGAGCTCGAAGTAGCGCTGGTAGTCGGGCTTCCAGGCGTCGATGAACACGACGTCGAACGGGCCGTCGAGTTTCGGCAGTTCCTGGAGCGCATCACCGGCGACCACCGTGACGATGTCGTCGAGGTGCGCGGCCGCGATGTTGGCCTTCAACGCCGCCGCGCGTTCGGCGTCGTACTCGATGGTGACGAGCGTGCCGCCGGTCTCGCGCAGGCCGAGCCCCATCCAGATGGCGCTGTACCCGCTGGCGCCGCCGACCTCGAGCACGCGCTTCGCGCCCGCGGCCAGGACGAGCGTGCGCAGGAAGCGGCCGTCCGCCTCCGACACGGCGAGCTGTCCGGTGTCGGCTTCGCGAATGGCCTCGAGGACGGCCAGCACGTCGGCGGTGGGGTCGGTGCGGACGCCGGCTCGCGCTTGCTGTTTCGCGGCCGCAGGCGGCGTCGAGGTGTCGGAAGGTCTCGGGTCGGCCGGCTGGGACGCCGTGCACCCGATGGCGAGTGAGAGCACAGCCACGACGGCGGCAAGACAGGAGGGGCGAGCAGGGTAGACGGCCACGCGCGGCATCTTACTCTGCCTGCCAGCGCGCCACGAGCCGGGCCATCTCGGCGCGGGCGTCCTCTACGACGTCCGGGATGCCTACCGCGCGGAAGCCGCTGCCGGCGACGCCGATGCCGCCAAGCGCGTCAAGTCGTCCCTGCAGATCGCGCACGCGCTGCTGGTGACCGACGACGTGCTGCGGGCTCGCCCGATGCCACCGGAAGATCCGTCCGAGGAGCGGTGGCTTCCGCACCTGCCACCAGCGCGCCAGGTGCGCGTGGCCGGCCTCGACGAGTGCCGCGTCGCTGCCGTCGAGCACGGCCTCGTGACCGGCCCCCCCGAAGAACGTCCGGACGAGCGTCGTTCCGGCCGGCGCGCGGCCGGGCCACTTGCCCGTGACCCACGTCACGGCCATCACCGGGTCGTCGTCGCGGCGGTCGGCGACGAGATAGCCGCTGCCGCGCGGACGCGAGGCGAACGCGTCGTCCGGGTAGGCGAGCAACGCCGTCGCGCTCGAGACGTACGGGACGGCCTCGCAGATCGCGGCGCCTTCGGGCGTCATGTCTCGCAGCAGGACCGCTGCGCGCCATGCGGGGACGGCAAGCAGCACGACGTCGGCGTGGAGCGTGCGCGCGTCGTCGGTTTCGAGCACGAAGGCCGCGTCGTGGCGCGTGATGCGCACGACGGCGACGCCCGTCTGCACCATGCCCGCGGGCAGCGCCTCGACGATGGCGGCGGGGAGGCGGCCCATGCCGGAGCGGAAGCTCCGGAAGACGCCGCCCGGCGGAGGGCGCACCGCCTGCCGCCGAAGCGTCAGCCACACGGACGCGCCTCGCCCTTCGATCGCCACCAGCTGGGGGATGACGGCGCGCGCCGACAGCTCGTCGATGTTGCCCGCGTGGATGCCGCCCATCAGCGGCTGCGCGATCCGCGCGGTCAACTCGGCGCCGAACCGGCGCCTGAAGAACGCCCCTGCCGGTTCGTCGGCGTCCTGCCGTCTGCACGGCAGCAGCGGCTCTGTCGCGACACGCAGCTTGCCCGCCCACGAGAGCAGTCGCGAGCCGAGGAAGGCGCGTGCGCGGACGGGCACGCCGTACGCGCCGCCCTCGGGCAGGGGATGGAACGTGCCGCGCGAGAGGATCGCGGCGCCGCGCGGCGGCAGCATCTCCACCAGCTCGCCGGTGATCCCGAGCTCCTCGCAGAGCGTGCGGGCACCTGCCTTCGTGTAGAGGAACGCGTCAGCGCCGCCGTCGAGGATGCAGCCGTCCTCGTGCGCGGTGCCGACCACGCCGCCGGCGCGAGCCTCCGCCTCGAGCACGAGCGGCCGCAATCCCTGACGGTGGCACGCCCAGGCCGCGGCCAGTCCTGCCATGCCCGCGCCGACGATCACAATGCGCGGCGGCATCGGCGAGCGTCAGGCGTCGGCGGGGCGCGCGCTCATCGTGTGCACCCACTCCGCGACGCGCTGGACGGCCGAGAGCGACGTCATCGGCAGCACGCCGTGGCCGAGGTTGAAGATGTGCCCGGGACGCTGCGCCGCGCGGGCGAGCACGTCCTCGACGCCGGCACGCAGGCGGCCCGTCGGACCCAGCAGCAGCGTCGGGTCGAGGTTGCCCTGGATGCCGCGGTCATGGCCAATCAGATCCCAGGCGCGGTCGAGCGGGATCCGCCAGTCGGCGCCGATCACGTCGCCGCCTGCCTCGCGCATGTCGGGCAGCAGCATCGACGTGCCCACGCCGAAGTGGATCGACGGCGTCGAGAGCCCGTCGAGGTGCGAGAACAGCCGCCGCGTGTGGGGCAGTGCGAACTCGCGGTAGTCGCGGGCGTCGAGGTGGCCCACCCACGAGTCGAACACCTGCACCGCGTCCACGCCCGCCTCGATCTGGGCGCGAAGGTAGGTGCCCGCCATGTCCGCGAGCCGGGCGCAGAGCGTGTGCCATGCCTCCGGCTCCGTGTACATCATCGCTTTCGTCAGCGCGAAGCTCTTCGAGGGGCCGCCCTCGATGGCGTACGACGCCAGCGTGAACGGCGCGCCGACGAACCCGATCAGCGGAACGGTCAGCACCTCCTTCAGGCCGCGGATCGTCTCGAGGACGTGCGCCATGGCGTCGGCCGGGTCGATCGGGCGCACGCGTTCGACGTCGGCGGCAGAGCGCACGGGGTTGTCGAAGGCCGGGCCCTCGCCCTTCACGAAGTCGAACGTCAGCCCCATCGGCTCGAGCGGCAGCAGGAGGTCGGAGAAGAGGATGGCGGCGTCGACGGCGATGCGCCGCACCGGCTGCAGCGTGACCTCGATGGCCAGCTCGGGCTCGCGACAGATCTGGAGGAGCGAGCGCGAGGCGCGGATCGCCTGGTACTCGGGCATGTAGCGGCCGGCCTGGCGCATGAACCAGACGGGGGTCGCGTCGACGGGTTCGCGGCGGCAGGCACGGAGGAAGCGGTCGTTCACGTGTCGGGCTTTCGGAGATAAGACATTCTGGGACAGATGCTTACGCGGACGCTGGCATCTGTGCAACAATGGCACGATCGCGGGTAACCTGCTGGTAACCGGTTACGTATCCATGCTAGCATTCCGCGTTTCTATTGGCTGTGCCGTGAGAAGTGGTCGGACCACACGGGGTCCGCGGAGGCTGTGAGTGGCGATCCTTATTCGTCCCATTCGCGAACAGTTCGAGCACGACCGAGTGGTTCGCGAGCTCGAGGTGAAGCTGAGGCGTCGCTACGAAGTCGAAGCGAACGTCGGGGATGAGCGTCGCGTCGCGGTGAAGAGCGGCGGCCGGCACGAATACCCCGATCTCGTCCTCACCATCCCCGGGGCCTCCGGAAGGAAATCCCAGGCCATCGTCGAGGTCGAGACCGCAGAGTCGGTGAATCGCCTCGAGGCGATGCACGAATGGGTGCGCTTCTCCAAGGTCCGCGCGGCGTTCCACCTCTATGTCCCCGCGGCCTCGGTGGACGTCGCCCTGCGCCTCTGCAAGGAGCATCGCATCAACCCGGCGGAAGTGTGGTCGTTCGTGCCCCTGGGCGACCAGTACCGGTTCACGCAGGTGCTGCCGACGCCCGGAATCATCGAACCGGACATCGACCTCGAGGAGGTGCGTGCGGAGCGGCGCGCGGCCGTCGCCGACCACCTCGCGGCTGAGACTTCGTCGGACGCCGCTGGGGGGACCGACGACGCCGCTGCCCGGGAGACGCCGTCCGCCGAGGAGGCGGCGCCGGCGCGAGCCGAGAAGCGGACCCGCCGCCCGGCTGCCGCGGCGCCCAAGGCTGACGCCGGCACCGGCAAGGTGGACGGCAAGGCGAAGGTGAAGGCGAAGCCGACTCCGGACCGTGCGGACGTCCGGACGGCGGCTCAACGCGCGGCCGCGGCATTCACGGCTGCGCAGGCGGCCAAACGAACGGCTGCAGCAAAGAAGGCCGCCGCCGGCCCCGCCACGAAGGCGACTCCGGCCCCGAAACCGGCGGCCAGGTCGGCCACCAGGGCGCCCGCGAAGGCGAGCGGCGCGGCGAAGGCGGCCAAGACCGTCGCCCCCGCGAAGGCGGCGAAGGCCGCCAAGGCAACGACCGCTGCGAAACCGGCGAAGTCTGCCAGCGCCGCGAAGCCAGTGAAGGCGGCAAAGACCGCCAAGGCCACTGCGCCCAGCCGGCCGGCGAAGTCCACGGCCAGGGGCGGCGCGTCGAAGGCGGCGGCAAAGAGCCCCTCCAGGGCAGTCAAGGCGGCGGGGGCGGCGAAGCCGGCGTCACGCGCGTCCGCGAAGACGGGGGCGAAGTCGGCGTCGAAGGCATCGAAATCCACCACGAAGGCCAGCAAGGCGACGTCCACGAAGGCGGCGTCGGCCAGGAAGGCTTCGACGCGGGCGCCGGTGAAGGGCGGCGGCTCTGCCAGGTCGGCCCGCCGTCCGGCAGCCAAGGCTGGCGCCGCATCCGGGCGGAAGCGCCGATAGCGGAGTCGCAGCGCCTTGCCCATTGTCAGGCTCTCGAGAGACAAGCGCGGGACCGACACCGTCTACCTGATTGACATCGCGACCGACGGACGGAAAGCCGGGCGCTCGCGCGTCCTCTATTTCTGGACCGCGCCGCCGGGCCTCCGCGTGGGCCGCGACGTCTTCGACGCCGAGCGGCGGCGGGCCATCGAATCCGCCCATCCGAGCATCGACTTCGCCTGGGACGACCTGCTGAGGTCGCTCGAGCTCGCACGGCAGCAGGCGCCGGCCCCGGGCGCCCTCCCGCGGCGCGAGGCCTGGCGCAGCGCGCGGGCCGCCCGCAGCCGGCAGCGGGCTGCCGAAGCGCTTTCAGTGAACGGTCAGGACGGCGGCAGCGCGGTGCCCGACGGAGCGGCCTCCGATACCGAGGTCGCCGTCGGCGCCATCGGAGAGGCACCCGCACCTGCCGAAGAGGCCAGCCAGGCAGCCGAAACGTCCCCCGGCGCCCCGGCCAGCGCGGACGACGAGTCGTCTGAACAGCCGGCGTGGACGGGTGTGCGTCGCCGGCGCCGCCGCCGCTCCCGCCGGCCTGCGGCCGGCACGCCGTCTCCGAGCGCCGACCTATAATCGAACGATGCGATCACGACGAATGTCCTTCCGTCGTCGTCCCGAGCCTGGCGCGAGCCCTTCGCGTCGCACCGCGGCCCGGGGCGGCCGTGCGCTGCGCCGCGCTGCCGTGCTCGCGGTGATGCTGTTGTGTGCTGGTGCGCTCACGGTGACCTCGACGGCGCAGGCCCCCGCGTCAGACAATGCGCAGCCGCCCGAGGGCGTGATGCCGCCGGCCGACGACCAGGACCGGCGACCCGACTTCACCACCGTTACCAGCCTCGTGACGACCGACGCCATCCCGCGCGACAGGAACGGCCAGTTCGTCGCGGACCTCACGAAAGAGGACTTCGTCATCTTCGAGGACGATGTCGAGCAGGAGCTCGCTTCGCTGACGCTGGTTCACGGCGGACGCTTCTTCAACCTCGCGGCGCCGCCGCCCGCGCCCGTGGCCGAAGGGATGGTGCTGCCGCCGGCCCGGCCGGTCAACGACGCCGCCGGCCGCATCTTCGTCCTCTACGTGGACGACCTGCACCTCGACTTCCGGAACACGCCGCGCATCAGGCAGCTGTTCAAGAAGATTGCCGAGACGCTCATCCACGACGGCGACATGTTCAGCATCGTGTCCACGGGGCCGTCGGCACTCGCCATCGATCCGACATACGACCGCAAGCGACTGGACGAAGCCATCAAGCGCATCAGCGGCAGCGGCCTGAAGCCCACGGACATCCTCGAAGGTTCACAGGGGTCGCAGGGGCCGTCGGAGGTCAGGTATCGCGCGCACGTCGCGTTCAGCACCGCGTTCGACCTGATGCGCCAGCTGGAGCAGATTCAGAACCGGCGGAAGGCCTTCATCTACGTCAGCAACGGCTACGACTTCGACCCGTTCCCGCAGGGACGCCTCCAGGCGCAGGCGCAGCTCTACGGGTATGGCCGGGGTGTGTACGGCGCCGACACGCTGCTCGGCATGCAGCGCCAGGGCCAGCAGTTTGCCGACGCCGACCTCGCGCGCGAGCTGGCGGAGCTGACGCGCGCGGCCAACAGGGCCAACGTGACCATGTACACCATCGACCCGCGCGGGCTCATCGGCGGCGCCGACATCGACGAGCCGGTGGACATGATGGAGTGGAACAACTACGTGCGGAAGTCGCAGGACAGCCTGCGCGTCCTGGCTGAAGAGACGGGCGGCACGGCCGTCGTGAACCAGAACGACTTCGACAGGGCGCTCAAGCGGATCGACGCCGAGACCAGCGACTACTACGTGCTCGGCTACTACTCGACCAACCCCGACCCCACGCGGCGGCACCGCGCCATCCAGGTCAAGGTCAACCGCGACGGCGTGAGCGTGTGGGCGCGGAAGGGGTACTCCCTCAAGACACCCGGCGAGCTGCAGAGCAGCAAGGACTAGCCGCGGGCCTTCGCCTTCGCCGCGACGCGCGCAGCGGCGGGGGTTTTCTTCTTCGTCAACGGCGCGGCGGGAGCAGCCGGTTTCCGCCGCGTGCGGGAGGCGGCGCTGCGCGCCGTCGCCTTCACCGCGCTCTTCGCACGATTCGCGGCATTCCCGAAGAACTCGGCATGCACCGCGCGGACGGCCTGATCGAGGTCGTCGGCGCTGATGACGCACGACACCTTCATCTCCGACGTGCTGATGCAGTCGATGTTCACGCCATTGCGCGCGAGCGCGCTGAACATCCGCGCGGCAAGCCCCGGCGTGGACGCGATGCGCGAGCCGACGATGGCGATCTTCGCGACGTTGGTGTCGACGAGCACGTCACCCACCGTCGCGCGCTTGCGCCACGCGGCCTCGAGCGTGCGCACCTGATCCACCTGATCCGCGTCGGTGATGAACGTGATCCGGTTCCTGTCGTGCGAGGCGGCGGCCTGGATGATCAGGCGGACGTTCACGTCCTCACGAGCCAGGTCGCGGAAGACGGCGGCGGCGAGTCCGGGCTGGTCCTGGACGTCGAGCAGCGTGACCTTGGCGATTTTCCTGTCCGACGTGATGCCGACGACGGCGGCCTGCTCCATGCTGAGCGCTCCTCCGCGAATCCAGGTTCCTGGCTGTTGATGAAAGCTCGAACGCACGTGGATGGGCACGTCGAACTGCAGGCAGATCTCGGCGGCGCGCGGGTGCAGCACCTTGGCGCCCGCCGCGGCCAGCTCGATCGCCTCCTCGTAGCTCATCTGGGGCACGAGGCGCGCATCGGGCACGACGTTCGGATCGGCCGAGTACACGCCGTCCACGTCCGTGCAGATCTCGCAGACGGGCGCCTGCAGGGCCGCGGCAAGTGCCGCGCCCGTGATGTCGCCGCCGCCGCGGCCGAGCGTCGTCACCTCGTGCTGCGGTGACACGCCCTGGAATCCCGCCACGACCACCACGCGTCCTGCCTCGAGCTCGTGGATGAGGCGTCCCGTCTCGACGTCCGCGATGCGCGCGCGGTTGAACGAGCCGTCGGTCCTGATGCCGCACTGCGCGGCCGTCAGCGACACGGCGGGTACGCCGCGATCCTGGAGAGCGAGCCCGAGCAGCGACACGGCCATCGTCTCGCCGCAGGCGAGCAGCTGGTCCATCTCGCGGCCCGACGGCTTCGCGGAGACCTGGTGCGCGAGGGCGACGAGCTGGTCGGTCGTCTTGCCCATGGCGGACACCGCCACGACGACGTGCGCGCTGGTCTTGCGGCACTCGACGATTCGGTCGGCCACGCGCCGGATGTGCTCGGGCGTGGCGACGCTGCTGCCGCCGTATTTCTGGACGAGGAGCTGCCGGCGGTCGAAGCGGCTCATGATCGGAGTTCAGACGCCCCTGCGCTCTGCGACGCGAGGAACGCGTCGAAGTCGGCGATCGAGCGGCTCAGCGAGATCGGCTGCGGCGTCCGATCGAGCATCAGCTCCGCCGTCTTGTAGCCGTTGCCCGTGATGCAGACGACGATGGGCTCGTCGCGCGGGATACGTCCCTGCTCGATGAGCTTCTTCGTGACGGCCATGGTCGTCCCGCCTGCCGGCTCGGTGAAGATGCCCTCCGTCTCGGCGAGCAGCTGGATGCCGGCCAGGATCTCGTCGTCGCTCACCGACTCGGCCCAGCCGTCGGAGGCGCGCAGCACCTCGAGCACCTGGAACCCGTCGGCCGGGTTCCCGATCGCGATCGACTTGGCGATGGTGTCGGGCTTGACCGGATCCGGATATTCGAGGCCCTCGTGCAGCGCGCGCACGACGGGCGCGCAGCCGGACGCCTGCGCGCCGTACATGCGCGGCAGCGGGCCGTCCACCAGGCCGAGCGCGTGGAGCTCGCCGAAGCCCTTGTAGATGCGCGGCAGGAGCGTGCCGCCGGCAATCGGCGTGACCACGTGCTTCGGGAAGCGCCATCCGAGCTGTTCGACGATCTCGAATCCCATCGTCTTGGCGCCCTCCGCGTAGTAGGTGCGAAGGTTCACGTTGGCGAACCCGAAGCCGTGACGATCGGCCACCTGCGTGCAGAGCCGGTTGACGTCGTCGTAGTTGCCGCGGATGCCGAGCAGCGTCGGCTGGTAGATCCCCGATCCCAGCACCTTGTTCGGCTCCAGGTTGTCGGGGATGAAGACGTAGCACGAGAGACCGAGGCGCGCGGCGTGCGCGGCGACGCTGTTACCCAGGTTGCCCGTGGACGCGCAGCCGAACGTCGTGAAGCCGAGCTCGACGGCGCGCGTCGCGGCCACCGAGACGACGCGGTCCTTGTACGACAACGTCGGGTGGTTCACGCCGTCGTCCTTGATGTAGAGCTCGCGGACGCCGAGGCGCTCTGCCAGGTGGCGCGCGGCGACGAGCGGCGTCCAGCCCGACGAGAACCCCGTCAGTGGCTCACCGGTGATGGGCAGCAGCTCGCGAAAGCGCCAGACGTTGCGCGGCCGTGCTTCGACGGCCTCGCGCGTGAGCGTCGCACGCACCAGGTCCATGTCGTAAACCGGCTCGAGCGGGCCGAAACACTGGTCGCAGACGTAGAGGGCTTCGGTGGGGAACGGCGTCTTGCAGACGTGGCACTGGAGACCGGTCAGCGTGGACATGGGGACTTTACGAACCTTCCTTCATCGTGACGTCGGAACGAGATGGCCGGCCGCCGGCTGGTAGACGTCGAGCACGCGCACCTGGACCGGCACGCGCTGGTCGGCGAAGAGGCTGCGCAGCGCGTCGATGGCAGGCGCCGGGTCGCCGTGGACCACGGCAGCCACCGACGGCCCCGCGCCCGACAGGAATGCGCCGACGACGCCCGGACACCTCAGCGCCAGCGTCGCGTCGAGGCCCGACACGAGGGCACGCCGGTGCGGCTGATGCAGCCGATCGTCGAAGGCGCTGCGCAGCACGTCGAACCGGCGCGCGGTGAGCGCGGCAAGCAGGACGGCCACACGCTGCACGTTGAACACCGCGTCGGCGCGAGAGACGTGCGTCGGGAGGACGGCGCGCGCGGCGCGCGTGGCGAGCGGCAGGTCGGGCGTGGCGACCACCAGCAGCAGTTCGGCCGGCCAGGGCAGGGCCACGGCGCGGACGGTGCCGTCGGGCTCGGTGAGGCTTGCCACGAGGCCGCCGAAAAGGGACGCGGCGACGTTGTCGGGATGACCTTCGATCTCGGACGCCGTGTCGAGGATGCGCTGCGTGTCGACGCCCTGGACGGTGAGCGCCGCGAGCCGGCCGCCCGCGACGAGCGCGGCAGCGCTGCTGCCGAGTCCCGCGCCGGGCGGGATGTCGCACGTCACCCTGACGTCGAGCGACGGCGGCGACGTGCTGCCGACGCGGCGTGCCACCTCGCGGTAGCCCGTCGCGATGAGGTTCTCACCCCCCGGAGCCGCGCCGACGAACTCGCAGCGCACGTCGCCCAGCCCGTCTTCGGCCACGGAGAGCACGTCCACCGTGAGCGTCAGCTGCAGCGCCAGGCCGAGCGTGTCGAAGCCCGGACCCAGGTTGGACGTCGACGCGGGAACGACGACCGTCGCGAGGGGCCGTCCCGTGGCCGTCATGCGAGCACCGGCAGGCACAGCGGTGGCTGCACGTGGAAGTCGAGCCTGCCGATGTCGGCCAGCGCCGCGTCCATGCTGGCGCTGCTGCACTTTTCCAGCGTGACGACGAACGGCAGGGCATCCTTCGTGCTGGCCGGCTCCTGCAGCACGGCGTCGATGTTGATGCCGTGGCTCGAGAAGATGGCCGCGAGGCTGGCGATGATGCCCGGCCTGTCGCGGACGACGAGGCGGAGGTAGAAGGGCGATTCCTGCACCGCGACGGCGCTGGCTTCACGATCCTCGGGCCAGTCCGGCGGCGGCGTGCCGCGGCGGCGCGCTATCGCGACGAGATCCGACACGATGGCCACGGCCGTCGGCGATCCGCCCGCGCCGTAGCCCCCGAAGGTGGTCTCGATGCCGTGCGTCCCCGACGCGACGATGAGGTTCTGGCTGCCGAGCACGCGTGCGAGCGGCGAGGTGAGCGGCACGAGCGCCGGGCCGACGCCGGCCTCTATCACGCCGTCGCGCACCGCGACGCGCGACACCTGCCGGATGGTCGCGCCGAGCCGGCGGGCGTACACGAAGTCGTTGTCGCTGATCGTGCGGATAGACGCGCAGGGCACGCTGGCCGGTGCCAGGGCGAGGCCGAGGCCGACACGCGCGAGGATGCAGATCTTGGCGCGGGCGTCGAAGCCGTCGAGGTCGTCGGTAGGGTCAGCCTCGGCGAAGCCGTGTGCCTGGGCCTCGGCGAGCGCCGTCTCGAAGGCGAGGCCTGCCGACTCCATTCGCGTCAGAATGTAGTTACACGTGCCGTTGAGGATGCCCGAGACGCCGGTCAGGACGTCGCCGGCGAGTCCCTCGCGCAGCCCCCGTACCACGGGGATGCCGCCGCCGACGGACGCCTCGAAGAGCAGGTCGACCCCCGTCGCCTTGGCGCGCGCACTGAGCTCCCGCCCCGAGGTTGCGATGAGCTGCTTGTTGGCGGTGACGACGTTCGTGCCGCGGTCGAGCGCGTCGGCGATCCAGGAGCCGGCCGGCTCGAGGCCGCCGATGACCTCGACGACGATGTCGACGGGGGCGGCGAGCACGTCCTCGATGCGCTCGGTCCACACGACATCGGCGGGCACCCAGTCGACGCGCTTGCGCGCGACGTCACGGTTGTAGATGTGCGTCAGCCGGAGCAGGTCGTCACGGCGATCGAGGACGAGCCGGGCGACGGCCCGGCCTACGGTGCCGAATCCAAGAATGGCGATGGAGAGTGACATCAGCGCGAGTGATGCGCCGCAGGCAGGCGTGCCGCGGAGCGCATCCAGCGGATTATAGCGTCGAGCGGATCCGCGGAAGGGTTTGCGGCGCGACTATGACAGACGCGCCTGCCGCGACGGGGCGGCGGCGCGCAGCGTCGCGCGTCCGGCCGGCGGCGCCACGCGCAGCCGCGGCGCGATGCGCTCGAACGACGCGAGCACTTCCTGGACGGCGCGCGGCACGCGGTTGGCGCGCATGTAGACCCAGCCGGTCTCGCGAATGAGCGGGCTGTCGTCGATGCGTGCGCAGAAGAACTGCCCGGACGCGACCTCGCGCGCCACCGACTGGTACGAGATGATGGAGATCCCGAGGCGCGTCCGCACCAGCGCCTTGATGATCTCGACGTTCTCCGTCTCGGTCACGACCTGGGGCTCGATCTGGTGCCGCAGGAAGAACTCGTTGACGACGCGCCGCGTGTTGGACCCCGACTCGAAGAGCACGAACGCCTGGTTGCGCAGGTCGTCGGGCGTGATGCGCGGCCGGCTGGCGAGCGGGTGCCCCGGGTCGGTCACCAGCAGCAGCTCCTCCTGGAGCGCGGGCACCGTCACGAGATCGGGATCGTTGATGGGGAGCGTCAGCAGCGCGACGTCGGCCTGGCCGGAGCGGAGGCTCGCCAGGCACTTGTCGGTGGAGCCCGGGATGATCTTGATGTCGGCGTCCGGGTGATGCCGGCGGAAGTCGCGCAGCAGCGCCGGAAAGACGTACAGGCTCACGGTCATGCCGCCCGCGAGGCGCACCGGGCCGATGAGTGACGCCTGTGCGTCGGTGATGCGCGCGATCGTCTCGCGCATGTCCATGAAGACGCGGTGACTGAGCTGGAGCAGTTCCTCGCCGGCCGGCGTGATCCGGATGCGGCGTCCGACGCGCAGGAACACCGCCTCGTTCAGTTCCTCTTCGAGGAGCAGCACCTGCCGGCTGATGGCCGACTGCGAGACGCCGAGTTTGTGTCCCGCAGCCGTGAACGACCCGGTCTCGGCGATGGCGCGGATGATCTCGAGCTGCCGCAGGTCCATGTCAGCGAACCCCGGCGCGCGCGAAACGCGTCACGACGCGGCGGCGGGCGGGTAGCACGGGGCGAAGGCTATCACGTGTGCCAGAGGGCCGATGCGGAGGGGCGGCCGACCTGGGCCTGGCGCCGTGCCGGGGGCGTCACGACGTGATTGCGCCGGTGCTGCGCGCTCGTGCACGCAGGGGCCTTCTCTTCGATGTAGCTCACCGCGCGTGCCGATCCCGCCTCGCGGTAGTGGCCCGCAACGCAGCCGCATCCCAACGTCTCGAACGCCAGCAATCGAACGATGCTCATGACCTCTCCACCCGACGCGCGCCTCAGCCTGTCGCGATCTTTGCGACGATGCG
>JBIQIB010000012.1:15239-17674 GCA_044508265.1 Acidobacteriota bacterium
CGCTGGTCTGGCCTGTCCACGCGCAGACGCAGCCGGACGATCTCGGCGCCAGGCTGCTCGAGCAGCCGACGATTCGGCGCGTCCTCGACGCGGTGCCCGGTTACGAGCCGTGGGTCATCGAGCAGCAGGTGGCGCTCTGCGAGATCCCCGCGCCGCCGTTCAACGAGTCGGCGCGGGCGGAGGCGTATCGCACGGCGCTGTCGCAACTCGGCCTCACCGGCGCGCGCGTCGACGCCGAGGGCAACGTCATCGCCGTCCGCGCGGGACGGCGCGCACGGCCGAACCTGGTGCTGAGCGCCCATCTCGACACCGTCTTCCCCGAGGACACCGACGTGACGGTGCGCAGGGAAGGGACGCTGCTGAAGGGCCCGGGGATCGGTGACGACTGCCGCGGGCTGGCCGTGCTGCTCGGCGTCGCCCGCGCGCTGCACGAGCACGACATCCAGACGGAGGGCACCATCACCTTCGTCGCCACCGTCGGGGAGGAGGGGCTCGGCGACCTGCGCGGGGTGAAGCACCTGTTCACCAAGGAACTGCCCGGACAGATCGACAGGTTCGTGTCGATCGACGGCTCGGCGCACGGCACCGTCACGGCGGGCGTCGGCAGCCATCGCTACCGCGTCACGTTCCGCGGCCCGGGCGGGCACAGCTATGGCGCCTTCGGGCTCGCCAATCCGATTCACGCCATGGGGCGGGCCATCGACGCCATCGCCGACCTCACGGTGCCGCAGCGTCCCCGGACGACGTTCAACGTGGGACGGGTCGGGGGCGGCACGTCGGTGAACGCCATCGCGTTCGAGAGCTGGATGGAGATCGATCTCCGGTCGGAGAGCCCCGACGCCCTCCAGACCCTCGATGCGTCGGTGCGGCAGGCCATCGAGGCTGCCGTGGCGGCGGAGAACCGCCGGTGGGCACGGCCCGGACAGGTGACGGTCGAGATAGACATGGTGGGAAACCGACCGGCCGGTCGGACAGCCGACACATCGCCGCTCGTCCGTACGGCGCTCTCCGTCTCGCGCGCGCTCGGCCTGCCGACGACCCTGGGGGCGTCGTCCACCGACGCGAATACGCCGATGTCGCTGGGAATTCCGGCAATTACCATCGGCGGGGGCGGGACGGGCCGCGGCGCGCACTCGCTCGACGAGACGTTCGACACGACGGGGTCGGCCGACGGCACCAGGCGTGCAGTACTGCTGGCCGTCGCGCTGACGCAGCCTTGAGCAGTCGCGCGCTCGCCGGCGGCGACAGGACGCGCCGCGGGCAACGGCGCGCGATCCGCGCGTGATTGCGTGCGCGCGGTAAAGGAACTCTGCTAGACTGTCGATGCTTCTCTGTAGACGCACTCCCTCCCGAGGCATGACCGGATGTCGCACGTTGCCGGAATGAAGCTGCGCGTCAGCACCGCGCTGTTCGCTGTCGTGTTGTTGATGCTTGGATCGGCCTGGCCGGTCCTTGGTCAAACCTCTTCGTCGGCGAAGGCGAAGGCGAAGACCACCACGGCGAAGAAGGCTCCGGCGAAGAAGGGCACCACCAGGTACTCGGCTTCCAAGGCACGCCAGCGGCGGCTCGCGCTCGCGCGCGCCAGGCGCCAGGCCTACGAGCGGCAGCTCAAGGAACTGCAGACCCCGCAGTTCAAGGAGGCCGCCGACGGGCAGTTGATTCCTGACGTGCGGGCCGGCGCCGCCATCGTCTACAACCCGGTCACGCACGAAGTGCTCTACGAGAGCAACGCGCAGGCGCCGCGCTCGATCGCCAGCATCACCAAGGTGATGACGGCCGTGGCGTTCCTCGAAGAGGCCACGGATCTCGACCGCGAGGTCACCGTGCACCGTGACGACATGGTGGCGGTCTCGGTGACCTACCTCCGGGCCGGCGACAAGGTGACCATCCGGCAGCTGCTGCACCTGCTGCTCATCGGATCCGACAACGGGGCGGCCCGGACGCTGGCGCGCGCCTCCGCCTACGGGCGCATGGGGTTCATCGAGCGGATGAACCAGAAGGCCGCGGAACTCGGGCTCTCGGCCACGCACTACACGGACTCGTCCGGACTCGACGCCGGCAACGTGTCGTCGGCCTTCGACATGGCGAGGCTGATCTCGTTTGCGTCCAACGACGAGCGCATCGCCTCCGTCATGCGGATGAAGGACTACACCTACGCCCCGGCACGCCGCCGGGCCGTGACGCTGCACAACACGAACAAGCTCGTCGGCAGCGAGGTGGACGTCATGGGCGGCAAGACCGGGTTCATCCGGAAGGCCGGCTACTGTCTCGCGACGCTCGTCCGCCTCCCGCGCGGCGAGCAGGTGGCCGTGGTGGTGCTCGGCGCCAACTCGAATCCCGCGCGGTTCTGGGAGACCCGCCACCTGTTCAACTGGGTGGCGTCGCAGGCGCCCCGCCTGCTCGCGACGCAGACGGTCTCCGTGCAGCACGACCAG
>JBIQIB010000012.1:17774-56179 GCA_044508265.1 Acidobacteriota bacterium
GTCGCAGGCGCCCCGCCTGCTCGCGACGCAGACGGTCTCCGTGCAGCACGACCAGGAGGAGTAGGCGGCCTCCCGGCCCCCTCGTCGACCGTCTGGCTCGACGTGGGCGCCCGGCCCCCGTGCGCTACACTGACAGGGTGCGTGTCCGTCCGGGCACGCTCCCATGTGCATGGCAAAGACTCCACGTACGCCGCGTCGCCCGCAGCAGCCCTCATCCCAGCCCGACAGCCCGATCGCCCCGGCTCCTGATACGGCAGCAAAGCCACCCCGAACCCGGGTTCGGAAGGCCGCGCCGAGCGACGACCCGGCGCCCGAAGGGACGCCCGACGCACCCGCCCCGGCGGCCGGAGCGGGACCAGCCAGAAAGAAGTCCGCGCCAGCCAGAACACCGGCCGCGGCGGCGACGCGCACGCCTGCAGCGCCGCGGAAGCGGGGGGCCGCGCCGACGGCTGCGAGCAAGCCCGCCGCGAAAAAGGCACCACGCCGGGTGGCCGGCGCCGGGGCGATGAGCGGGACGCCGGTTGCGGAAACGGCCGAGCCGGTTCAGCCTGCGAGCGGCGGCCGGAGTCTCCGCGTCCTGATGGTGGCCAGCGAAGCGGCGCCGTACTCCAAGACCGGCGGCCTCGCCGACGTCGTCGGCGCCCTGCCGCGCGCGCTCGCGTCACTCGGCCATCAGGTGACGGTGGTCGTGCCGCGGTACAGGGGGATCGCGGTCGACGGCGCCGATGCGGTGCGCTGCGATGTCGAGATGGGTGGGCATCGTTACCAGGCCACCGCGTACGTGCGCGAGGTGGCGCCCGGTGTGCGCGTCGTCCTGATCGACCAGCCCGCGCTGTTCGACCGCGACGGCATCTACGGCGTCGGCACGCAGGATTACGAGGACAACCCGCGCCGTTTTGCCGTTCTTTCGCTCGCGGCGCTCGAGTTTGCCCGCCAGGAAGGCCAGCCCGTCGACATCGTCCACGGTCACGACTGGCCGGCCGGGCTGGTGCCGCTGTACCTCCGCACGCGCTATGACGCCGATCCTGCGCTCGGGCGCGCCGCGACCGTGTTCACGATCCACAACGTCGCGTTCAAGGGCCTGTGCTCGTCGGACTGGCTGCCGCAGCTCGGCATCGACTGGCGCTGGTTCAGCGTGGACGGCCTGGAGTACTGGTTGCACGTCAGTATGTTGAAGGGGGGGATCGTCGGCAGCGACGTCATCACCACCGTCAGCCGGCGGTACGCGCAGGAAATCCAGACGCCCGAGATGGCCTTCGGCTTCGACGGCGTCGTGCGCGCACATCGCGACCGCCTGATCGGCATCCGGAACGGCATCGACACGGACGCCTGGGACCCGTCAACGGACGAGCATCTCCCGGTGCGGTACGACGCGTCCACGGTGGCTCAGGGGAAGGCCGCCGCCAGACAGCGCCTGCTCGAGGTGTTCGGCCTGCCTGCGGACGAGGCTGCCGGCAGACGTCCGGTGCTCGCGATGATCTCGCGGATGGTGGATCAGAAGGGCCTGGACCTCATCGCCGACATCTCCGACCGCCTCCCGGCGCTCGATGCGACCATCGTCGTGATGGGCGAAGGCGAGCCCTGGTACGAGGAGATGTGGCGGGCGCTCGCGCACCGGCACCCGGACCGCGTGGCGGTGCAGGTCGGCTTCGAGGAGGGCCTGTCGCACCTGATGGAGGCGGGCGCCGACCTCGTGATGATGCCCTCGCGCTATGAGCCGTGCGGCCTGAACCAGATGTACAGCATGCGCTACGGCACCATTCCCGTCGTGCGCGCGACGGGCGGTCTGGCCGACACGGTGGACGACTACCAGCCGGCCACGGGCGCGGGCACCGGGTTCGTGTTCAGCGAGGCGACCGGGCAGGCGCTGCTCGACGCGCTGCGCCGGGCGCTGGACGTCTGGCGCCACGCGCCGGATGCCTGGCAGGCGCTTCAGCAGAACGGCATGGCGCGCGACTTTTCCTGGGCTGCGTCGGCCCGGGCCTATCTCGAGGCGTACGACCAGGCGCTCGGCAGGGTGCCGGCGCGGCAGGCCGCCGCCGCACAGGTGTGAACGACGAGGCCGGCCTCCGGGCCGTGCGCGATGGATCAAGAAAGGACATCATGGCTTCTGCATTGGTACAGCAACTGACCGACACCAACTTCAACGAGGTCATCGGCGGCACCCCGCAGCCCGTGCTCGTCGACTTCTGGGCCGAGTGGTGCGGCCCGTGCCGCATGCTGGCGCCCACGATCGATGCGCTCGCCGACGAACTGCAGGACAAGGCGATCATCGCCAAGCTGAACGTCGACGAGAACCCGAACGTGCCGAGCACCTACGGCATCCGCAGCATTCCGGCGCTGCTCGTGTTCAAGGGCGGTGAGCTGGTCGACCAGGTGGTCGGCGTGCGCTCGAAGGACGACCTCAAGCGCATGCTGGAGCGCCACATCTGACACCTCTTTTCATGGAAGGGCCTTCGCGACATGGCCACGGACGTCCGTAACGTCGTCATCATCGGATCGGGGCCGGCCGGGCTTACGGCCGCGCTCTACACGGCGCGGGCGGGGCTCGCGCCGCTGCTCATCGAGGGGCTCCAGCCCGGGGGCCAGCTCACCATCACCACCATGGTGGAGAACTGGCCCGGGTTCCGTGACGGCATCATGGGGCCCGAGCTGATGGCAGAGATGCGCGCCCAGGCCGAGCGGTTCGGCACCGACATGCGGTCGGGCGTGGTGACGCGGGTGGAACTGGGGGAGCGGCCGTTCACGCTGCACTTCGACGGCGGCGGGACGGTGCAGACGCGCACGCTCATCATCGCGACGGGTGCGTCGGCCAAGCTGCTCGGCATCGAGTCGGAGATGTCGATGATGGGCCGCGGCGTCAGCACCTGTGCGACGTGCGACGGCTTCTTCTTCCGCAGCAAGCCGATCGTCGTCGTCGGCGGCGGCGACACGGCGATGGAAGAGGCTATCTACCTGGCCAACCTTGCGTCGCACGTCACGGTGGTGCACCGCCGTGACGAGCTGCGGGCGTCGAAGGTCATGCAGGACAAGGCCTTCGCGCACCCGAAGATCTCGTTCGTGTGGGACAGCGTCGTGGAGGAGATCCTCGGCAACGACCGCAACGAGGTCGTCGGGGTCCGGCTGCGGCACCTGCCCTCCGGGACGACGTCGGAACTGGCCGCGGATGGCCTGTTCGTCGCCATCGGCCACTCGCCGAACACGGCCCTGTTCAAGGGTCAGCTCGAGATGGACGAGAACGGGTACCTGGTGACGCAGGGCACGCGCACCAACGTCGAAGGGGTGTTTGCCGCCGGCGACGTGCAGGACCACGTGTACAGGCAGGCCATCACCGCGGCCGGGTCCGGGTGCATGGCCGCGATCGACGCCGAACGGTGGCTGACCTACGGCGCCGAGGCCGTGGGGGTTCCGGCCGAGGAGGTCGTCGAGATCGCCGAGACGGCCGACGTGCCGGCGTCCTGAGCCGTTTCCTGAACTGAAGCCTCGGCGGCAATCCACCCGCCGCCGAGCACCTCGTCGCCGTCGTAGAACACCGCCGCCTGGCCGGGCGCGACCGCATACTGCGGCGCGTCGAAGCGCACCGTCGCGCGGTCGCCCTCCCGCGGCACGATGGTCGCCGGCGCGGCGGGATGCCGATGGCGGATCTGCACGCTGGCCCGTACATCTCCCGCCGGCGCCGTGCCGGCAATCCACTGCACCTCGCCCACCTCGCACGTCAGGCGCTCGAGCGCCGCGCGCGGCCCGACGACGACCTCGTCGCGCGCCGCGTCGATCCCGACGACATAGAGCGGCACGCCCACCGACAGCCTCAGGCCCTTCCGCTGGCCCACCGTGAAGCGGTGGATGCCGTCGTGGCGTCCCACGGGGCGTCCGTCCACCGTCACGATGTCGCCGCCGCCGGGGGCGGCCGGGCCCGCCGCGCGGTCGATGAACGAGCCGTGGTCGCGGTCGGGTACGAAGCAGATCTCGTGGCTGTCGGGCTTGGCTGCCACGGGCAGGCCGAGCGACGCGGCCACCTCACGCACCTCGACCTTCGTCAGGTGCCCAACGGGGAAGAGCGCCCGCCGAAGTTGCGCCTGCGTCAGCGAGAAGAGGAAGTACGACTGGTCTTTCGACGCATCGGCGCCGCGCAGCAGCCGGAGGCGGCCGGAGGCCGTCTGCTCGACGCGCACGTAGTGGCCAGTGGCCAGGTGCGTCGCCTCGAGCCCCTGCACGCGTTCGAGCAGCGTGGCGAACTTCACCTCGCTGTTGCAGCGCGTGCACGGGATGGGCGTGCGGCCGGCCAGGTACTCGTCCACGAAGTTCGAGACCACCTGCGCGTGGAAGTGCGACTCGAAGTTGACGATGTAGTGCGGGATGCCGAGGCGATGGGCGACGCGCCGCGCGTCGTGCAGGTCGTCGAGCGTGCAGCAGGAGCCGAACTGCGCCTCGCCGCTGCGCTGGTCGTACAACTGCATCGACAGGCCGACGACGTCGTGGCCCTCGGCCGCGAGGAGCGCCGCGGCCACCGACGAGTCGACGCCGCCCGACATCGCTACGGCGACACGCATGACGTCAGCTCGCGTGCGACGCCGCAGCGCCCGCAGGGGAAGGCTTCGCGTCGGTGATCTCGCGCAGGCGGGCGACGATCCCGGGCAGCACCTCGAGCAGCCTGTCCACGTGCGCGTCGGTATTGGCGCGGCCCAGGCTGATGCGGAGGGCATTCTGCGTGTCGTGCAGCCGCAGCCCCATCGCCTTGAGCACGTGCGACGGCTCGAGCGTGCCCGATGAGCAGGCCGAGCCGGTGGACACGGCGATGCCCTCGAGGTCGAGCGCGATGAGCAGCGACTCGGCCTCGATGCCCTCGAAGCCGATGTTCGTCGTGGTGGGGACGCGCGGCGCTCCGGCGCCGTTGACGTGGGTGCGCGGCACGCGGGCGAGCACGCCGGCTTCGAGGCGATCGCGCAGCGCGCCGATACGGCGCCCGTCGGCGTCCATCGACTCGGCGGCGACCGCGGCGGCGACGCCCAGGCCGATGATGGACGGCACGTTCTCGGTGCCCGCGCGGCGGTTGCGCTCCTGGCGGCCGCCCGTGGCCGTGGCGAGCAGGCGGGTTCCCCGCCGCATCCACAGCGCGCCGACGCCCTTCGGCCCGTAGAACTTGTGGCCGGACAGCGACAGCAGGTCCACGCCGAGGGCCGTGACGTCCACGGGGATGCGGCCGACGGCCTGGACGGCATCGGTGTGGACGAGGATGCGCCGGGCGCGGGCCCGCTCGGCGATTGCCGCGACGTCCTGGATCGTCCCGACCTCGTTGTTGGCGAGCATCACCGACACGAGCGCCGTCTGGTCCGTGCAGGCGGCGTCCACCGCGTCGGGATCGACGAGGCCCCGGCTGTCGGCCGGCACGAGCGTCACGTCCCAGCCGCGCTTGCCGAGCTGGCGCAGCGTGGCGAGGATGGCCTCGTGCTCGATCCCTGAGGCCACCAGGTGCCGCTTGCCGCCGGGCGCCAGCCACTCGGCGACACCGCGGACGGCCATGTTGTCGGACTCGGTCCCGCCGCTCGTGAACACGACCTCGGCGGGCTGCGCGCCGATCAGCGCCGCCACCTGCTCGCGGGCCTCGTCCAGCCGGGCCTTGGCCTTCTGCCCGAAACCGTGGACGCTCGAGGCGTTGCCGAACTCCTCGCGCAGCGCGGCCGTCATGGCGTCGACGACCCGCGGGTCGACCGGCGTCGTGGCGTTGTGGTCGAAGTAGATGCGCGCGGCAGCCGTCACTCAGGGGATCGTACCACCCGGTCTAAACCTCAGCAACGCAGCGAGGTAGACACATCCGGACCCATTTCTTATACTGGCGCCGCATCGGGTCGACGCCACCCTGCAGACCCACCTTGGAGAGTCAAACATCATGTGGAAACGCGATGACGCGCCGCGGCCAGCTGTCCCACCCGCGACGCCCAGCACGCCGCAGGCACCTGCATCTCCGGCCAGCGTCGAGCCACCTGCCGTGTCCCGCGCTGCGGGCGTTCCAGAGAGAGGCGCATTGAGCATGGGCAACATCGGCAAGTCGGTCGTCATCAAGGGCGAGTTGAGCGGCAGTGAAGACCTGACGATTGAAGGCCAGGTCGAAGGCAAGATCGAGCTGAAGGACAACGTGCTGACGATCGGCACGAACGGCAAGATCAAGGCGCAGGTCTTTGCCAAGACGGTGATCGTCCTCGGCGAGGTGGTCGGCAACATCACCGCGTCGGAAAAGGTCGACATCCGCGACAACGGCTCGGTCGACGGCGACATCACGTCGCCGAAGGTGGCCATTGCCGAGGGCGCGCACTTCCGCGGTGCCATCGACATGAACCGGGGCGGCACGACCGCCGCGGCGGCGGCGCGCGCGGTCGAAGCCAAGCAGCAGCCGGCAGCGGCAGGCGCGAAGGCCTGAGACGTCCCGGCTTCGAGACGCGCACGGACGGCGGCGGAGCCACGCGCTCCGTCGCGGCCTCCGTCCGGCGTGAGACGGTAGACACGCGTGACTGACCAGAGCGGAGCCCGATCGCTGACCGAGCGCCTGTTCGGCTGGGCGCGCGGCGACGCGGGCGCGGGGGAGGGCGAGCGCGCCACCGGCCCGGTGGTCGGGACCAAGGCGCTCGCCAAGTTCGTGAAGGGACTGGCGGGGCGTGAGGGGCCGTCGCTGCTGGATCTGGGCCCTGTCGTCGGGCCCAACGTGTCCTACTTCGGCGAGCAGCTCGGCTGCCGCCTCCAGGTCGAAGACCTCTACGCCGACATCGAACGTGTCGCCGCCAGCGACGCGTACGACACGCTGCCCGAGCTGTTTGCCACGCGCTTCGAGGGCGAGCCCGAGTCGTTCGACGGGATCCTCTGCTGGGATGTGTTCGACTATCTCGACAAGCCGTCCGCGCAGGCGCTGGCCGCTGCCCTGATCCCGCGGCTGCGGCCCGGCGGCCTGCTGATGGCGTTCTTCCAGATCCAGGCCAACACCGCGCAGTCGTTCACGAAGTACGTGATCGTGGACGACACGCACCTGCAGAACCGCACCGCGCCGTCCGCCGCCGCACGCCGGACGGTCTTCCAGAATCGTGACGTCGAGCGTCTCTTCACGGGACTCTCGGTAACCGACTCCTTCCTGATGCTGAATCGCACGCGCGAGATCCTGCTGCGCAAGCGGCAGCCGTCTGCCGTCAGGCCGTCATGACCACACCTGCTGCCGTCGTGGCCCTGCTGACCGACTTCGGTCTGCAGGACCACTACGTGGCGTCGATGAAGGGCGCCATCCTCGACACCTGTCGACACGCGACGCTCGTCGACATCACCCACCTCGTGCCGCCGCAGGACGTGCCGCGCGCGGCCTGGGTCACGGCCGCCTGCGCGCCCGACCTGCCGGAAGGGTGCGTCGTGCTGGCCGTCGTGGACCCCGGCGTCGGCACCGCGCGGCGCGGCCTGGCCGTCCAGGCCGACGGCCGCTTCTACGTCGCCCCGGACAACGGGTTGCTGAGCCACGTGCTGTCACGCGCACGGTCCTGGCGCGCGGTGTCGCTCACGAACCCGTCGTTCTGGCGGCAGCGCCACGGCGCGACGTTCGAGGGGCGTGACCGGTTCGCCCCGGTGGCGGCGCACCTGGCCGCCGGAGGGCCGCTCGACGCGCTTGGCGACGATGTCCGCGACCTCGTCTTCCTGCCGGTGCCGCCGCTGCACGAGGCCGACGGCCTGCTGACGGGTCACGTCGCCTGCGTGGACCACTTCGGGAACCTCATCACGACGATCCCGTCGTACCGCGTGCAGCAGGGGCGCTACCACTGGGGCTCGTGCGCCGGACGGCAGCTGCCCATCGTGCGGACCTACGCCGAGCGTGCGCCCGGGGACGTGTGCCTGCTGCCCGGCAGCAGCGGCTTCCTCGAGGTGGCCGTCGTCAACGGCTCCGCGCAGGCGCTGCTCGAGGCGCGCATCGGCACCGCCGTCCGCCTGGGCCGGTGACCCCCGGATGATCGACTTCTCGCTGACGCACGAACACACGCTGCTCGAAGCCAGTGTCCGCGAGTGGGCGGCCGGGGAGGTCGCGCCGCGCATCGCCGAGCTCGACCGCGCGCACCGTTTCGATCCGTCGATTCTCCAGGGGATGGCCGAGCTCGGGCTGCTCGGCATCTGCGTACCGGGCCGGTACCGGGGCGCGGGCATGGACTACCTGAGCCTGGGTCTCGCCAGCGAGGAGCTCGAGTACGTGGACACGTCGCTGCGCGTCGTGCTTTCCGTCCACGTCGCACTCAACAGCCTCTCGCTGCTCACGTGGGGGACAGAATCCCAGAAGGAGCAGTACCTGGCGCCGCAGGCGGCGGGCGAGAAGATCGCTACCTTCGGCCTCACCGAGCCGGCGGCCGGCAGCGACGCCCGCGGCATCCAGTCGGTGGCGAAGAAGCACGGCGACAGGTACGTGCTGACGGGCGAGAAGACCTGGATCTCGCTCGCCGACGTCGCCGACCACTTCCTCGTCATCGCGTGGACCGACCTCGGCAAGAAGCAGGCGCGCGATACGTCCGGGCTGAGCGCCTTCATCGTCGAGCGCGCCTTCAAGGGCTTCTCGAGCGGGACGCTCGAGCACAAGTGGGGCATCCGCGCCGGTAACACCGGCTGGTTCAAGATGGACGACGTGGAGGTGCCCGCGGCGAATCTCCTCGGCAAGGAGGGCGAGGGCTTCAAGATCGCGATGTCCGCGCTCGACCAGGGCCGGTACACCGTCGCGGCCGGCGCGACGGGCCTCATACGCGCGTGCCGCGACGCCAGCGTCACCTATGCGCGCGAGCGCGAGACGTTCGGCGTCGAGATCGGGCAGCATCAGCTGGTCAAGCAGATGCTGGCGCGGATGGAGGCCG
This sequence comes from Acidobacteriota bacterium, assembly GCA_044508265.1. Classification (GTDB taxonomy): domain Bacteria; phylum Acidobacteriota; class Vicinamibacteria; order Vicinamibacterales; family Vicinamibacteraceae; genus JAEZDP01. The sequence continues at coordinate 26,633 of JBIQIB010000012.1, forward strand.
ACTACCAGACGTCGCGCTTGCTGTGGATGCGCTCGGGGTGGTTGAAGAACGCCGGCCGCCGCGACACGCGGGAGACGAGCCTCGCCAAGTGGGTCTCGACCGTCGCGTCGGAGCGCGCCGCCTCCGACGCCGTGCAGATTCACGGTGCCAACGGCTATTCCGACGAGTATCCGGTCGGCCGCTTCTACCGCAACTGCAAGGGCGCCGTGATCTACGAAGGCACGCGCGAGATCCACACGCTCATGCAGGCCGACTACCTGCTCGGGTACCGCGAGGATCGGCCGACGCGGTGCCAGCTGCCGCCCTGCGAGCCTGAGGCCGACGGCGCGTAAGCCGCATGTGACGCGCAACCTCTTCGCGATCGCCGCCGCCTGCTTCATCGGCTTTGCGGGCTTCACGCTCGCGATGCCGCTGCTGCCGCTGTACTTCGCGTCGCTGGGCATGCAGGACGCGGCGGAGATTGCGCTCTGGTCGGGCATCAGCCTCGGCATCACGCCCGGCATGACGGCCCTCCTCGCCCCGCTCTGGGGGCGGCTGGCGGACCGCTTCGGCAACAAGCTCCTCGTCATCCGGTCGCTCGTCGCCTTCTCGCTGACGATGATCGCGATGGGGCTGGTGACCAGCCCCTGGCACATCGTCGCGCTGCGCGTGTTCCAGGGCTTCTTCGCCGGCTACGGCGCGCTGGCCGTCGCGATGGCCGCCAACGCCGCGCCGCCGGATCGGATGGCCGCGTCCATCGGCACGGTGCAGACGGCCCAGCGTCTGGGTCCCGCTGTGGGCCCTGTCGTCGGCGGCGTGCTGGCCTGGGCCATCGGCATCCGCCACACCTTCTTCGTCTCTGCGGCGTTCTACGCAGCCGCGCTGGTGCTCGTCTGGCGGTGGTACCACGAGCCGCGGCCATCGTCGCCTGCCGCAGCCGCGCCGGCCGTCACCCGTGACCCGGAGGCCTCTGCACCGCCGGTCGAGGCGAGGCCGCTGACGTTCCGCAGCATGCTCGCGCTGCAGAACTTCCTGCTGCTGATGGCCGTCATCTTCGCGCTGCAGCTCGTGGATCGCAGCTTCGCGCCGATCCTGCCGCTCTACCTCGCGGCCGCCGGGGTGCCCGACGCGCGCATCGCCCTGTACGTGGGCCTGCTGCTGTCGATTGCCGCGGCCAGCGGCGCCGCCGGGAACCTGGCCACCCAGCGGCTGCTCGGCACGTTTCCGCCGCGTGCCCTGCTGAGGGCCGTCGCACTGGTTGCCGCCGTAGCGCTCGTGCCGTTCGTCGTGGGCGCGCCCGTGCCGGTGCTTGCCGTGGCCGTCGCGTGCTTCGGGCTCGCAATCGGGACGGGCATGACGGCGGCGTTCGCCGCCGGCGGTGCCACGCTGCCCGACAGCGCGCGGTCATCCGGCTTCGGCCTGCTGTCGAGCGCGTCGCTGGTGGGCCTGTCGCTGAGTCCGATGCTGAGCGGCGTCCTCGCGCGCATCAGCCTGCGCAGCGTCTTCATCGTCGGCGTGGTGACGCTGGGCCTCGTGGCGGCCATCGTGGCGACGCTGATGCAGCCACCTGTCGCGGCCGGCCGGACGCCACCGGTGGAAGACGTCTGAACGGCAGGTTTTCAGGCCAATCCCGACGATATGACGGCCGTGCTGGCGGTCGGAAGCGCCTCTGATCCGCGTGCTACACTCGGCTCGGTGAGGGGACGCGACGGCGAGAACATGGACGGCGACGTCCGTGAGCGGGCAGCCCTCGTCGGGCTCGCCCCTGCAGGCACGGGACGTGAGACGGCAGACGAGGCGCTGGACGAACTGGCGGGGCTTGCAGAGGCGGCCGACGTCGAGCCGGTGCTGCGCTTCGTGCAGGAACGGGCGCGGCCCGACGGGTCCACGTTCATCGGATCGGGCAAGCTCGAGACGCTGCGCGCCGCCTGCGACGAGGCCGACCTCGACCTGGTCATCTTCGACAACGAGCTGACGCCCGCACAGCTGCGCAACATCGAGCGCGTCCTCGAGCGGCGCGTCATCGACAGGACGCAGCTGATCCTCGACATCTTCGCCCGTCGCGCGCGGACGCGCGAGGGCAAGCTGCAGGTCGAGCTCGCGCAGCTGCAGTACCTGCTGCCGCGGCTCGTGGGTGCCTCGACGGCGCTGTCGCGCCTCGGCGGCGGCATCGGCACGCGGGGCCCGGGCGAGACGAAGCTCGAAACCGACAGGCGCCGCATCCGGCAGCGCATCAAGAGCATCTCCGACGACCTGAAGGCCGTCGGCCGGCGGCGTGCCCGGACGCGCGAGCGCCGGCGGCGCGTCGACATCCCGGTCGTCGCGCTGGTCGGCTACACCAACGCCGGCAAGACGACGCTGTTCAACCAGCTCACCGACGACACGGCGGTGGCGTCCGACGCGCTGTTTGTGACGCTCGACCCGCTGACGCGAGAGATCCGCCTGCCCAACCGGCAGACGGCACGCCTGTCCGACACCGTCGGCTTCATCGATCGCCTCCCGCACGCGCTCGTGGCGGCCTTCCGCGCGACGCTGGAGGAGGTGGCCGAGGCCGACCTGCTGCTGCACGTGGTGGACGCCTCGCGTGACGACTTCGAGACGCAGATGGACGCCGTCGAGCGCGTGCTGGCGGAGGTCGACGCGAGCGACGTGCCGACGCTGCTGGTGCTCAACAAGGTGGATCGTCTGGACGCGGCGGGCCGTGCGGGCCTGCAGCAGGCGTATCCGCACGCGGTCCGCATCTCGGCCCGGACGGGCGACGGGCTCGACCAGCTCCGCTCGCGCATCGCGACGGCCCTGCACCTCGACACCCGCCGGCTCACCCTGCGGTTCGACCAGAGCCAGCCGGCGGATCGCGACGCCATCGCCCGCCTCTACCAGGTGGCTCACGTCGTCAGCCATGACGCCGACGGCGACGCGGTGAGCATTGAAGCCGACGTGCCGCGACGGCTGGTGCGGCGGCTGCGCGAGGGCCACGCGCTGTGAGCGGCGGCACACGCGCGCGCACGACCACCTGGCTGCTGCGGGCGTCGCTCGTCGCGCTCGTCGCGATAGCGGGCTGCGCCAAGCCCGCGCCTATGCCGGTGCTCGTGCCCGGCACCGAGCGATATCCGGACTTCCCGCGGCCCGACGTGCCGGCCGACCTCGCGGGCATCGCTCCGGCCGCCCAGAATCACGAGCGCGCGTGGGTGCAGCTGCAGCTTGGCGACCCGAAAGCGGCGGAACGGACGTTCCGTGGCGTGCTGCAACGGACGCCCGGGTTCTACCCGTCGCAGACGGGCATGGGCTTCACGCGCCTCGCCGTGAGTGACCACGCCGGCGCGCTGGAGGCGTTCGACGGCGCGTTGTCGCGCCGGGCCGACTACCTGCCCGCCCTCGTCGGCCGGGCGGAGACGCTGCTGGAGCTCGGGCGGGAAGGCGAGGCGTTTGCCGCCTACAACGCGGTGCTCGAGGTCGAGCCCGACCACCCTGTCGCGTCGCGGCGGGTCGGCGTGCTCAGGCTGCGCGCGGTACAGGCCGACGTGGCGCTCGGCCGGTCGGCCATGGCGCGCGGCGACCATGTCGCCGCACGGGCGGCGCTCGAGCGGGCGGTGGCCGCCTCGCCGGAGAGCGCGTTCCTGCATCGGGATCTCGCGCGGGTCGCTGCGGCGATGGGCGACGACGACGAGGCGCTCGCGCGGGCGGCGCGTGCCCTGGAGCTCGACGAGAACGACGCCGAGGCGTGGGCCCTGCAGGGCAGGATCAAGGCCCGGCGCGGCGACGTCTCCGGCGGGCTCGACGACCTGCGGCGGGCGGCGCGACTCAACCCGGATCTGCCCGACGTCGCCGACACGATCGCGTCCCTCGAAGCCGAGCTCGCCGAGGCGCTCCTGCCGGCCGAGTTCAAGGCGATTCCGACGCAGCCGACGCTGATGCGAGGCGACCTGGCCGCGCTGCTCGCGCACCACCTGCCCGCGCTGCTGACGCCGCGGCGCCCGACGGTGCTCATCACGGATGCGCGGCGGCACTGGGCGCAGCCGGCCATCCTGCAGGTGATTCGCGCGGGCGTGATGACCGAGTACGCGAACCACACGTTCCAGCCGGCGTCGGCCGTCAGCCGCGGCGACCTGGCCGTGGCCGTCGACCGCGTGCTGACGCTGGTGGCGGGGCGCGCACCGGAGCGGGCGCGTCAGTGGCGCGACGGAGCGATCACGTTTGCCGACCTGCGCGCGGGCCACATGCTTCACGGGCCGGCGTCACGCGCCGTGGCCAGCGGCGTACTGCAGGTGTCAGACGACGGACGGTTCAGGCCGACCGAACGCGTGTCGGGCGCCGAGGCCGAGGCCGCGGTCATCCGCCTGAAGGACCTGATCGAGCAGGCCGGCCTCGACACGGGAGGACCACGGTCACGTCGGTAAGAGGTGGCCCGGCGCGCGCGTCATGTCCGGTGTGCTCACGGTGGCCAACCAGCTCACGCTGCTGCGGATGGCCCTCATTCCCGCGTTTGCCATCTCGCTGGTCTACGGCCACGTGGCGGTGTCGCTCGGGATCTTCGTCCTGGCCGGCATCACGGACCTGTTCGACGGGCTGATCGCCCGGCGGGCAGGGCAGCAGACCACCCTCGGCGCGTGGCTCGACCCCGCGGCCGACAAGCTGCTGCTGGTCACGATGTTCGTGGTGCTCACGCTGCCGCTCGAGCATCTCATTCACCGCATTCCGCTCTGGCTCACGCTGCTCGTCATCGGCCGCGACGTCGCCATCGTCGTGACGGTGGCCGTGGTCAACCTCGCCGTGGGACGCCGCACGTTCCACCCGTCGCTGCTCGGCAAGCTGGCGACGGCCACGTTCATCCTGACCGGGGCCGTCACGCTGCTCTACAACGCGCTCGGCGTGGCATCGCCGGTGCCGATGTACTTCGTCTACGCGTCGCTCGTCATCACGCTGCTCAGCGCGGCGGACTACCTGTGGAGAACGGCGTTCGCGGATTGATCCCCGCCTGAATCCTCCAGCTCGCAGATTGGACTTTACACACGATCGTATTCGTACTATTGAATTAGTATGAGGCCGCGATCAGCGACGCTCACCGGGCAGGAGCTCGAGATCATGCGTGCCATCTGGCCCCATCAGGGCGCCACGGTCCGCGAGGTCTACGAGCGCCTTCGCGAATCGCGATCCATCGCCTATACGACGGTCCAGACGATGATGAACGTCCTGGTCAGGAAGGGATTCCTCGTTCGAAGGCCCGGCGACCGTGCACACGTCTATGTGCCGACGCAGCCCCAGGAGCAGGTCGTCGGTTCGATGGTCCGCGAGTTCGTCCAGAGGGTTTTCGACGGATCAGCGAGGCCTCTGCTCGTGCACCTTGCCGGCACGAAGGGGCTCACTGCGAAGGAGCGACGGGCCCTGCAGCAGCTGCTCGATTCGGAGAGCGACACGTGACGCTCTGGCACGCCAATGTCGTCGCCTACAGCATCCAGCTGATGGCCCTCGTCATGGCGGGCGTGACGGCAGCGGCGGTCCTTCGATTGCGTCACTCGCTGTCGGTGACCTGCTTCTGGCACACGTTGTTCGTTGGCGCTGTGGTGCTCCCGCTCGTCCAGCCCTGGGTGCCGGCCCCGGCCGATGGCGCCGTGGCGCGGTTTGCCCACTCGGTCACAGCCACGCCCGTCCTCGCCGAGCGCCATGTCTCGTGGGGGAGCGCGGTGTCGGTGGTCCTGCTGGCGGGCGTCGCCGTGAAGCTGGCCTGGCTGAGCCTCGGCCTGTTCCACCTCCGTCGTCTTCGCGTCCGCTCGACGCCCCTCAGCAGGCTGCCGATCGCCCACGAACTCCAGGTGGATCTCGGTACGCGCGCCGACGTCCGGCTGTCGGACGACGTCGCTGGCCCCGTCACGTTCGGCATCCGGCGTCCGACGATACTTCTGCCGTCGCGTGTGGCGGAGCTGCCAACTCGCGTCCTGCGTGCCGCTCTCTGCCATGAGTTCCTCCACGTCCGGCGACGCGACTGGCTCTGGACGATGGCTGAAGCCGCATGGTGTGCCGTGCTGTGGTTTCACCCGGCCGCTCGCGCACTCGTCGATCGCTCGTCACTGGCGCGGGAGATTCGGGTCGACGATGAGGTGATCGCATACACGGGAGACCGGCGGGCCTACGCGGCGGCCCTTCTCGCGTTCTCCGGCGGAACCGCGCGTCCCCTCGCCGTCGCCACGCCATTCTTTGGCAGGCGTCACCTCTCGGAACGCATCGAACGTGTAACCAGGGAGTTTCCCATGCATGCAGATCGCAGTCGCATCACGCTCGGCATCGCCATCGTCGTGGTCACCTCCGCCGTCGTGCTCGCCACGAGCCAGGCACCCCTCGCGCGGACGACGATGCCGGGCCTGATGGCTCCTGCAGCGTCGAGGAACGCGCAGCCACCGGCAGCAGAGAGACCTGGAGGCGACATCGTGGCCCCGCGGGTCGTGCACAGTGAAAAGCCAGCCTACACGCCGGAGGCGCTGGCGGCGAAGATCCAGGGCTCGGTGTTCCTCGAACTGGTCGTCCTCGAGTCCGGCACGGTGGGGAGGGTGGACGTCATCAAGTCGCTCGACGAGGTCCACGGGCTGGACGATGCTGCGCGGGATGCGGCGTCGCGATGGACCTTCGAGCCGGGGACGAAGGACGGCACGCCGGTGCCGGTCATCATCACACTCGAGATGACGTTCACGCTCAAGGATTGAGCGTGCCGCTCAGCGATCGTCGGCCTTCGGCCCGATCTTCCTGCGGAAGTACTCGATCGTGCGGGTCAGGCCGTCTTCGAGGCCGACCTTCGGCTCCCAGTTCAGCAGGGTGCGCGCTCGCGTGATGTCGGGACGGCGCACCTTGGGGTCGTCGGTCGGGAGCGGCTGGTACACGATGCGGCTCGACGAGCCGGTCATGCGGATGATCGTCTCGGCGATCTCCTTGATCGTGAGCTCGTGGGGGTTGCCGATGTTGACCGGATCGTTCAGCTCCGACTGCATCAGGCGGATGATGCCGTCCACCAGGTCGGAGATGTAGCAGAAGCTCCGCGTCTGCGTGCCGTCGCCGAAGATGGTGACGTCCTCGCCGGCCAGTGCCTGGCTGATGAACGCCGGCACGGCGCGGCCGTCGCGAACGCGCATGCGCGGGCCGTACGTGTTGAAGATCCTGACGATCTTCGTGTCGAGGCCGTGGTACCGGTGGTAGCCCATCGTCATGGCCTCGGCGAAGCGCTTGGCCTCGTCGTACACGCCGCGCGGGCCCACCGGGTTCACGTTGCCCCAGTAGTTCTCCTTCTGCGGATGCTCCAGCGGGTCGCCGTACACCTCCGACGTCGACGCGAGAACGAACCGCGCCCGCTTCTCCTTGGCGAGGCCGAGCGCCTTGTGCGTGCCGAGGGCCCCCACCTTCAGCGTGGGGATGGGCAGCTCGAGATAGTCGATCGGGCTTGCCGGGCTCGCCCAGTGCAGGACGTAGTCGACGGGCCCGTCGATGTAGATGAAGTTGGTGACGTCGTGCTTGATGAACGTGAAGTCGCGATTCGCCAGGTGCGCGATGTTGGCGACGTCGCCGGTCAGCAGGTTGTCGACGCCCACCACGGTGAAGCCGCGATCGAGCAGGGTTTCGGCGAGGTGCGAGCCGATGAAGCCGGCAGCACCGGTGATGACGACGCGGGGCGAGGACATGAGAGGACGTGCCTAGTACGCGTGGCGATGAAAGAAGCCCTTCACGAGGGTGAGCCACATGATTTTGAGATCGAGCATGATCGACCAGTTCTCGATGTAGTACAGGTCGAACTCGATACGTTTCTCGATGGACGTATTGCCGCGCCACCCGTTGACCTGCGCCCAGCCGGTCAGGCCGGCGCGTACCTTGTGGCGCAGCATGTACTGCGGGATGCGCTGCTTGAACTGGTCCACGAAGAACGGACGCTCGGGGCGTGGGCCGACGAGCGACATGTCGCCCTTGAGCACGTTCCACAGCTGCGGCAGTTCGTCGAGGTTCGACCGGCGGAGGAAGCGCCCGATCGGGGTGCAGCGCGGATCGTCTTCGGTCGCCCACACGGGGCCTGACTCGCGCTCGGCGCCGTCGTACATCGAACGGAACTTCCAGACGTAGAACGGCTTGCCGTCGAGGCCCATGCGCTCCTGGCGGAAGAGCGCCGGGCCGGGCGAGGTCGCGCGCAGCACCGCGGCGATGAGCAGGAGCACCGGCGACAGCACCAGCAGGCTCATGGCCGCGAGCACGACGTCCATCGCGCGCTTGAGCAGTGCGTTCATGCCGCGCAGCGGCACGTCGTGGATGTTGATGATCGGCAGCCCGTCGAGGTCCTCGAGCCGGGCGCGCAGCGAGATCATCTGCAGCAGGTCGGGCACCACCTTGATGTCGACGATCTCGCGGTTGGCGTTCTCGACGAGCTTGAGCATCTTGACGTGCTCGTCGAGCGGCAGCGCGACGTAGAGCTGGTCGATGCGCTCGCGCTGCAGGATCTCCGGCGTCTCCTCCAGCGTGCCGAGCAGCGGCAGACCGCGGTAGCCGATGTAGCCGCCGGAGTCGGCGCGGTCGTCCACGAAGCCGACGACCTTGAGGCCCAGCTCACGGTGCTCCAGCACCTTGTCCACGACGAGACGGCCGAGATCGCCCGCGCCTGCCACGAGCACGCGCTTGAGGCCGATGCCGGCGCGCCAGCGGCGTTCGAGCCAGTCGCGAACCGCCACCCTCGCGCTGAAGGTCAGCGCGACGTTGAAGATCAGGAAGATGCCCCAGACGAGCTGACTGACCTCGAAGACGCCGCGGTCCTTGAGCGGGTCGGGGATGTAGTACGTCTGCACGTACAGCGTGGTGACCACGCCGAGGACGACGGCGAGGACGCTGCCGACGAGGACGCCGAAGAAGTCGTCGATGCGCGAGCGTCCGCGCCGCAGGCGATAGACGCCGTGCAGCTGGAAGGCGAGGGGCACGAGGACGCCGAGCAGCGGCGTGACCCACAGGTACTGCTCGATGGGCGGGACGCCCTTGGTCACCCCGATGAGCCCGGAGTGGAAGCGCACCCAGTACGCGGCCATGAAGGCCACCATGCCCGCGGTGGCGTCCACGCCGACGTGAGCCACGGCCAGCAGACGGTTGTAGCGCCTTACCATCGAGCCTCCGTCGCGGGCGCCGCCATCAGGGCGGCCGTCGCGTCACGCATCGCGTCCACGAACCGGCTGGTCGAGAACCGTTCGGCCTGCGCCCGGCATGCGTCCGGCGACCACGTCGTGGCGCGTGCGAGGCGGATGCCCTCGGCGAACGCCTCGACGCCATCGCCGGTCAGCACGCCGGTTTCCCCGGGCACCACGGTCTCGGTGGCCCCGCCGCGGCCGAGCGCGACGACGGGCGTGCCGCACGCCTGCGCCTCGACCGGGACGATGCCGAAGTCTTCCTCACCGGGCAGCAGCACCATGCCGGCGTTCCGGTAGTGGTCCCTGATCTCCATATCGGTCAGTCCGTCCAGGAACGTCACCGTGGGGCCGGCCATCCGGCGGAGCGCCGGGGCTTCGGGCCCCGAGCCGATCACGGTCAACGGCATTCCCGCCTGCGCGCACGCCGCGATGGCGACCTCGATGCGCTTGTACGGCACGAGCGCCGAGACGACGAGCGCGGACGCGGGCTGGCGGCTGGGACGCGGAGCGGGCGTGAAGAACGTCGTGTCGACAGGGGGATGGATCACAGCCGACCTACGATTATAGTGCCTGGCGATCCTCCGCGCAACATGTTGAGAATTCGCCACATAGCGGTCAGGCCGGCCGCTCGTGGCGACGTCCCAGCGGGCAAACGCGCGCATGATCTGCTTCATGAGCGCCGAGCCCGCACGTCCGAGCCGGGCGGGCCCGAAGTACGCGTCGAACTGGTCGTAGGCGTAGCGCACGGGCGTGTGGCAGTAGCACAGGTGCCGCGCGCCCGGCGGCGTGCGCACCGACTTGACGACGCAGTGGCTCGACGAGATCACGAGATCGACGTCGCCGACGTCGAGCGTCCGCAGCGCGGCCGGGTAGAGCGGCAGGAGGTGCCGGTACCAGCGGCGGACGCCGGGGACGCGTTGCAGGACGGACGTGCGCGGCCCCAGCCGCTCGATGTCGGGGCTGACGCTGCCGGGCACGTGGACGAGGGTGTGCAGCGTCGCCTGCGGAAACATCCGGCAGAGCGCCTCCAGCACGCGCTCCCCGCCGCGCATGCCGGTGAGCCAGTCGTGGACGAGCGCCACGCGCCACGCCGGCGCGGCACCTGTGGGGCCGGTGGTCATCGGCGCCCGCCGGCCACCTCGCCGTAGATGCGGCGGATCGTCGCCACGGTCCGGGGCCACGAGAACTCGGCCGCGCGCGCCAGTCCGCGTGCACGCATCTGCGCCTGCAACTCGGGATCCAGCAGCACCCGCCGCAGCCCGTGCGCGATGGCGTTGACGTCCTGGGGATCGACCTGGATGGCCGCGTCGCCCACCACCTCCGGCAGCGACGACACGTTCGAGGTGACCACGGGCGTGCCGCTGGCCATCGCCTCGAGCGGCGGCAGGCCGAAGCCTTCATACAGCGACGGAAACGCGAACACCGTCGCCAGGCGGTAGAGCGACGCCAGCGTGCGGTCGTCCACGAACCCCAGGAAGCGGACGTACTTGTGCAGCTTGAGCCGGTGGACGGCACGCCTGAGCGTCGGGTACTTGCTGATCTCGTCACCGATCACGAGCAGCTTGACGTGCGTGAGCGGCCCCGTGCGCACGAGCGCGAACGCCTCGATGAGCCTGTCCACGTTCTTGTGCGGCTTGATGTTGCCGACGTAGAGCACGAACGGGTCGTGCAGCTGGAACCGCTCCCGCACCCGCGCGAGATGCTCGTCGTCGGGCACCGTTCCGAAGCGCGCGTCGATGGCGTTCGGCGTGACGGTGATGCGCTCGGGCGGGATCCTGAAGAAGCGCAGGATGTCGCGCTTGGACGCCTCCGACACCGTGAGCACGTGCGTCGCGCGGTGCGTCGCGTTCCACATCAGCGCCCGCGCGTACGTCGAGGCCAGCCTGTTGGGCAGGTACTGCGGGAACATCAGGTGGATGCAGTCGTGGATCGTCACGACGGACGGGCACCTGACGAGCGGCGGCAGCACGTAGTGTGGCGCGTGAAAGACGTCCACGCGCTCGCGCGCCAGCAGCCAGGGGATGCTGGCCTGCTCCCGCACCGAGTACCCGCTGCTCCTGTCGATGACGGCGCGGAAGTTCGGCCCGAGGCGGGCTGCGAGATCGCGGTCGGCGGGACGGCTGATGAGCAGGTAGTCGGTGTCCTGATCCTGCCGCGCCAGTTCGCTGACGACGTTGCGCACGTAGGTGCCGATCCCGAAGTCGTGGACCTTCCGAATGTCGATCGCCACCCGCACGGGCGGAGAATATCAGAGAGAGGACCGGAGGAATGGAGGAGGGAAGGAAGGGAGGAAGAGGAATGGAGGAATGGAGGAAGGAGGAAAGGAGGAGGAGGGTTAGGGCGGCAGCGCGCCCTTGAGTCGCAGATACATCCTGAGCAGCCAGGCCCACTGCGGGTGGTGCTTGGCGTAGAAGGCGAGATGGCTGCGGCGGTAGTGCACCGACGTGGCGGTCGGCGCCGTGGCGCGGGAGCGGCCTCGCAGGTGCACGACCTCGGCTTCCGGTGAGAAGCGTACGCGGTAGCCGGCCTGTCGCACGGCGGCGCAGAGGTCCACGTCTTCGGCGTACATGAAGTACCGCGTGTCGAGGTTGCCGACGGCGGCGAGCACGGTGCGGCGGGCGAGGAGGCAGGCGCCGCTGACCCAGTCCACGTCCTGCGGCTGCGCGAGTTGCGCCTCCACGCGTGCCGCCCAGGATCGCGGTCCCCGATCGAACACCCACTGCGTGGCCTTCTGGCGCACTTCCGCCAGCGGGCTGATCATCCGGCCGAACGAGATCTCGGGCCGACCCGCGGCATCCACCAGGCGCGGGCCCGCCACGCCGACGTCGGGATGTGCCTCGATGATCCTGCAGAGCTGTTCGAGCTGGCCGGCCGTCACCAGCGTGTCGCTGTTGAGCAGCAGCACGAGCGGCGCCGTCCCTGCGGCGATCCCGGCGTTGTTCGCGGCGGCGAACCCGATGTTGGCCGCCTGCCGCAGCACGGCGACATCCGGCCAGCGGTCGGCGACGGCATCCGGCGTGCCGTCCGACGACGCGTTGTCCACCACGTACAACTGCCACGGCCGGTCCGGCGGGTGCAGGTGCAGCGACTCGAGGCACGCGAGCACGTCCTCTTTCGCGTTGTAGGTGACGACGACGATGTCGAGTGCCCGGCGGGCTTCGTCGGGGGCGGTGCGGGTGTCGGTCGTCATGACGGAGGTGCCGCCTGCTGAACCACCTGCCAGGTGCGTGCGGCCGTGTCGTCCCAGCGGTAGCTGCGTGCGACGACCTGCCCGCGCGCCACACACGCCTCCCGGTAGTCGGCGTCTCGCGCCAGCCGCGCCAGCGCGCGTCCGAGCGCCGCGGCATCGCCGGCGGGGACGTACACGGCGCCGTCGCCGTACACCTCGCGTGCCACCGGTGTGTCGAGCACCACGACGGCGAGCCCGGCCTGCATCGCCTCGAGCGGCGGCAGGCCGAAGCCTTCATAGGTCGAGAGGAAGGTGAAGATGCCGCTCGACGCATACGCCTCGGCCAGTTCGGCTTCAGTGACGTAGCCCGAGAAGCTGACGGCGTCTCCAATCCCGAGCGCGCGCGCCTCGGCCTCGAGATCGACGCGGGGGCTGGTCCGATTCTCGCCGATGACGCTGAGCGATACCCTGGCGCCGAGTCTCACCGCCTCGGCCACGCCGCGCAGCAGCATCGGCAGGCAGCGGCGCTCGAAGATGGAGCCGACATACAGGACCCGGGCTGCCGCCGTCCCGGGCTTCGGGCCGGCAGCGGGCGCCGGCGCGTCGTGGTGGTCCACGGCAAGGGGAATCACGTGGACGCGCGCGCCGCGCACGCCGAAGTGCGTGACGATCTCGCCGGCAGAGAAGCGGCTCATCGTGATCAGCGCCGTGGCCTTGCGGGCGGACCAGCGCGAGAGCAGCCTCCGCCGGACGCCCTCCCGCCAGCCGAACCATTCCGGATGCGCCGCGAACGACACGTCGTGCAGCGTGAGCACGAGGGGCAGCCGTGCGCGCAGGGGCGCCGTGTAGGCGGGCGCCCAGAAGACATGGGCGCCGCTCGCGTTGACCGCCTTCGCGAGCGCCCCCTGTTCCCAACGGGTGCCATCGCCGCCCGGCACGTGGTGCCAGGTGACGCGCGCACCGGGCCCGTCGGGGAACGGCGTGGTGGCCGACGGCGCGTGCGGCGTCAGCAGCACGCACTCGGCGCCGCTGGCGTACGGCGCCAGCGCCCACCGCGTGAGCACCTCGCGCAGGTAGCGCCCCACACCCGTCGGCTTGCCGAAGAGCTCGCGCGCGTCGACGACGAGGCGCAGGCTCATGCCGCTTCTCCGACGAGCTCACGGTAGGCCCGCCAGAGCGTGGCGGCGGTCCGATCCCAGGAGAACTGCGCGGCCCGCACGACGCCGCGCTCCCGCATGGCTTCGAGGCGATCCGGATCGGCCAGCAGGGCGGTCACGGCGTCGGCCCACGCCCCGGGATCCAGCGGATCGAGGTACACGGGGGCGTCCCCGCCGACTTCGGGGAGGGCGCCGCAGCGCGACGCCAGCACCGGCACGCCGGCCGCGCATGCCTCGATGGCCGGCAGGCCGAAGCCTTCGTCGAGCGACGGCATCACCAGCAGGCGCGCCTGGCGGTAGAACGCCTCACGCCCGGATTCGGGCAGATAGCCGGCGTGGCTCACGTGCCCCGCGAGCGGCGCGCGCGCGATGCGGGCGAGCGCGGCATCCGCGTCGGCACCCGGCCCGCCCGCCAGGACGAGCGGAGGCACCGGCCCGCCGCGTTCGATCAGGATGGTCCACGCGTCGAGCAGCAGGTGGACGTTCTTGCGCGGCTCGAGCGTGCCGAGGAAGATCACGGGCCCCTCGGCGGGCACGGCCGGGCGCGCCGTCCACCGGGGGGCGCCACCCGGACACGTCAATACGTGCGCCGGATCGACGTCCAGGCGCTGGACGACGAGCGCGCTCACGTGATGTGAGGGCGTCACCACCAGATCGGCCCGGCGGGCGTGCGCACGGACGAGGCGGGGGTAGTCGCGGCGCACCTCTGCCGCGGTGGCGTCGGGGTGGTCCAGGAAGAACAGGTCGTGGATGGTGACGACCTGCCGGGCGGCCCGGCTGGGGACGAGCAGCGGGGTGATGGAGTGGGCGACGTCGACGGGCCCGGCCAGGCGCTCGACGGCCGGCCAGCCCAGGTGGTGCCAGAGCAGGTTCAGGCCGCGCACCGGCAGCCGGGCATCGGCCAGCGTCACGCCGGGGCACGGCTGAGCCAGCCGGTCCTTCCATGAACTCGAGAACGCCACGACCTCGTCGCCGTCGGTCCGCAGCGCGGCCAGCGCGCAGGTGACCTGATGTGCATACTCGCCGACGCCGGTCCGGGCGCGCAGCGCCGGCCGGTAGTCGAGCAGCACACGCACGGCACGTATGCTAGCGTATGGCGTTCGGCGTGTGTGGGCCGTTCGGACATACGGACGTCACGACACAGGAGACGAGAGGCGATGAAGATTGCCGTCGTAGGGACGGGATATGTCGGGTTGGTGGTCGGCGCCTGCTTTGCCGAGAACGGCAACGAGGTGGTGTGCGTCGACAAGGACGAGGCCAAGATCCGCGGCCTCAAGCGCGGGCGCATCCCCATCTACGAGCCCGGGCTGGAAGAGATCGTCAAGCGCAACAGCACCGAAGGCCGGCTGACCTTCACGACGGCGCTGCCGAAGGCCGTCAAGGCGTCGGACGTCGTCTTCATCGCCGTCGGCACGCCCGAGGCCGAGGACGGATCGGCTGACCTGCAGCACGTGCTCGGCGTGGCGCGCGAGATCGCGCGCGCCATGAACGGCTACAAGGTCGTCGTGGACAAGAGCACGGTGCCCGTCGGCACGGCCGAGCTCGTGCGCGACGTGATCCGGCGCGAGACCACGCATCCGTTCAGCGTCGTCAGCAACCCCGAGTTCCTGAAGCAGGGCGCGGCGGTGGACGACTTCCTCAAGCCCGACCGCGTCGTCATCGGCGCCGAAGACCCGCGCGCCGCGCAGCTGATGCGTGAGCTGTACGCGCCGTTCACGCGCACGGGGGCGCCCATCATGGTGATGGACTGCGCCAGCGCGGAGCTGTGCAAGTACGCCGCCAACGCCATGCTCGCGACGCGCATCTCGTTCATGAACGAGGTCGCCAACGTGTGCGAGCTCTACGGCGCCGACGTGGACCAGGTGCGCCGCGCGATCGCCGCCGACACGCGGATTGGCCCGTCCTTCCTCTTTCCCGGCGTCGGCTACGGCGGCAGCTGCTTCCCGAAGGACGTGAAGGCGATTCTGCGCTTCGCCTCCGACAAGGGCTACGACTTCCAGATCCTGCGGGCCGTCGAGGACGTCAACCAGCGGCAGAAGCAGAAGACGGCGGCGCTGCTCACCGGTGAGCTCGGATCGCTGAAGGGCAAGACGATTGCCGTCTGGGGCCTGGCCTTCAAGCCGCGCACCGACGACATGCGTGAGGCGCCTTCGCGCACGCTCATCGAGACGCTGCTCGAGGAAGGCGCGACGGTGCAGGCGTACGACCCCGAAGCAGTCGAGTCGGCGAAGCGCCTGTTCGGCGACAGCATCACCTATGCCCGCAGGAGCTACGACGCGCTGGTCGGCGCCGACGCGCTGGCGCTGGTGACCGAGTGGAACGAATTCCGCGAGCCCGATTTCGAGCGCATGAAGGCGCTGATGCGGCGGCCGCTCATCGTGGACGGCCGCAACATCTACAACCCGGAGGCCGTCCGGGGCCACGGCTTCACGTACGTCTCGATCGGCCGCTGAGATGGCGATTCTCGTCACCGGTGGCGCAGGCTACATCGGCAGTCACACGGTGAAGGCCCTGCTCGCCGCCGGGCGCGAGGTCGTGATCTACGACGATTTCTCGGCGGGTCACCGCGGCGCGTGCGACACGCTCGACGCGATGGCGCCGGGTCGCCTGCGGGTGGTCACCGGCGACGTCGCCGATGCCGACGCCGTCGAGCTGGCCTGCGCGGAGCACCGCGTCGATGCGGTGATGCACTTTGCGGCCTGGCTGTCGGTCGGCGAGTCGGTCACCGAGCCGGCCGGGTACTACCGCAACAACGTCGTCGGCACGCTCGGCCTGCTCGAGGGACTGCGCCGCGCGGGCGTCACACGGCTCGTCTTCTCGTCGACCTGCGCGACGTTCGGCGAGCCGACGCGCATGCCCATCGACGAGTCGCTGCCGCAGCAACCGGTCAACGCCTACGGCGAGACGAAGCTCGCCATCGAGCGTGCCCTGCCGCACTACGAGCGGGCGTACGGGCTCCGGTCGGTGGTGCTGCGCTACTTCAATGCGGCGGGCGCCGACCCGGACGCACGGCTTGGCGAGGATCACGATCCCGAGATCCACATCATCCCGCGGGCCATCGGCGCGGCCCGCGGCGGTGAGCCGCTCCAGGTCTTCGGCGACGACTATCCGACGCCCGACGGCACGTGCCTGCGCGACTACGTCCACGTGGACGACCTCGCGAGCGCCCACGTGCTGGCGCTCGGCGCGCTCGAGGCGGGGCAGCCCTCGGCTGCCTACAATGTAGGAACGGGCGTCCCGCACTCGGTCCGCCAGGTGCTCGATGCCGTGGCCCGTGTGGCCGGCACGCCGGTGCCCGCGACGGTCGGGCCGCGACGCCCGGGAGATCCGGCCGCGCTCTTCGCGGCCAACGACCGCATCCGGACGTCCCTCGGGTGGGCGCCCCGCTTCGTCGCGATTGACGACATCGTCGCGACCGCCTGGCGCTGGCACACCGCGCACCCTGAAGGTTACGGTGACCGCCGACCGATAGAACCAACGACGTGACCGCGTTCCTCCGCCTGCTTCGGTACGCTGCACCTTACCGGGCGCGCCTCGTCGGCGCGCTGGCCGCGATGGTGCTCTACGCCGCGGCGGCGGCCGGCGTCGTCTATCTGCTCACGCCCATCTTCGACAAGGCGCTGGTCGACCCGACCCAGCTCGCGCCCATCGCGTTGGCCATCGTCGGCGTCTACCTCGCCAAGGGCCTCGGCGCGTACATCTCGGCGTACCTGATGACCGACGTCGGGCAGCTCGTGGTACGCGACCTGCGCAACCAGCTGTTCCGGCACATCCTCGGGCAGTCGGCGGCGTTCTTCTCGCGGCGGTCCACCGGGCAGCTGATGTCGCGGGTGAACAACGACGTCGCGCACGTCCAGCAGGCCGTCTCCCAGACCATCGGCGACCTGATCCGCGAGGGCATGGCCCTGATCGCCTACGTCGGGCTGCTGTTCTACTACGACGCGCGGCTTGCGCTCGTCTGCCTGACGGGCGCGCCCGTATTGATCTATCCGCTCATCCGTCTCGGGCAGCGCGTGCGGCGCACCACACGCCGTTCGCAGGAAGAGGTCGAGATGCTGAACCACTTCACGAGCGAGGCGTTCTCGGGCCACCGCATCGTGAAGGCATTCGGCGCCGAAGAGCGCGAGGCCGCGCGCTTTGCCGAGGCGTCGCAGCACGTGTACCGCACCAACATGAAGGTGACCAGCACCGTCTCGGTGCTGCCGCCGCTCATGGAATGGCTCGGCGGCATCGCGGTGGCCGGCATGCTCTGGTACGGCGCCAGCCAGATCGGGCAGGGGCGGCTCAGCATGGGCGCCTTCATGTCGTTCGTCGCCGCGCTGTTCCTGATGTACGAGCCCATCAAGAAGCTGAGCCGCGTGAACGCGACGCTGCAGCAGGCCGTCGCGGCCGGCGAGCGCATCTTCGAGATGCTCGACACGCACACCGAGGTGCACGACCGCCCCGGCGCCGTGGAACTGCCGCCGTTGCGGCAGCAGCTCGAGTTCCGTGAGGTGAGCTTCGCGTACGGCGATCGCGACCGCCGCACCGTGCTCGACCGCGTGTCGTTCACCGTCCGCGCCGGCGAGATGGTCGCCATCGTCGGCCTCAGCGGCGCCGGCAAGTCGACGCTCGTGAACCTCATCCCCCGGTTCTACGACGTCACCGGCGGCGCCATCCTGATCGACGGGCACGACGTGCGCGATGTCACGCTTCGATCGCTTCGTGCCCAGATCGGCCTCGTCACGCAGGACACGCTGCTCTTCGACGACACGATCGCCCGCAACATCGCCTACGGGCGGCCGGACGCCAGCGCGGACGAGATCGAGCGTGCCGCCCGCGCCGCGCACGCGCACGAGTTCGTCAGCACGCTGCCGGAGGGCTACGAGACCCGGATCGGCGAGAAGGGCGGCCGGCTCAGCGGCGGCCAGCGCCAGCGCCTGGCCATCGCGCGCGCGCTGCTGAAGGACCCGCCGATCCTGATCCTCGACGAGGCCACCTCCTCGCTCGACGCCGAGTCGGAGCGGCTCGTCCAGGACGCGCTGCAGACGCTGATGCGCAACAGGACGTCGTTTGTCATCGCCCACCGCCTGTCCACGGTCCGCAGCGCCGACAGGATTCTCGTGGTCGAACGCGGCACCATCGTCGAGAGCGGCCGCCACGAGGAACTGCTCGCGCGGCCCGAGGGCGTCTACAGCCGGCTGTATGCGCTGCAGGTGTTCGGCAACGGCGAGCCAGCCGCCGTGAACGCCCGCGCCTCGGCTCCGCTGCAGCTGGTGCGGGAGCGATGATGCGGTCGATGACGGGGTTTGCCGCGGTCACCCGCGACGTCGAACAGATCAGCCTCAGCGTGACGCTGCGCGCAATCAACCACCGCCACCTCGACATCCAGTGCCGGTTGCCCGCGTCGCTGCAGGCCGCCGAGACGGCCATCCGCGCACAGGTGCAGCGGGCCGTCGCGCGCGGACGGCTCGAGCTTGCCATTCAGGTGCAGGCCCGGGAGGCCGCCGTCCCGGCCGTCGAGGTGAACGAGACGCTGCTGGCGGCGCTCGACGCGGCGCTGGCGTCGGCCCGCGCCAGCGGCATCGTGCAGGGCGTGCTCACGCCGGGCGACGTGCTGCGGCTGCCGCACGTCGTCTCGATCGGCGAGACGCGCGAGACGGTGGACCCCGAGGCGATACGCGCGGAAGCCGAGAAGGCCGTGGAGGATGCGCTCGCCGCGCTCGACGCGATGCGTCGCGCCGAGGGCGCGTACCTGGCTGCCGAGCTCGAGACCCGGCTGACCGCGCTCCAGACGCTGGTGGACGAGGTCGAGACTGCCGCGGCCGAGGGAGCCGAACTGCTGCGCGGCCGGCTGCACGAGCGGATAGAAGACCTGCGGCTCGACTCCGCGGTCGACGGGTCGGTGCTGGCCCAGGAAGTGGTCAAATACGTGGCGCGCTCCGACGTGCGGGAGGAAATCGTCCGGCTGCGGGCCCACGTGGGCCACTGGCAGCAGCTCGTCGCCGGCAGCGAGCCCCTGGGGCGCACGCTCGAGTTCCTGCTGCAGGAGATGAATCGCGAGGTGAATACAATAGGCGCCAAGGCCGAGGGCACCCGGGTGTCCGCTCTCGTGGTCCAGGCCAAGGCCGAGCTGGAGAAGATGCGGGAGCAAGTCCAGAATGTCGAGTGACGGCCCGGTGCACGGCGGCGGCCGGCTGTATGTGGTGTCGGCCCCGTCCGGCACCGGCAAGACCACGGTAGTCGAGCGCCTGGTCCAGATCGTCCCGGAACTCGTGATGTCGCGCAGCTACACCTCGCGGCGGGCGCGGCCGGGGGAGCGCGACGGCTTCGACTATAATTTCGTGTCGAGGGCCCGCTTCGAGGCGATGATCGAGGCTGGCGAGTTCATCGAGCACGCGGACGTGTTCGGGAACTACTACGGCACCCGGCGCGCCGACACCGAAGAACTGATGAGCTCCGGGAAGGACGTCGTCCTCGTGATTGACGTCCAGGGCGCGGCGCAGGTCCGCGCGATGCACCTGCCGCTCGTCTCCATCTTCGTGCTGCCGCCCTCGTTCGAGGTGCTGGTCCAGCGGCTGCGTGGCCGTGGGAAAGACCCGGAAGAAGCCATCCGACGGCGCCTCGAGACCGCGCGCGCCGAGGTGGTCGCCTTCCGCGAGTACGATTACGTCGTCGTCAACGACGACCTGGATGCCTGCGTCATGGCGATGCAGTGCATCGTGCAGGCCGAGCGCGTCAAGCGGGCGCGGATGTCCTCGGTCGCCGAAGCCATCATCGAGACGTTTGCCGACGTCCCGGCGCCGCGGTCGTGAGACCGGCTGGCGCCGACGCTTGCTGACAGGCATCAGCAGAAGGGAAGTTGTCCGTGCACGCCATCGTCAATCGCAGCCAGCTCACCAACGCATTCGAGTTCGTGGTGGTCGCCTCGCTCAGGGCCAAGCAGCTGCTTCAAGGGAGCCTGCCGAAGCTCGAGCCCAGCGTGAAGCCGGCCCGCACGGCGCAGCGCGAAGTCGCCGCCGGGCTGGTCTGGCGTCTCGAGGACGACCTCGTCACCGACGAGCAGTAGGACGAGCTTCCCGTGTCGCTCGTTGTCCTGGGGGTCACCGGCGGCATCAGCGCCTACAAGGCCGTCGAGGTCGCCCGCCGGCTGCAGAAGGCGGACCACGACGTCGCCGTCGTGATGACGCGGGCCGCCCGCCGGTTCGTCGCCCCCCTGACCTTCGAAGCGATCACCCAGCGCGCCGTCGTCACGAGCCAGTGGACGCCGGGCGCCAACGCCGATATCGAGCACATCGCCCTGGCCAGTGACGCCGCGCTGGTCCTCGTGGCGCCGGCCACCGCCAACACCCTTGCGCGGGCCGCCCACGGCTTCGCCGACGACTTCCTCTCGTCGCTGCTCCTGGCGACGCGTGCGCCCGTCCTCATGGCGCCCGCGATGAACTCGAACATGTACGACCACCCTGCCACGCAGGCGAACATGGCGACCCTGCGCGGCCGCGGCGTGCAGTTCATCGAGCCCGGTGAGGGATACCTCGCGTGCGGATGGGTGGGGAAGGGGCGGCTCGCCGAGCCCGACGTCATCGCGGCCGCGGCGCTCGCCGCGCTCCAGGGCCCTCAGGCGCTGGCAGGCCGGCACGTCGTGGTGACCGCCGGGCCCACCTACGAAGACCTCGATCCGGTGCGCTATCTCGGAAACCGGTCGAGCGGCCGGATGGGGATGGCGATCGCCAGGCAGGCGCGGCAGGCCGGGGCGCGCGTGACGCTGGTGCTCGGCCCGACGACGCTCGAGCCGCCCGCGAACGTCGACGTGACGCGCGTCCGTTCGGCCCGACAGATGCGCGATGCGGTGCACGCGGCCGCCAGTGAGGCGGACGCCGTGGTGATGGCCGCCGCGGTGGCCGACTACACGCCGGCCGGCGGCGCGTCGGGCCGCAAGATCAAGAAGCACGACGACGACCTGACGATTGCCCTGGAGCGGACGCCCGACATCCTCGGAGAGCTGGGAAGCCAGCGTGCGGGCGCGGCGCGTCCCGTGCTCATCGGCTTCGCCGCCGAGACCAACGACATGCTCGCGCACGCCGCTGCGAAGCTCACCGGCAAGCAGGTGGACCTGATCGTCGCCAACGACGTCTCGCGCGCAGACGCCGGCTTCGAGGTAGACACCAACCAGGCGACCTTCGTGACGGAGGCCGGGCACCTGACGTATCCGCTCGAATCGAAGGACGCCCTCGCGCGGCGCCTCGTGGACTGGCTGGCGGAGCGTCTCGATGGATGAGACTCTCGACCCCCGCCAGCAGCTGCGACGCCACCTGACGTTCCTCCAGGAGCTCGGCGTCGCTGGCTTCTCTCGTGACCCCGTGTGGCTGCACGAACGGCCGTCGGCGGAAGCAGGCGTCACCGCAGATCAGGCGCAGCACGACGCCCCCGACACCGGCGGACAGCCACTCGTCGTGCCGCCGGCCGATCCAGCTGCCGGCGTGGACGCGCCAGCGGCGCTGGTGCTGCTGCGCGACGAGATCGGCCCGCTCTGCACGCGTTGCAAGCTGGCGACCCTCGGCAGGCGCCAGGTCGTGTTCGGCGTCGGGAATCCCCACGCCGAGCTGATGTTCGTCGGCGAGGCGCCTGGCGCCGACGAAGACATCCAGGGCGAGCCGTTCGTCGGGCGGGCCGGGCAGCTCCTGACGAAGATGATCGAGGCGATGGGCTACACGCGCGACAGCGTGTACATCGCCAACATCATCAAGTGTCGTCCGCCGGGCAATCGGGCCCCCGAGCCGGACGAAGTGGCGGCCTGCGAGCCGTTCCTGCTCCGGCAGATCGACATCATCCAGCCCCGGGTCGTGGTGGGGCTCGGCGCGTCCGCCGCCCGTGCGCTGCTGCGCACCGACACGCCGATCTCGAGGCTGCGGGGTCAGGTGTTCACGCTCCGTGCCGCGAAGTTCGTCCCGACGTTCCACCCCGCGTACCTGCTGCGGAGCCCCGACAAGAAGCGCGACGCCTGGGACGACCTCAAGAAGGTCATGGCGCTGCTGCGCGAGGAGGCCTGATGCCCCTGGTGCGCGTGGCCGTGCCCGTTCCCGGGCTCGGCCTCCTCACCTACAGGGCAGCGGAGAGCCTCGAACTCGAGCCGGGCATGCGCGTGGTCGTGCCCGTCGGCAGGCGCGCCGTCACGGGCATCGTCACGCATGCCGGCGTCGACGCGGACGGCCTCGACCCCGCGCAGCTCAAGGACGTGCAGGACACGCTCGACGCCGAGCCGTTCCTGCCCGTCGACGTCGTCCGTCTGGCGCTATGGATTGCCGAGTACTACCTGGCGGGCCCGGGAGACGCGCTCGCGACGGCGCTGCCGCCACAGGGCTGGCTGCGCAGCGACGTCAATCTGGAATGGCTCGGCGCCGACGTCTCCACGGCGCCCGCCGCCGATCGCACGCTGGCCGAGCTCATCGCACGGCATTCGCCCGTGCTGCGCTCCGAGATCGAGCGCCTGTGGCGGCGGCGATCCGCCCTGGACGCAGCGCCGGAGGGAGCGCCTGCCAGGCGGTCCACGGTCGAGGTCATGCGCGGCGTGCGGCGCCTCGAGAAGGCGGGCCTCGTCGTCGCACATCCCGTCGTGACGGGGAAGGCCGACGCGTCGCGCCGGCGACGCCGGGTACGGCTCACGGCAGCCGCGGATACCGCTGCAACCGGACGGCTGGGCCGCCGCCAGGCGGAGGCCTGTGCGCTGCTGCGCGAAGCGCCCGACGGCATCGACTCGGCGGAGCTCCGGCAGCGGGGCATCGGCAGCGACGTCGTCCGGCGGCTCGTCGCGCTCGGACTCGCCACTGTGGAATGGCGCGCGGTGGAGCGCGACCCGTTCACGAGCGGCGTGCTCGGTGTCCCGTCCGATGAGGCCGGGGATCCCGATGCGCTGTTCCTCGATCTCACCGACGAACAGGCCGCGGTGCTCGACGAGCTGCTGCCATGCCTCGCGCCACGTGGGGAGGGCGACGCGCTCGGCAACGCTGGAGAAGCGGGCTTCAGGACGGCGTTGCTGCAGGGAGTGACGGGCAGCGGCAAGACGCAGGTGTACCTGCGGCTCGCCCGCGCCTGTCTGGACGCGAAGCGCACGGTGCTCCTGCTCGTGCCGGAAATCGCGCTGACGCCCGCGGTGGCGCGCCTGTTCCGCCGGGCCTTCGGTACGCGCGTCGCCATCCAGCACAGCGGCCTGTCGGACGGCGAGCGCTACGACCAGTGGCACCGCATCCGGCGCGGCGAGGTGGATGTCGTCGTCGGGACGCGCTCGGCGGTGTTCGCGCCGCTGCCGCGTCTCGGGCTCGTCATCGTGGACGAGGAGCACGACACCGCCTACAAGCAGGAGGAAAGCCCCCGCTACAACGGCCGCGATGCCGCGATCGTGCGCGCCCGCGACGCCGGCGCGCTGGTGGTGCTGGGGTCGGCGACGCCGTCGCTCGAGTCGTTCCGCAACGCGTCAGAGGGACGTTACCTGTTGCTGCGGATGCAGCGGCGCGTGCTCGAGCGGCCCCTGGCCGCGGTGCGCATCGTGGACATGCGTGAGCAGTACGCGCTGTACGGCCCGGAGACGGTCCTCGGCGTCCCGCTCGTCGAAGCCCTCGAGCGGTGTCTCGAGCGCAGCGAGCAGGCCATCGTGCTGCTCAACCGCCGCGGCTACGCGCCGTCGTTCTTCTGCCGTGCCTGCGGCGAGCCGGTCGCGTGCCCGAACTGCAGCGTGACGCTCACCGTCCACCGCGCGGCCCGGGAGATGCGCTGCCATTACTGCAACCACGCGCGTCCGCTGCCGCGGCAGTGCGACGCGTGCGGCGGACAGTACCTCGAGTACACGGGCATCGGCACCGAGCGCGTGGAGCAGGAGGTCGCGACGCGCTTCCCGTCGGCGCGGATCGCACGCGTGGACCGCGACACGATGTCGAGGCGGGGCTCCATCGCGCGCGTCCTCGAGCGCTTCGCGCGGCGCGAGATCGACGTGCTGGTCGGCACGCAGATGATCGCCAAGGGCCACGACTTCCCGCAGGTCACGCTCGTCGGCGTCATCTCGGCCGACATCGGACTCGGCGTCGCCGACTTCCGCGCGGCGGAACGGACGTTCCAGCTGCTCACGCAGGTGGCCGGCCGCGCGGGGCGCGGCGAAGCGGGTGGGGAAGCGTTCGTGCAGACGCTGCACCCGGACCACTACGCGATCACGCTGGCGGCCGCGCAGGACTACCAGGCCTTCACCGAGCACGAGCTCGAGTTCCGCCAGCGCATGCGGTATCCGCCGTACGTGTCGATGGTCAACATCGTCATCCGCCACCCGTCGCTGCCCACGGCGATGCGCGACGGCACGGCGGTGGCGGCGGCGCTCCGCCAGACCGGCGGGTTCGCCGTGCTCGGTCCCGCGCCGGCGCCGCTCGGCCGGCTGCGTGGAGAGGTACGCGTGCAGCTCCTGCTGAAGGGCCGCGACAGGACGCTGATGCGCAACGCGGTGCGGGCGACGCTGCAGGCACGGCCCGACGTCGCGCGCCGCGCGACGGTGGACGTGGACCCGCTGTCGATGCTGTAAGCGTCCGCGGCGCGCCCGCGCAGCGGGAACGGTGGGCAGTCGTCCGGCCGGACCCGGGGCTAGCGCTGGCCGACGAAGTCTCCAGGGCTGATGGGCACCGGCGTGAAGGCCAGCGCGAACATCACCACGGCAAACAGCGCGACGGCGATCCGCTCGCGGCCCATCGGTGCGGCGGGATCGTCCACCGGCGGATGATCGAGTCCGAAGCCCAGGGTCATGGCCGTGAGCAGTACGCCCCAGACGATCCAGCTCGCCGAGACGAAGACGCCCATGCCGAGCAGCAGCGCCAGCGTCGCCATCGTCACGTAGCGCGACCGTGGGCCGACGAGGGCGTGCACCATGTGGCCGCCGTCCAGTTGTCCTGCCGGGAACAGGTTGAGGGCCGTGGCCACGAGGCCGAACCACGCGGCGAAGCCGGACGGGTGCATGACGAACTCCTGTCCGGGCCCCGGCGCTCCGTGAATGACGTCGCGCAGCCACGTCAGCAGGAGCGGATCGCCGAGGTAGATGCCGTTACCCAGCCGGAAGTCTGGCGGCAGCTGCACGATGAACGACTCGCTCACGCCGTAGACGGCGACCGGCACCAGCACGACGAAACCGGCGATCGGGCCGGCGACGCCGACGTCGAACAGCGACCGCCGCGTGCGCGGCACCGCCATCCGGATCACGGCGCCAAGCGTGCCGACCAGGCTCGGGAACGGGATGAAGTACGGCAGCGTCGCGGGAATCCGGTAATATCGGCACGCGACGTAGTGCCCCATCTCGTGGCTGCCCAGGATGAGCAGCGCGGGGACGCTGAACCACAGACCGCCCAGGAGGATCGACCACGGGGTGGTCCCCGCAGGGAAGGGCCGCGTCCCGATGGCCGTGACGTAGTTCGCGTAGAAACCCTGACCCGCGTAGGTTGTGGTCAGGAACGTCAACACCAGCAGCAGCGCGTGCACCCACGGGCGCGAGCCGACGCGCCGCACCCGTGGTCGCACGGTGTACTCGTGATGGCCAGCGTCCCAGACGGCCGGGACCACCAGCGGCGGCCTCGGTCCGGACCCTGACGGCGGCTCCGACGGGTCAGCCGGCAATGTTCTGCAGATCCTTGCCGGGCTTGAAACGGATGGTGCGGCCGGGCGGGATGCGCACTTCCTTGCCGGTGCGGGGATTGCGTCCGATGCCGCGCTTGCGGGGCTTCACCTGGAAGACGCCGAAGCCGCGCAGCTCGATCCGCTCGCCGCGCGCCATGGCGTCGCGCATGGCGGCAAACACCGCCTCGACGGCCACTTCGGCCTTCACCTTGGTGATGCCCGCCACGGCGGCCACGTCGTTGATGATGTCGACCTTGATCATCCCGTATAGCTAACTAGCATAATTAGAAGCATTTAGGGCTGTCAATCGCGGCCCTCGTGAAAAGCGCCCCCATGAGCCCAGCCGCCAGCCGTTCACTGCCGTCCGTCGTGCTCGTCGGACGACCCAACGTCGGCAAGTCGACGTTGTTCAACCGGATCGCCCGCAGCCGGCGGGCGATCGTGAACGCCATGCCGGGCACGACGCGCGACGTCCTCGAGCAGGACGCCGTGTGGGGCGAGTTCGCCTTCCGTCTCATCGACACCGGCGGCATCTTCGGCCATACCGAGGATCCGCTGCATGCGCTCGTCGTCGAGCACGGCCGCCGCGCCATCGCCCAGGCCGATCTCATCGTGTTCGTGGTGGACGCGCGCGAGGGGTTGCTGCCTGGCGATCAGGAGATCGCGGCGGCTGCCAGGAGCTCCGGCGCCCCGGTGTTCCTCGTCGCCAACAAGACCGACGACAAGCGCGCGCGGGAGCGCGTCTTCGAGTTCAGCGCGCTGGGCTTCGACGATGTGTTCGAGATCGCGGCCGAGCACGGCACGGGCACCGTCGAGCTGATGGACGCCGTGACCATGCGGCTGCGCGAGGCGGGCTTTGGCCGCGGCGACACGCCGGCGCCGGCAGACGAGGTGGCCGTCGCCGTCGTCGGCCGCCCCAACGTCGGCAAGTCGTCGCTCGTCAACCGGCTGCTGCGCGAGGAGCGCGTGATGGTGAGCGACCTGCCCGGCACGACACGCGACGCCATCGACACCCTGCTCACCTGGCACAAGCGCACGTTCCGCATCGTGGACACGGCGGGCATCCGGCGGCCCGGCCGCGTGGCCTCCTCGCACCAGGTCGAGATGGTCAGCGTCCTGGCCGCCCGGCGCGCCATGGAGCGCGCAGACGTGGCCGTGCTCGTCATCGACTCGGTGGAGGGCGCCACCGACCAGGACGCGGCCATCGCCGGCGAAGCCGAGCGCCTCGGGTGCGGCGTCATCATCGTCGCGAACAAGTGGGACCTGGTGAAGCAGGAAGGCGCCGACTACTACAAGACGTTCGACGCCGAGCAGCGCTTCCAGCTCAAGTTCCTCGACTACGCGCCGCTGCTGCACCTGTCGGCGCTCACGGGCGAGCGGACGCCGAAGCTGCTCGAGACCATCGACAGGATTGCCGCTGCCCGGCGCACGCGCGTGACCACCGGCGAGCTGAACCGCTTCGTCGAGCGGGTCACCCGCGAGCACCCGCCCGCGAGCCCGGGACAGAAGCGCGTGCGGATCATGTACGCCGTGCAGACGGGCGTCGCCCCGCCGCACTTCGTCTTCTTCACCAACACCGCGTCGGGGTTTCACTTCTCGTACGAGCGCTTTCTCGTCAACAACCTGCGCGAGACGTTCGGCTTCGAAGGGACGCCGATCCGGATCACGGTGCGCAGACGGGGCGGCAGGGACGAGACGGACGCGTCGCCCGGCGGCCCGCGGCCGCGCAAGGGCGCACGCAGCAAGGCGAAGAAACGTCCGGGAACGGCGACCGGAAAGCGCCCTCGGCGCACGACGGGCAAGCCCGCCTCCAGGCGGCGCGGCGACGGTGGCGCGGACTGACGCTTGTTATACTCACGGCCTATGGCCGATGCGCCCCGCATCGTGATTCCCGCCAAGCCGGCGTTCAAGGCCTCCGAAGTCTGCGAACTGGTGGGGATTCAGCCGTACGTCCTGCGCTCGTGGGAATCCGAGTTTCCTGACCTCGGCGTCTCGAAGACACCCGGTGGCCCGCGCGTGTACAGGCCGGCGGACGTCGAGCGCGTGATCCGCATTCACGACCTCGTGTTCAGCGAGGGCCTGACGCTGTCGGGTGTCCGGCGCCGGTTCGAGGCAGAGCAGCCCCAGCCGGATGCCGTTGACCTGCTGCCGTTCGACGACACGCCTGCGAGGGTGCCGCCGGTCGCGTTCAACGACGCCACGCGCGCGCAGATCCTCAAGCTGAAGCAGGAGCTGCGGTCGCTGCTCGAGCTGCTCGACGATCGCCGCAGCCAGGTGCAGCCCGTCGCGTCCGGCGGCGGACGCCGACGCGCCCGGCAGTCGTAGCGCGGCGGCCTCTCGTTCGCTCCGCCGCCACTGGCCGGTCGTCACCGCCTGGAGTGCACGCGTGCGCGCCGCGCTACCGGCGGCCGCGCCGTCCGCGCCGGCCGGACGTCGTCGGCCCCTCGATCATCTGGCTGTCGAGCGAGCCGCCATACACCTGGAAGTCGCGATGGATGCGCGTCACCTCGCCGGCCGCATCGGTCACGACGGCTTCGACGCGATACCAGCCCGCCGGCAGCTTCTCCCACTTGAAGGTGAACGTCCGCTGCGACGAATCGCCCATGAGCTCGCGCTCGGTGCTGGCGTAGAACGTCGGCGCCTCGATCCGCACGGCGAGCAACCGGTTCACCGCCCGGGGCAGCACCTTGACCGTGGCGCGCAGGTCGTGGCCTTCGAGGATGGCCGTCGGCTTCAGGTCGATGGTGATGGGTGTCTCGCTGGCCGGCCGTTTGACGGGGCGTTCGTCCGGGGCCCGCGGCGGCGTCTGGGCGAACAGGGGCGAGAGGCCGGCGACGAGCGCGCCGGCCGTCAGGCACAACGCACGGCTGCAGCGCAGCAGGTGGGAGACAACCATGACATGCCCCGTCGAGGTCGGCACCCTCGTGCGGTTCCGGCGGAACGGCTCCGGCAGGCAGGCGGCCCGGAATGCCTGCTGCCGGTCGGCGGCGGCTGCGCCGCGCGCCGACGGACCGCGCTGATAGTGGCCTCATCGTCCACCGTTTGCGAAGTGGATGCCAGTACCAACGATGCCTGACGGCACGACGAACGCCCGACACGAGGGCGCGTCCCGACGGCGACCTGCCGCACGTTGGCACTGGAGATCCGCAGATGTCTCACCCGCGTACCGATCGCGTCGCGACGCAGCGGCGACGAGCCGGCGATGGCTGCTGGCTCTCCGGGGCACAGGTGAGTTACAATCCGCGTTCGCGCCTTACGGCGTTCGTCGGGACGTAGCGCAGCCTGGTAGCGCACCTGAATGGGGTTCAGGGGGTCGCGAGTTCGAATCTCGCCGTCCCGACCAACAGCAAAGCCCAGCGGGTTTCAGGATCCGAGCAGCGGCCTCTGAGGGAACTCAGGGGCCGTTCTTGCGTGCGCTCGCGACGCGTGTGCAAGAATGCGCGCACGACCTTCTCCCCAAGGAGCGTGCCGGTTCATGAAGCGTTCG
>JBIQIB010000113.1:0-13781 GCA_044508265.1 Acidobacteriota bacterium
GCTCGTCGGCGGGCCGCCTTGCCAGTCGGGGCAGCGATCCTCCCTACCTCGTTTCCTCAGTTCCTCATCCTCCGTTCCTTCGCTCCTCCGTTCCTCCGCTCCTCGTTTACTCCGGTCCTCGGCAGCTATTCGGCTTGTCGGCTTGCCAGCACGACAGCATGTCGGCTTGTCAGCTAGTGAGGTAGAAGATTCAGCGGCAACCGGAAGCCCGGCGGGATGACGGGGCTGACAAGGCTGACCCGCTGACACAAGCGATCCGCCCGGCAAGCCGGCAAGCCGATACGCTGGCAAGCTGAGACGCTGATCTGCTGGCACGCCGACAAGCCGACGAGCTGATCCGCCGCTTCAACCCAGCGCGACGTCGAGCGTCATCATCACCGCGAACCCGACCATCGCGCCGAGCGTCGCGCTGTCGGTGTGTCCGCCGCTGTGCGACTCGGGCACCACTTCCTCGACGACGACGAAGATCATGGCGCCGGCGGCGAAGGCCAGCGCGTACGGCAGGATCGGCCGCATCATCGTGACGGCCGCGGCGCCGATGACGGCGGCCACCGGCTCGACGGCGGCCGACGCCTGTCCGTACCACCAGCTCCGGAAGCGCGACATCCCTTCGCGCCGCAGCGGCACGGAGACGGCGGTGCCTTCCGGGCAGTTCTGCAGCCCGATGCCAATCGCGAGCGCCACGGCCGAGGCCAGCGTCGCGCCCTCGTACCCGGCGGCCACGGCGCCGAACGCCACGCCGATGGCGAGCCCTTCGGGGATGTTGTGCAGCGTGATGGCAAGCACCAGCAGGATGCTGCGCCGCCACTGTGTCGGGAGCCCCTCGGCATCCGAGATGGGACGGAAGAGGTGCAGGTGCGGCAGCAGGTGGTCGGCCATGCGCAGGAAGGCGCCGCCGGCGAGGAAGCCGACGACCGCCGGCACCCACGGGGTGACACCCATCTCCTCGGCCAGCGCGATCGACGGCGCGAGCAGCGACCAGAAGCTTGCCGCAATCATCACGCCGGCCGTGAAGCCGAGCGCCGTGTCGAGCATCTTGCGGCTGACGTCACGCGCGAAGAACACCACGCCGGCGCCGAGGGCGGTCACGCCCCAGGTGAACAGCGTCGCGAGCAGCGCCTGCCAGACGGGATGGAGTTCGACGAACCACTGAGGCATGGTCACGAACGGTCACCGGCGACTGGCATCGACATCTCCGCAGAAAGGAAGGCCGGGCCGGCTCGCTGGCCGGAACGTCCGTGCCGCCGCCCGCTCCCGATGGCGATTGTACACGCGGCTCGAGCGTGGCCTCACCGCCGCGCCCGCCCGGACGTCGCGACGCCGCCGACGCAGCGCGGCCATCGTGTGCGCCGATTTGACGGCCTGCCGACGCTCCGTTAGCGTGCTAGACGTGACTCTCGTCGAAGAGGGGCAGGTGCGGGTGTTCGGCGCCGGCTGGTGTGAAGACACGGCGCGGACGCGGCGGCTGCTGCGGCGCTTCCGCGTGCCGTACACCTACCGCGACGTCGATCTCGACCTCGACGCGTTGCGCGAGGCCGTTGCGTTGCACGGCGGCCAGCGCCGCACCCCGATCGTCCAGGTGGACGGCCATGTGCTCGCGGAGCCCGGCAACGCCGAGCTGCTGGCGCGCCTGGTGCAGTCGGGCGTCCTCGCGCGCAGCACGGCGCTGGCGCGGATCAAGGATCACAACGTCGGCGATCTCGATCGCCTCCTGCGCGCGGTCCTGGCCGTGACGGCCGCCGCGACCGTGGCGCGCAGCCCGCGCGCGCTGCGCTGGCCCGTGATGCTCGGTGCCGCGACGCTCGCCTTCACGGCGGTGCGGGCGTGGTGCCCAATGTATGACGCCTTCGAGGTCAGCTCCGTCGACGGTCCCGGCGACCGCCCCGGCGAGGCCGAGCGCGAGGCGTGGCTGGCGCCGACGACGGCTCCGCTCGCGTGGAGCAAGTGATGCCGTCGCGACTGCCTGCTCCCCAACGCGCCATCCTCACCGCGACGTCGGCCGACCCCTTCGGCGTGCTGGGCCCGCACGTCGAGCGCGGCCAGCGGCTGGTGGTCAGGGCGTTCCTGCCTCGCGCCGCGTCCGTCACCGTCGTCCCCCTCACCCCCGATCTCCGCCCGCACGGCATGGAAGTGATCCATCCGGACGGCCTGTTCGAGGCGGTCTTCGAGGGCGTCACCACCGTCAGGCCGTACAAGCTGCGCGTCCGGCGCCGCGACGGCGGCGAGGTGACGGAGCACTTCGACCCGTATGCGTTCGGCGTGCTGCTCGGCGAGCTCGACCTGCACCTGCTCGGCGAAGGGCGCCACATGCGCCTGCATCATTGCCTCGGCGCGCACCCCATGACGATCGACGGCGTGGCGGGTACGCGCTTCGCCGTGTGGGCGCCGAACGCGACGCGCGTGAGCGTCGTGGGCGACTTCAACGACTGGGACGGCCGCGTGCACCCGATGCGCCAGCGGCACCACCAGGGCGTGTGGGAGATCTTCCTGCCGGACGTCGGGCCGGGGGATCGGTACAAGTACGAGATCCGGTCGCGCGTGTCGCCGGTGCCCTTCCTCAAGGCCGACCCGTGCGGGGCCGCGTACGAGCACCCGCCGGCCACGGCCTCCATCGTCGCGGCGCCGAGCGGCTACGCCTGGCAGGACGCGGAGTGGATCGAGGCCCGGCGCGCGGCAGGCGAGGGATTCGACCGGCCGATGGCCATCTACGAGGTGCACCTCGGGTCGTGGGCGCGCACCGACGACAACCGGTTCCTGACGTATGCGGAACTGGCCGAGCGCCTCGTGCCGTACGTGAAGGACCTCGGCTTCACGCACGTCGAGCTGCTGCCCGTGCTGGAGTTCCCGTACGACGGCTCGTGGGGCTATCAGGTGACGGGGTTCTTCGCGCCGACGTCACGCTTCGGCACGCCGGACGACTTCCGCGCCTTCGTGGACACGCTGCACCGCGCCGGCATCGGCGTGATCCTCGACTGGGTGCCCGGGCATTTTCCGAAGGACGCGCATGGCCTGGCGCGCTTCGACGGCACGGCGCTCTACGAGCACGAGGACCCGCGGCTCGGCGAGCACCGCGACTGGGGCACGCTGATCTTCAACTACGGGCGGACGGAGGTCCGCAACTTCCTCCTCGCGAGCGCGCTCGCCTGGGTCGAAGACTTCCACGTGGACGGCCTGCGCGTGGACGCCGTCGCGTCGATGCTCTATCTCGACTACTCGCGGGAGGAGGGCGAGTGGGTGCCCAACGCCTTCGGCGGCCGCGAGAACCTCGACGCCGTGTCGTTCCTCCAGGACATGAACGTCCACATCCACGGCCATCATCCCGGCGTCGTGACGATAGCGGAAGAATCGACGGCGTGGCCGGGCGTCAGCCGCCCGGTACACCTCGGGGGCCTCGGCTTCACCTACAAATGGAACATGGGGTGGATGCACGACGTGCTCGCCTACATGTCGAAGGACCCCATCTTCCGCCGGTGGGAGCACAACCACCTGACGTTCTCGATGGTCTACGCCTACAACGAGAACTTCGTGCTGCCCTTCTCGCACGACGAGGTGGTGCACGGCAAGCGCAGCCTCCTCGACAGGATGCCGGGCGATACGTGGCAGAAGGCCGCGAACCTTCGCGCGCTCTTCGGCTACATGTTCACGCACCCCGGCAAGAAGCTGCTGTTCCAGGGCGGCGAGTTCGGACAGTGGCGCGAGTGGAACTACGCCGAGTCGCTGCCGTGGTTCCTCCTGGAGCACCCGCCGCACGACGGCATTCACCGCTTCGTGCGCGACCTGCTGGCGCTGTACCGCGGTGAGCCGGCGCTCTACGAGCGCGACTACGATCCGGCCGGGTTCCAGTGGATCGACTGCAACGACAACGAGAACAGCGTCGTCTCGTTCATCCGGCGCGCCGCCAATCCCGACGACCAGGTGGTGGTGCTGCTGAACATGACGCCCGTGCCGCGGCAGCGATACCGCATCGGCACGCCGTTCGGCGGCCGCTATCGGGAGCTGCTCAACAGCGATGCGCAGCTGTACGGCGGCAGCAACGTCGGCAACGCCGGCGGCGTCTCGACCGAGCCCGTGCCCGCGCACGGCTTTCCCCAGTCGATCCTGCTCACGCTGCCGCCCCTCGCCTGCCTGGTGCTGAAACACGAGGCGGGCTCGTGATGCGCCCGCGTGCCGCGCGTGGCGCGTTCGTCTCCGCCATTCCCTGCCGGGTAAAGCCCACATGCCCCGGGCCGATTGACCGGGCGTGACGACCCGGCCCCGTTCGCGTCCTCCCTCTGCACGGTGGGTGGAGGGCACCTCCCGCGTCGCCGCCACCGAGGACAGCCCCGGCGCGACACCGCCTTCCTCCCCGACGTCGCCGCCGAGGCATGACACGCGGGTCGACACCACGACGGGCGTCGTCCTGCTCGTGGACGAAGACGACGTCGATCGGGCCGAGCTGTCGCGGCGCTTCGAGCGCGCCGGGTTCCGCGTGGTACAGGCGGCCGGCGGCGACGAGGCGCTGGCCATGCTCGACATCGAGCCCGTGGAGCTCGTGCTGCTCGACGTGGCGCTGGCCGCCCCGGGCGGCATCGACGTGCTGCACCGGCTGCGCGAGCGCTTCAGCGCGTCACAGCTGCCGGTGGTGATGACGATCCCGCACGAGCACGCCGACGGCGTCGCGGCGGCGCTGCATGCCGGAGCCAACGACGTCGTCACCAGGCCCATCGACTTCACCGTGGCCCTCGCGCGTGTTCGCACGCTCATCAAGGCGGGCCGTGCCGAGCGGGCGCTGCGCGTTTCCGAGGAGCGGTACGCGCTGGCGGCCGCCGGCAGCAACGACGGGCTCTTCGAGTGGGACCTCCGCACCGACCGCGTCTTCTACTCGGACCGCTGGGCGGCGCTGCTCGGCGTCGCCAGGGAGCGGCTGCTGCCGCACTTCTCCGAGTGGATGTCGCGCGTGCACCCCGACGAGCAGGTGCGCGTGAGCCAGGAGTTGCGCGCGCACCTCGACGGCCTGACGTCCACCTGGGAGACGGAGCACCGCATCCGCCATGCCGACGGTCACTACCGCTGGGTGCTCGCCCGCGGCGTGACGATGTTTGACGATCAGGGCAGGCCGGCGCGGCTCGCCGGGTCGCTCTCGGACGTGACGCATGCCAAGGTCGCGGACCCGCTGACGGGGCTGCCGAACCGCTTGCTCTTCCTCGAGCGCATGCACCACGCGCTCACCGGGCCGCGTGTCAATGACGCGCCGCGGTTCGCGATCATCTACCTCGATCTCGACGGCTTCAAGATGGTCAACGACACGCTCGGTCACGTGGCCGGCGACGAGTTGCTCGTCCAGCTCGCGAAGCGGCTCGAGACGGGTGTCCGGCGGTCGGACTACGCAGGGCACCTGACCACGCGCCGGACGCTGTCGCGCCTGGGCGGCGACGAGTTCGCCATCCTCCTCGAGGACGTGCGCGAGGAGGCCACGGCCCTGATGGTCGCGGAACGCCTCCAGGCGGCCGTCCGCGAGCCGTTCCTGATCGACGAGCGCGCGCAGTACTGCAGTCTCAGCATCGGCATCGTCCTCGACTCGCCCCGCTACACATGCGGCGAGGAGCTGATGCGCGACGCAGACGCCGCGATGTATCGAGCCAAGAGGCGGGGCAGGGGGCAGTTTGAGATCTTCACCGAGGCGGTGCAGGCCGAGTCGCAGCTGCGCCTGCGGCTGGAGCGCGACCTGCGGAGCGCCCTGGCAGGTGACGAGATCGTGCCGTACTACCAGCCGATCGTGCGGCTCGACGGCGGGGCCCTCGAGGGCTTCGAGGCGCTCGTCCGCTGGCGCCACGCCGAGCGGGGACTGCTGGCACCGGACCGGTTCCTGTCCATTGCCGAGGACGCCGGGCTGATTGCGCCGCTTACGTACGCGGTCTTCACGCGCGCCGCGGCCCACCTGTCGGAGTGGCGGCAGATGCACGCCGCCGCCGCTGACGTGACGATGAGCGTGAACATCGCCCCGCGCCTCTTCAACGAGCCTGACCTCGTCGAGTCGCTCGTCGCGATCGTCGCCGCGCACGGGCTCTCGCCCGTGGACTTCAGGCTCGAGATCGTCGAGGCGACGTTGCTCGACGGCGCAGAGCCCGTGGTGGCGCGCCTGCACGGGCTGCGCGAGGCCGGCTTCGCGCTCGTGCTCGACGACTTCGGCACGGGCTACTCGTCGCTCGGCCACCTCCACGCATTCCCGCTCTCGACATTGAAGATCGACCGCACGTTCATCAACCGCATGGGCGAGGGCCGCGACAGCGCCGTGCAGATGGTGCGCAGCATCGTCTCGCTCGCGCATGCGCTCGGGATGGACGTGACGGCCGAGGGCATCGAGACGCAGGCGCAGGTGCGCTGGCTGCAGTCGCTGGCCTGCGCGCGCGGACAGGGCTTCTACTTCGAGCGTGCGGTGGCTGCCGACGCCGTTGCCGGACTGCTCGAGGAAGGATCGTTCCCCGTCCCCGACGTCGTGCTCGACGGCGCGCTTCGGTAGGGACGGCTCTCCGAGCCGTCCTTCCAACCTGTCAGCGTGCCGGCGCGCCCGTCAGGCGACCAACTGCTGCACCAGCCACACGAGCGCCGCCAGCGGCAGCAGGGCGATGAACACCAGCAGGATCACCACGGCGTAGACGAACAGCACGTCCGACCGGCGCGGCGCGACACCCGGCTGGGCATGCCGCTCGAGCAGCGCCATGTTGCGCGTGTTGGCCTTCCAGAAGATGTCCGCAACGTTGCCGAGCCCGGGCACCAGCCCCATCAGGGCGTCGATGCCGGCATTCAGCACCATCCGCGCGAGGACGATGCGCGGCACCCGCATGCGGAGGGCCTGCATCAGCAGCAGCGCGGCAAACGCCGGGCTGCTCAGGTCGCCGAGGCCCGGGATGAGCCCGACGATCGGATCCCACCCGAACCGGATGTTCGTGCCCGGGATGCGGAACGCCGCGTCGAGCAGGTGACTCCAGCGGCGCAGGAGTTCGAACTGCCGTGAGGAAGTGCTCACGGCAGCCATCATCTCGCATGCCCGGGCCGAGGCAGTACACTGCGCAGCCATGACCCGTCCATTCGCACTCCTGTTCCTGGCACTGACGGCCGTCGGCTGCGGCGTGTCGGCGCAGCCGCCCCAGGGCGGGGAACCCGATCTGGGGCCCGCCGTCTACGTGGGCGACACGATCATCAAGCGCTACGATCCGGACCCGGCCCTCGTCACGAAGGTCACGCCGGTCCGTACGCCCGCGTTCCCGGCCACCGACATCCACGCGCACTGGTCGCTGAAGGTCACGCCGCAGGCACTGCTCGCGGCGATGGACGACCTCGGCGTCGAGCGGTCGGTCAACCTCAGTGGCGGCTTCGGTCCGCAGCTTGACCAGATGCTCGAGACCTACCACAAGGCCGCGCCGCGACGGCTCCTCATCTTCGCCAACATCGACTTCGACCGCATCGACGAGCCCGGCTTCGGCGAGAGCATGGCGTCGATGCTGGAGGCGGCCCACGCGAAGGGCGTGGCGGGCGTGAAGATCTTCAAGAGCCTTGGCCTCACCATCAAGGACGGCTCGGGCAAGGTCGTGCCGATCGACGACCCGCGGCTCGACCCCATCTGGGCGAAGTGCGGCGAGCTCGGCATCCCCGTGCTCATTCACTCGGCCGATCCCGTCGCGTTCTTCCGGCCGATCGACGAACGCAACGAGCGCTGGCTGCAGCTGCACCGGTTCCCGAGCTGGAGCTTCCACGGGCCGGAGTTCCCGTCCTACGAAGAGGTCCTTCAGCAGCACGATCGGATGATTGCGCGGCATCCCGGCACGACGTTCATCAGCGCGCACATGGGCAGCCAGGCCGAAGACCTGAAGACCCTCGGCGAGCGGCTGGCGCGCCTGCCGAACATGTTCGTGGACATCTCGGGGCGCGTCGCCGAGCTGGGGCGGCAGCCGTACGCCGCGCGGCGCTTCCTCGTCGAGTGGCAGGACCGCGTCGTCTACGGCACCGATCGGTATCCCGGACGGCCCGACCAGCCGCGGCACCGCATCTACTACCGCTTTCTGGAAACCGACGACGAGTATTTCAAGTACTACGATCATCCGTTCCCGCCGACCGGGGAGTGGCGCATCTACGGTGTGCACCTGCCGCCGGACGTGCTGCGGAAGATCTACCAGACCAATGCCGACCGCGCGCTCGGCCAGCGTGTGGCCGAGGTGCGATAGACTGCCGCTCTACGCGCCTGCAGGTGTCCGCCCGTCCTTGCCAGGGACAGGTGGAACAGGAGGTCGGCTGTGACGGTCGGACAACCTCGAACGACAGGGCGTCGCCGACGCCTGACGGCGGCGCTTGCGCTGCTGACTGGCGCCGGCGTGCTTGGCGTGTTGCTGGGCGCCGGGTCCGTGCGGGTGGCGGCACAGGATCCCGTTCCGGAAGGACAGGCGCCTGCCGGTCAGTCCCCCAGTCAGGACGATGCCGGCGGTGAGGAGCCACAGCGTCCGACGTTCCGGCTCGAAGCCAACTACGTCCGCGTGGACGCCTACCCGACCCTCGACGGCGCGCCCGTGGAGGGCCTCGACGCCTCCGACTTCGAGATCCTGGAGGACGGCAAGCCGCAACAGATCGAGCAGTTCGAACGCGTCGAGCTGCGCCACATGACGGCGCGCGAGGAGCGGCGCGATCCCGTGAGCGTGGCCGACGCCGTCGAACAGGCCGGCGACCCGCGCCGGCGCGTCTTCATCATCTATCTCGACACCAACCACACCACGTACGCCGGCTCGCACGCCGCGCGCAAGCCGCTCGTGGACATGCTCGAGCGGCTGATCGGTCCCGACGATCTGTTCGCCGTCATCACCCCGAGGATGGCGGCGCGCGACATCGTCTTCGCACGGCGCACGGGGTTGCTGGACGAGGCGCTGTACTCCAACTGGACGTGGGGGCAACGCGACGCGTGGATGCGGACCGATCCGGAGGAACAGCAGCTGGAGATGTGCTATCCGGAGAAGGTCGCGCGTGTGACGACGACCGAACGGGGAGCCCCGACGCTCGAGTCGGCCACGCGCGGCAACGGCAGCCTCGCCGAACAGCTGATTCGCCGGAAGCGCGAACAGGAAGTGATCGTGTCGCTCGAGAGCCTCATCGGCTACCTCGGCGTCGTGCGCGAGGAACGGAAGGCCGTGATCATGGTCACCCAGGGCTGGGAGCTGTACCGCCCGAAGCCCGAGCTCCTGGCGCACAGCGAGGACAAGCCCGTGCCAGGCCCGGGCGGCCTCGGCACCGGCCCGGACGGCCGCATCACGACGAACCGCGCCAGCGCCGGTACCGGCAACCTCCGGATGCTGTCGCCCATCGAGTGCGCGGCGCTCGCGTCGCAGTATGCGCGGCTCGACAACTTCCAGCGGTTCACCGACATGCTGGAAAGCGCCAATCGCTTCAACGTGTCGTTCTACCCGTTCGACACACGCGGGCTCGCCGTGTCTGACTCGATGATGGGCGACCGCAGCCACGGCAACCTCAGGAGCCGCCTCGACTCGCTGCGGATGATCGCCGACAACACCGACGGCCTGGCCGTCATCAACACGAACGACCTGAAGGCGGGCGCGCAGCGGATCGTCAACGACCTGTCGAGCTACTACCTGCTCGGCTACTACTCGTCGAACCGGGACCTCGACGGCAAGTGGCGCAAGATCACCGTCCGCGTGAAGAAGCCCGGCGTGCAGGTGCGGGCGCGCCGCGGCTACCGCGCGCTGCGGCCCGAGGACATGCTCGTGATGGACGCCGGACGCGAGGCCGAGGCCAGCGGAGGCACAGGCGGTGCCGCAGCCGACGCGTCTGCCGCTGCCGTCACCTCGGCGGTGGACGCGCTTGCCGGCGCGCGCGATGGCCTCCCCATGTACA
Source organism: Acidobacteriota bacterium (assembly GCA_044508265.1). Classification (GTDB taxonomy): domain Bacteria; phylum Acidobacteriota; class Vicinamibacteria; order Vicinamibacterales; family Vicinamibacteraceae; genus JAEZDP01. The sequence continues at coordinate 9,874 of JBIQIB010000113.1, forward strand.
GCCGCGCCGCCTGGCTGTTTCAGGACCAGCCGGGAAGCGGCCCGGACGGGCGGCTCTGGATTGCCGCAGAGGTCGCCGCGTCGGCACTTCGCGAGCCCGGATGGAAGGGTGGCGCCACGCTGCAGGCCACTGTGTCGAAGGCAGACGGCGCGCCCGTCGCCGCTGTCGAGGTGCCCGTGGACCTGCGGACCAGAACGGCCCGACTCTCCGTGCCGCTCGAGGACACTACGGCCGGGGGCGAGCTGATCGTCAGGCTCCGGGTGCGGGGCGGGGAGGGTACGCTGCCGCTGAGCGATCAGCTGCGTCTCACCGTGCCATCCGAAGGCGCAGCGGCGGTGGGAAGTCCCGCGCTCGAGCGTTGGGGGCCGTCCACAGGTCGGGTCTACATGCCGGCGGCCGATCCCCGCTTCCGCCGGACCGAGCGCGTGCGTGTGGCGCTGCCGGTGGCCGCGGCTGATGCCACGGCCGCCACGGCAGAGCTCCTGGACCGGACCGGGGCGGTGCTGTCGGCAATCCCGGTCAAGGCCGAGCTTCTCGAGCCTGATGCCGACGGCATTCGCTGGGCGCAGGCCGACGTCACGCTGGCGCCGCTGTCGGCCGGCGACTACGTCCTGCGCGTGTCGGTGGCCCACGGCGCGGGCACCTCGCAGGTGCTGACGGGCATCAAGGTCGTTCAGTAGCACGTCCTGCCATGGGTGGGCACCCGCCCACCCACGAAGTGCCCTCGCGACGGTGGTTTCAGAGGGGTGAGGCACACGCCACCGGACGCCTCCGGTGGCGCATCTTTTGAATCCACGGGGAGGCGATGTCGTCGACGACTTTCGACGGACGCGTCACACCCCGTCGTCGCGCGATACGTCGTCTTCCCGCTCGGGCGGGAGGGCGCGTCCGCGCTCGCCCTGGCACAGTCGCCCGACAGGTCCCCGGGACGCCGACGCATGCCTGCCTGGAACGTCGTCGGACGGTACGGCGATAGGTGGGCCCAATGGAGCCGCGTGGCGGCGTCATTCTCAACATCAACGGCGATGCAGCCGCCCGCGGCGCGGTGTCGCGCATCCTGCGCGGGGATGGCTTCGAGGTGCACGAGGCGGCGACAGGTGCCGAGGCCCTGGCGCATGCGCGCGCGCTGACGCCGTCGCTCATCGTTCTCGACGTCCCGTTGCCCGACGCCGCGGACGTGGACGTCAGGCGACGCCTGAAGGACACGCCGGACGGGGAAGAGGTGCCGCTCCTGCAGACCTCCGCCCCGCTGGCGGCCGGCGAGGACGATGCGGAGGATGTCGAGCCGCATGCTGATGGCTACCTGACGCGGCCGGTCGAGCCGCTTGAACTCCTTGCGACAGTGCGGGCGCTGCTGCGCGCGAGCGCCGCCGAGCGTGATCTCCGCGGTGCGGAAGCGGAGTGGCGCCAGACGTTCGACGGCATGGCGGAGGGCGTCGCGCTCGCCAGCCCCGAGGGCGTGGTGACGAGGGCGAACGAGGCCATGCGTCAGTTCGTCGGCAACGCCGTGCTCGACGGCATGCGCCTCGACGCGCTGCTGGGGCGCCTGGCCGACGGCAACGGCGCCGCACTTCTCGATCGGGTCCGAAGGAGAGGGCGGCGTGCCTCGAAGGTGGTGCACGCGGGCGGCCGCTGGCTCGATGTGTCGCTTCAGCCGATCGCCGCGGGGCACGAGGCGCCGGGCCGGCTGCTGACCGTGGTCAGCGACGTCACCGCGCAGCGGACGCTGGTGGAGCAGGAGCGCCGGCGCACGAAGGAGCTCGCCGACGAGAACACCAGCAAGGACAGGTTCCTGGCGATGCTCGCGCACGAGCTGCGCAACCCGCTGAACGCCATCGCCACGGCCAACGCGCTGTCGGGCCGCATCGCCGCTGACGATCGGCAGCGCGACATCCACGACACCATCGCGCGTCACACGGGTCACCTCACACGGCTCGTGGACGATCTGCTCGAGGTCTCCCGGCTGACGCGCGGCCGGCTGCAGCTGCAGCTGCAGCATCTCGACCTGGCGCAGACGCTGCGTCACGCGATCGACACGACCCGGGCGCTCGTGGATGCCCGCGGGCACCGCCTGCGCGTCAGGCTCCCCGACGAGGCCGTGCCCGTGCGTGCCGACGCGCTGCGCCTCGAGCAGGTGTTCGTCAACGTCATCGACAACGCGGTGAAGTACTCAGAGCCCGGTTCCGCGATTGCCATCACGTGCACGGTGGAGGGCGAGCACGCCACGGTCCGTGTGCAGGACCGCGGGTTAGGCATCGAGCCACAGCATCTCGAGGCGATCTTCGAGCCGTTCGTGCAGATCGACGCGTCGCTGGCGCGGACACTCGGCGGGGTCGGCGTCGGCCTCTCGCTCGCGCGCGGTCTTGTCGACCAGCACGGCGGCAGCATCCGGGCCGAGAGCGCCGGTATCGGACACGGCACCGCCATCATCGTCACGCTGCCCGTCGCGTCGTCTGCGATGGCGCCGCGTCCGACGTCCGAGCGCGACCGTCATGCGCACGCGTCCGACGGCAGGCTCACCGTGCTCATCGTGGACGACAACGCCGACGCCGTGGACATGCTGCGGACGCTGCTCGAGACGCACGCCCACACCGTGCACGTGGCGTACGACGGCCGGAGCGGGCTGCAGGCGGCGCTCTCGATCCGTCCAGACCTCGCGCTCGTGGACATCGGGCTGCCCGGCATCGACGGCTACGACGTGGCCGTCGGCGTGCGCGCGAGCGCGGCGGCGCGAGACATGTGCCTCGTGGCCGTCACGGGTTACGGGCGCCCTGAGGACGGCGCCCGCGCGCTGGAGGCGGGCTTCGACTACCGGCTGGTCAAGCCCGTGGACTTCGACGAGCTCGAGCACCTGCTCGACAGTGTCGCGAGTCGCGTGTCCGGGGAAGCACGCGCGAGACGGCGCGTGGGACGCACCGAGCGGCAATCGTGAACCCGTCAGGCATGAAACCTGCTCCACGACATCGCGTGCTTCATCCGGAGCCGCGAAGCTCAGCACCAGGGAGGAACTCATGACGAGATCGAACGACGGTGGGGGCGGCAGAGACGTGGTGGACATCCTGACGGATGACCATCGCGAGATGGTGGAGTTGCTCGGCGAGGTCCAGCGTACGGCCGACGCCAGCCGGCGCCGGGCGCTCACCGATACCGTCATCGCGGAGGTGATGCGGCACGCGGTCGCCGAGGAGATGTACGTCTACCCGGCGGTCGAGGAGAAGGTGCCGGACGGCCCGCGCAAGGTCGCGCATGACAAGGAGGAGCATCAGGAGATCGTCGAGCTCATGAAGGCGATCGAGGATCTCGACGCGGCCGGACCGGAGTTCATGGAGCGGGTGAAGGAGCTGGACGCCGAGCTGCGGCACCACGCGCACGATGAGGAGACGAGGCAGTTCCCTGAACTCCGTGCGCACCTCTCGACGGACGAGCTCTCCGCGCTGGGCAGCAAGGTGGAGATGGCGAAGAAGCTCGCGCCGACGCGTCCGCATCCGAATGCGCCGCACTCGGAGCTCTTCCACAAGACCCTCGGCCCGGGCGTCGGCCTGGTGGACAGGCTGCGGGACGCCCTGACCGGACGGCACACGGAGTAGGCGGCAGATCGGCTTGTCGGCAGGTCGGCTCGTCGGCTTGCCAGGCAGGTCAGCTCGTCGGCTTGTCAGCAGGTCAGCGTGTGGGCTTGTCGGCAACACCGCGCGTCGGCAGGTCGGCAGGTCAGCGTGTCAGCTTGCCGGGCAACGCTGCGTATCGGCGGGTCAGCAGGTCGGCTTGTCGCCAGGTCAGCGCGTCAGCGTGTCAGCTTGCCGGGCAACGCCGCGGGTCGGCAGGCCAGCGTGTCGGCTTGGCGAATGCTGCCGCTGGCCGCTTGCTGCGCAACAAGCGAGCTGACGAGCCGTCCGGCCGACCAGCCGGCG
>JBIQIB010000013.1:0-19728 GCA_044508265.1 Acidobacteriota bacterium
GACCTCGACGGTCGCCCCGAACATCCGCAGCCCGCGCTCCGTGTGATCGCGCGTCAACACGGCCTCGTGCACGCTGGTGCGCCCGGCGGTGTGGAGGCCCGCCAACAGCACGGCGGTCTTCACCTGGGCGCTCGGCGTCGGCGTGTCGTAGTGCATCGCCGTGAGCGGGCCGCCGTGAATGGTGAGCGGGGCCCGGCCGTCGTTCGCCTCGATGCGGGCGCCCATGCTGCTGAGGGGCGTGACGATCCGCATCATCGGGCGCCGGCACAGCGAGGAGTCGCCCGTGAGCACGCTCGTGAACGGGTGCGCCGCCAGCACTCCAGCCAGCAGCCGCATCGTCGTGCCGGAGTTGCCGCAGTCGAGCGGTTCGGTGGGTGCCTGCAGGCCGCCGACGCCGCGTCCGACCACCTGCACGACGGGCACGCTGGCCCCGGTGGTGCGGTCGAGCGTCTCGCTGCGCGACACGACGACCCCCAGTTGCTGGAGGCAGGCGAGCGTCGACTGGCAGTCCTGGCCCGAGGAGTAGTGCGTGATGCGCGACACGCCGTCGGCCAGCGCGGCGAAGATCGCGTACCGGTGCGAGATCGACTTGTCGCCGGGCACGCGCACGACGCCTTCGAGGGCCGTGGCGGGCGTGACCGTGTGTGTCTGCGTGAACTCGGCAGGCATGACGCATCACTGTAGCATTCGGGACGGAGCGTGTATCATCCTCGCCATCGAGACCGCATGAGCGATGCACGGCGCACCTTCCGACTGGACCTCCAGAGCCACCTGGACGTGCTCGACTACGTCCAGGTCGTCTGCGACGAGCTGTGCGCCGTGGCGCGTCTGGACGAGGACGCCGGCCACTGGGTCGGCGTGGCGGTGCGCGAGTCGGTGATCAACGCGATCAAGCACGGCAACCGCGAGGACACCGGCAAGCAGGTGCACGTGGAGTTCGCATTCGTGACGGAGGGTGACGCGACGCACCTCGACATCAGCGTCCGGGACGAGGGTGAAGGCTTCGAACCCGACGAGATTGCCGATCCCCTCGCGCCCGAGAACCTCCTCAAGGCCAGCGGGCGGGGCATCTTCTTCATGCGCAGCTTCATGGACGACGTGTCGCTCAGCCGGCGGCCGGAAGGCGGCATGGAAGTGCGGATGCGCAAGCAGCTGCCGGCGGCGGAGTAGCGCCGTGGCGCACGATCCGCGATTGCTGGCCCTCGCCATCGAGGCGGTGCTCGACGCCGGACGTCTCCAGCTTGCGCAGCTCGGCGGGCCCATCCGCGTCGACAAGAAGGGCGAGATCGACCTCGTCACCGAGGTGGACATCGCCGTCGAGCGCGCCTTCAGGGCGCTGGTCGCCGAGCGCTTTCCCGACCATCGTGTGCTTGGCGAGGAACTGCAGGAGAGCGAGGCGGAGCGGCGGCCCGTCCCGGGGTATTGCTGGATCTTCGACCCGGTCGACGGCACGACCAACTTCGCGCACGGCCTGCCCATCTTCTGTGCCTCGCTGGGCCTCGAGATCGACGGGCGTGTCGAGATCGGCGCCGTGTACGACCCCTCGCGGCGGGAGCTGTTCACGGCCGAGCGCGGGCAGGGGGCCAGGCTCAACGGCGTGCCGCTGCGGGTGTCGGAGACGTCGGATGTGAGCGAGGCGCTGCTCGTCACCGGCTTCCCGTACGACGTCCGCGAGAAGGGCGAGGCCATCCTCGGGCTGTTCGGCCATTTCGTCCAGCGGAGCCGTGCCGTCCGCCGGCTCGGCTCGGCGGCGCTCGACCTCTGCTACGTCGCGGCGGGGCGTCTCGACGGGTACTGGGAAGCGTCGCTCAAGCCCTGGGACACGTGCGCCGGCGCGCTGATCGTCGAGGAGGCGGGCGGACAGGTCACCACGTGGGACGGCACGCCGTATCAGTCGCGGCAGCTCTCGCTCGTCGCGTCCAACGGCCGCATCCAGCAGGAGATGCTCGACGAGATCGCCGCGTTCCAGCGTGGCCGCACTGGAATCGGGACGGCCTGACCTCCCGGCAGGACATTCTCCCCGCGATGCGGCACGCCGATGACGCCCGTCACCTGCCTGGTGGCGCCACTGGCCGGGCACATCCCTTGCAACAGCAGCCTCCAGAAGATGACGAGTCGCGATCGTGCCGCGCGCATGGGGCGCGTCGACACACGGCGACGATCGCGTTGGGAGTGGTCTCATGCTGCGACGGGCAGTGGTAGGAGGGCTGGCAGCCCTGCTGATGAGCGCGGCGCCGGTGCTGGCGCAGGACTCGGTCGTCGGCGTCAACGTCGGCGGATACCTGGTGAAGGGCGAGGACGGGCGCTCGCGTGACGATGTGCTGGCGCAGAACCTGTCGTTCCTGTTGTTCGACATCGACGAGTTCGACGGCGCGACGGTCGGGGGCGACTACTACATCAGCATCGGGTCGTTCATCGAGGTGGGCGGCGGCGTCGGGTTCTATCAGCGCACCGTCCCCAGCATCTATGCCGACTACGTGGACGAGGACGGGACGGAGATCGATCAGGACCTCAAGCTGCGCGTCATTCCGGTGACGGCGGCGGTGCGGTTCTTCCCGCTCAGCCGTGACGGCGGGTTCCAGCCCTACGTCGGTGCCGGCGTGTCGTTCAATCGCTGGCGGTACAGCGAGACGGGCGAGTTCCTCGACTTCAGCGACGGGGCGATCTTCCGCGACAACTTCGTGGACGAGGGGACGAAGGCCGGCCCGCTGTTCCTGGGTGGCGTCCGCTTCCCGATCGGTGCGTCGGCGCTTCTCGGCGGCGAGTACCGCTACACGAGCGCCGAGGTGGACCTCGACCCCGCGCTCGGCTTTGCCGGCGACACGCTCGACATCGGCGGCAACACCTTCCTGTTCACCGTGCAGTTCAAGTTCTGATTGGGGCTGACTGGGGTCAGGTCTCGATTCTGCGGTTGATGGGGTCAGGTCTCGCATTCCCGGGGTGGCAGGATTTGCCACCTCGGGCTTTGGCTTTGGCTTCATCCGCGTAGCGCCGGAGGCCGGTCGGCCTGCTGCCCGCCCAGGTGCAGCGGCATACGGTGCACCGAGCTTCAGCGCGGCGTCAGCTCCTCACGGACGCCGGACGTAGAGCGCAACGCCGCCGCCCTCGCACGTCCTGTCGTATGCCGCGAGGTACGACGGATCAGCGGCGGCCCGCTGCGCGAACAGATCACCGCCTTCCGCGCGCTCCTCGATCAGGATGAACCGCGCGTGCCGCTCGGGCCGTGCGATGAACTCGAACCACAACTCGCCGATCCCCTCGTGGACGAAGTGCCGCAGCACGAACCCGTCGTGCGACAGCTCCTGCATGTAGTGCGCGAGCGCGCCCATGCTGACGAGGATCGGCTCGCCGCGCCACTCGCGGACGAGGCACGCCGTCACGTCCCGCCGCGCCGCCTGATTGGCGCGGTCCCACTGCGCCTCGGCCACCATGGGTGACGTCAACCCGAGCGGACGCCGGTCTGCGACGACGAGCGCGAGGACGGCCAGGACCAGCGGCCAGCGTGCCCGACGCGGAGCCGCGGCGACGAGCAGCCCCGTGCATGCGGCGGCTGTCGCGACGAGCGGCACCATGTATCGGATGCGGAACGGGTGTCCGCTGACGAACGCGTAGAAGGGGAGCGCGGCGCATCCGGCCAGCGCGATGGCGAACCACCACACGCGGCGCTGCGGATGCCGGATCCCCGTGAACGCGGCGGCGACGGCGCCTGCCGCGCCGAGCCACGCGACGGGCCAGCCGGCGATGCGTCCGACGCCCCAGCCCACCTGCTGCAGCGCGAGCAGAGGATGCCCGTGCGCGGGGTTGTCTGCCACGTAGAAGCCGCCCGTGACGAGCCACTCGCCGACCGTCGCCTTGCTCAGCACCAGGAAGCCGAGAAACGCGCCGAGTGGCCAGAGCGCGACGGGGATCAGGCGTTCGAGGGTGGATCGCAGATTCCGCCACGTCGCGGTGCCGAGACCTGACCCCGCCACCGGGTCATTCTCGAGACCTGACCCCACCGCAGGCCTCATTTGGAGACCTGACCCCAGCGCCACGACCAGCGCAGCAGCGGTCACGGGCCAGGCCTCATACCGCGTCAGGCAGGCGAGCGCGAGCACAAGGCCCGCCGGCCACGCCGCGCCGGTGCCGCCCTTCAGCACCCAGTCGGCCAGCAGCGCCACGCCGCCAATCATCAGCGCCAGCAGCAGCGGCTCGGTCATCGGCGTCGCCTGCAGGTAGAGCAGGTCGGGCTGCGGCAGGAAGGCGACGGCCGTCGCCACCGCCGCCGCCAGCACGCCCGTCGTGCGATGCACCAGCCACACCAGCAGCACGGCGGCCGCGACGAACGACGCCACGGAGATCGCCACGCCGGAGGTGCCGTGCTGATACCAGGCATCCACCTGCACGGGCAGCGCGTTCAGGACGTGGGGCAGCGGCAGCCACACGGCCCCGATCTGGCGCCACCCCGGGGTGAGGCTGTCGAAGATCCGCCGTGCGACGACGAGGTGAGCCTTTGCGTCGTAATGACTCAGCGTCAGGTCCAGCGCCGCGTAGTACCAGACGGCGGCAAGCCCGAGCAGGACGGCGGCGATGGCGGTGGCAGCGAGAAGGGGACGAAGGTGGTCGGATCGAGTCACTCGTGGTCTACTAGGGGGGCATAGTACCTCGTCTGCGTGTCCGCGCCCGCCGCACCCTCAGCGCCTGCCGCCGCGTCACACGTGACCCTGCCCCCACTGCATGTCCCGCTTCGTCAACGCCGTCCACCAGTTCGCCCAGTCGCTCGGTGCCCCGGGGCTCGTCCTCGTCGCGTTCCTCGACTCGTCGTTCATCTCGCTGCCCCAGGTCAACGACCTGCTCATCGTCTGGATGGTCACGCAGCGGCCCGACGCCTGGTTGCTGTTCGCAACCGCGTCGACCGTTGGATCGGTCCTGGGCTGCCTCGTCATGTACGGCCTGGCGCGCCGCGGCGGCGAGGCGCTGCTGCGACGCTGGATGCGCGCCGACAAGGTCGAGAAGCGGATGGCGTCGTTCCGCCGCTGGGGCCTGCTGGCCGTCCTCGTGCCCGCGGTGCTGCCGCCGCCCGCACCGTTCAAGGTGTTCGTCCTGCTCGCCGGCGTGGCCAAGGTGCCGCTGCTCAGTTTCGTCGCCGCCGTCGCCGTCGGGCGCGGCTTCCGCTACTACGGCGAGGCGTTGCTCGCGCGCTGGTACGGTGAGCAGGCGCTGACGTTTCTCGCCGAGCACGCGCGTCCGGTGTCGCTGACGCTTGCCGGCGTCATCGTCGTCGGCGCCGTCGTCTGGGCCTGGGTCCGGCGGCGGTCCGCCGCGGCTGCTGTATAATTCGAGGTTTCGCGATGGCCCCCGAGATCTCGCTCGTCATCCCCATCTACAACGAAGCCCCGAACCTCGACGCCCTGCATGCCGAGATCACGGCAGCGCTCGAGCCATGGGGACGCACGTACGAGGTCCTGCTCATCGACGACGGCAGCCGCGACGGCAGCGCGGAGATCCTGCGGCGGCTGCAGGCCGCCGACCCGCGGCTGCGCATCATCCGCTTCCGCCGCAATTTCGGCCAGACAGCGGCCTTCTCGGCCGGCTTCGCGCACGCCCGCGGGCGGATCATCATCACGTCCGACGGCGACCTGCAGAACGACCCGAAGGACATCCCGATGCTCGTCGAGCGCCTCGAGCAGGGCGCCGACATCGTCTGCGGCTGGCGCCGCGACAGGAAGGACCGCTTCCTGACGCGCCGCGTGCCGTCGATGATCGCCAACGCGCTCATCTCGCGCGCCACCGGCGTGCAACTGCACGATTACGGATGCTCGCTGAAGGCCTTCCGCGCCGAGGTCGTCAAGCCGCTGCGCCTCTACGGCGAGATGCACCGTTTCATCCCGGCCATCGCGAGCGAGCAGGGCGTGACGGTCGAGGAAGTGGTCGTCAACCACCGGGCCCGCCGCGCCGGCACCTCGAAGTACGGGCTGTCGCGCACCATCCGCGTGATTCTCGATCTGCTGACGGTGAAGTTCCTCCTGAACTACGCGACCCGTCCGCTGCAGATCTTCGGGCTCGTCGGACTCTCGATGGGCGGCGTCGGGGCGCTGATCATGCTCTATCTCGCCTGGGTGCGGCTGATCGAGCGGCAGGGCATTGCCGACCGGCCGATCCTGCTGTTCGCGATCCTCCTCGTGTCGTCGGGCCTGCAGCTGCTCACCATCGGCCTGCTCGCCGAGCTGCAGGCGCGCACGTACCACGAGTCACAGGACAAGCCGACGTACGCCATCCGCGAAATCATCGAGACGCCCGCCGCCCGCGAGGTGCTGCAGGGGTGACCACGCCGCAGGCGCCGCCGCCCGCGCGTGTGCCCAGGCCGCCGCGCGTGGAGGACGAGCGCATCACCGTCATCCAGCGGGAGCTCTTCGACGAGCGCACGTCGAAGGCTGCACGCTACGCGTCGCTCGTCGTCGGCCGGCCGGGCTGGGGCGCGCTGCTGAAATACGAGCTCGTCACGATGCTGTCGTCCAGCGTCCCGGGCGCGCTGGGCCTGTTCCTGCGGTCGAAGCTCTACCCGCTGCTGCTCGGCTCGGTCGGTCGCAACGTCACGTTCGGCCAGCACGTGGTGCTGCGCCACCCCCACAAGATCCACATCGGCGACAACGTCGTGGTCGACGACGGGTGTTGCCTCGACGCGAAGGGCACCGACAACGACGGGATCCGCATAGGGTCGGGCGTCTTCCTCGGCCGCAACGCGATCCTCAGCTGCAAGAACGGCAACATCGAGATCGGCGACGAGGCGAACATCGGCTTCAATACGGAGATCTTCTCGGCGTCCACGGTGCGCGTGGGGCGCAAGGTGCTGATTGCCGCCTACACGTACCTCGTCGGCGGCGACCACCTGCACGACCGCGTGGACATCCCCGTGCTCGACCAGGGACGGACGGCGGCCGGCATCGACGTCGGCGATCACGTCTGGCTCGGCGCGCACGTCGTGGTCACCGACGGCGCCCGCATCGGCCGCGACGCCATCGTTGGCGCGGGCGCAGTCGTCGTCGGGACGCTGCCGGAGTTTGCCGTCGCTGTCGGGACGCCGGCACGCGTCATCCGCGACAGGCGTGGGGAAGGGACGTCGTCGTGACGAACACCGAGGCTCCCTCATCCTCCGTTCCTTCGCTCCTCCATTCCTCCAGTCCTCCGGTCCATGTGCGGCATCGTCGGCTTCGCCACGCGTGATGCCGCGGCGCCGGCCGCCCTGGCCGACGTCCAGCGCATGGTGCGCACGCTGGTGCACCGCGGACCCGACGAGGAAGGCACGGTCGCCTGCACGGGCGCGGCGCTCGGCATGCGGCGCCTGTCCATCGTGGATCTCTCAGGCGGGCAGCAGCCGTTCTGGAACGAGGACCGCACCGTGGTCGTCGTCGGCAACGGCGAGATCTACAACTTCGCCGAGGTGCGCGCGCGTCTCGAGGCGCGCGGACACAGCTTCCGGTCGCACTCGGACATCGAGGTGGCGGTCCACGCGTACGAGGAATACGGCGAGGCGTGCTTCTCGCATCTCAAGGGGATGTTCGCGCTCGCGCTGTGGGATACGCGCAGCGAGACGCTGCTGGCGGCCCGCGATCGCGCCGGCGAGAAGCCGCTCTTCTATGCCGAAACGCCGCAGGGGCTGTTCCTCGCGTCCGAGGTGAAGGCCCTGCTGACGCGTCCGGAGGTGTCGCGCGAACTCGACCTCGAGGCCGTCGACCAGTTCCTCACCTACGAGTACGTGATCGCACCGCGGTCGATGCTGAAGGCGGTCCGCAAGCTGCCGCCCGCGCACATCCTCACGTACACCCGGGGCGACCTCCGCGTGACGCGCTACTGGGACGCGGCCGACATCCCTGTCCGCGCATGGACGGACGCCGACGCCATCGACGCCGTGCGCTCCACCTTCGCGCGCGCCGTGGACAGCCAGATGATGGCCGACGTGCCCCTCGGCGTCTTCCTGTCGGGCGGCATCGACTCGAGCGCCATCGTCGCGGAGATGACCCGCGCGGCGGAACGGCGGGGCGTGCGCGTCTCCAGCTTCAGCCTGGGCTTCGACGACGGCAGCTACAACGAGCTGCCGTACGCGCGGGAAGTCGCGTCGCACTTCGGCACGGATCACCACGAGGACGTCGTGCGGCCCGACGTCGCCTCGCTCTTCGAGCCGCTCGTCACGCACCTCGACGAGCCATTCGCGGACGTGTCGATTTTCCCGACGTACCTCGTCTCGCGGCTTGCACAGCGCCACGTCAAGGTGGTGCTCGGTGGCGACGGCGGCGACGAGCTCTTCGGCGGCTACGACGCCTACGTGGCGCAGCGGCTGGCCGCGCGCATGCAGGGCGTCACGCCGCGGCTCGTCTGGCGCCTCGCCGAGCAGGCGGCGAGCCTCGTGCGGCCGCAGGCGAAGAAGAAGGGCGCGATCAACAAGGCGAAACGCTTCATCGAAGGGATGGCCTCCGGCGACCCGGGCATCGGCCATTACCGCTGGATGACTTTCCTGGGGCCGCGGTCCAGAAGTCGTCTCTATCGGCCGGAACTGGCCGCCGTGCTGGCGGCATCCGACGTCCACCGCGAGGTGCGCGAGGCGATTGGCGCCTACCGCGCGGACGACCCGATCAATCGGGCGCTCTATGCCGACCTGCGCATCTACCTGGCCGACGACATCCTCCAGAAGGTCGACCGCATGAGCATGGCGACGTCGCTCGAGACGCGTGCGCCGTTCCTCGACACCGACCTCATGGAGCTGGTGTTCTCGATGCCGGGCACGCTCAAGGTGCGCGGGGGCGAGCGCAAGTACGTGCTCAAGCAGGCCCTCAAGGGCGTTCTCCCAGACCGCATCCTGACCAGGCGCAAGGAAGGCTTCAGCATCCCGATGAAGCAGTGGCTCCGCCGCGAGCTGCAGCCCCTGATGCGCGACCTGCTGTCACCTGAGCGGATTGCGCGGCGCGGCCTGTTCATGCCCGCCGAAGTGACGCGCATGGTGGACTCGCACGTCGCCGGCCGCGCCAACTACGCCCACCAGCTCTTCTCGCTGATGGTGCTCGAACGCTGGACGGAGCACGTCGCCGGCTGACGCAGGCCGGCACCCGCGTCCCCCGGCGGGCACGCATCGCTCGCGCACCCGCGTTCTGGTCCGGCCAGCTCAGCAGAGGTATACTGCCGGCTCCGCGGTACGTCCGGGCAATGTCGCACCAGATCTTCACCCACAGGCCCGTTCTCGGAACGGAGGAGCTGTCGGCCGTCGCTCGCGTCATGGAGAGCGGCTGGCTCGGCATGGGGCCCCTCGCGCGGGCCTTTGAGGACGCCCTCGGCCGCGAGCTCGACGTGCCGCACGTGGTCGCCGTCAGCAGCGGCACTGCCGCCTTGCATCTCGCGCTCGAGGCGCTCGACCTCCCGCGGGGCAGCGGCGTCCTCGTTCCCTCGCTGACGTTCGTGGCGACGGTGCAGGCCATCCTGGCCGCGGGCCTCGTGCCGGTGTTCTGCGAGGTTGACCCGACGACGCTGCAGATTGATCTCGCGGACGTCACGGCGCGCCTCGACGCGCGAGTGGATCTACCCGGGCAGGGAGCGAGGATCCGCGCCGTGCTGCCTGTCCACTTCGGTGGCAGCGCATGCGACATGCCGGCGCTCGTACGGCTGGCGGAGGCGCGTGGGCTGGCCATCGTCGAGGATGCGGCGCACGCCTTCGGCTCGTCCGCCGGCGGGCGCGCGCTCGGCACGCTCGGCACGATGGGCTGTTTCAGCTTCGACCCGATCAAGAACATCACCTGCGGCGAGGGCGGTGCCGTCGTGACGTCCAGCGCACGTCTCGCCGATCGCGTCCGCCAGGCGCGGGTGCTCGGCATCGCCGCCGACGGATGGAGCCGGCACACGGGCGCGGCGAAGTGGCACTACGACGTCCGCGGGAGGGGCTGGCGATGCCACCTGCCCGACCTCAACGCTGCGATCGGGCTTGCGCAGCTCGCGAAGCTGGACGAGTTCAGGGCGCGGCGCCAGGCGCTCGTCCGTCAGTACGCCGCGCGGCTGGCAGGGGCCCCGCGCATGACGCCCGTGACCGTGCCCGACGCTGACGTGTGTCCGTTTACTTACACGATACGGGTGCACGGCGGCCGGCGTGACGCGCTGATGGCATCGCTGCGCGCCGTGGGCATCGGCACGACGGTGGAGTACATCCCGAACCACCTGCACGAGGCCTTCGCCGCGTTCCGCCGGCCCCTGCCGGTCACCGAGCGTGTGTTCGGCGAGATCCTCAGCCTGCCGCTGCACGCCGGCCTGCGCGACGAAGACGTCGCCGCCGTCGCGTCCGCCGTGCGGGCGTTCCTCGAGGACGAAGCCGCGGCATGAGCGAGCCTCTTCATCGCAGCGGGCCCCGGCGGCTGCTGATCCTGGGCACGCGGACGTTCGCCTCGGAGGTCGCCGACGTCGCCGGCGACATTCCGGACGTGCACGTCGCCGGTTTCATCGAGAACACGGACCGCGATGCCGCCGGTACGACTCTCGACGGCCTGCCCATTCACTGGATCGACGACGTCGCGCCGCTGGCCGCGACGCACGTGGCGGTGTGCGCTCTCAGCACCACGCATCGCCGCACGTTCATTGCACAGGCGGCGGCGCTCGGGCTGCCGTTCACCACGCTCGTCCATCCGACGGCCCGTGTCTCCCGTTCCGCCAATCTAGCCGAGGGCGCCATCATCAACGCCGGCGCGATAATTGCCGCCCACGCGCGCATTGGCCGGCACGTGATCGTGAACCGCGGCGCGCTGATCGGCCATCACACGGCACTTGGCGACTACGTGACGGTGGGACCGGGCGCGAACGTCGGCGGATGCTGCACGGTGGCGGAGGCGACCTACCTGGGCATCGGCGCCATCGTCCTGGACAAGATCAGCGTGGGCCGGCACGCCATCGTCGGTGCGGGTGCTGTCGTGACGAAGGATGTACCGGATCGCGTGCAGGTAATGGGCGTGCCTGCGCGCGTCACGAAGGAAGGTATCGACGGACGATGAGCCGCTCGGAGTCGGGAATCCTGCTGGACGCGCCGCCGCTCGTCGTGAACCTGGCACCGACGGGCATGGTGCCGACAGTCCGCCAGAACGCCAGCCTGCCCGTCACTCCAGACGCAATTGCGCGCGACGCCGCGGCGTGCCGGGCGGCCGGGGCGTCCATCATCCATCTGCACGCCCGCGACGCCGACGGGGCCGCGACGTGGCGCCCCGAGGTGTACCGTGAGGTGATCCGGGCCGTTCGCCGGGCCGCGCCCGATCTGATCATCTGCGTCTCGACCAGCGGTCGGACCTTCCGCGAGTTCGAGCAGCGCGCGGCGGTGCTCGATCTGGACGCCGACGAGGCACCCGAGATGGCGTCGCTGACGCTCGGCTCGCTGAACTTCCCGACACAGGCGTCGGTGAACGAACCGGCCATGATCGAGCGCCTTGCCGACCGCATGCGCGAGCGCGGCATCGTCCCGGAGCTCGAGGTGTTCGACCTCGGCATGCTCGACTACGCACGCTATCTCATCGGCCGGAAAGTGCTGCGCGAGCCGTTCTACGTGAACATCCTGCTCGGCTCGAGGGGCACGCTCGCGGCGACGCCGCTCAACCTTGCGCTGATGGTGCAGGCGCTCCCGCCCGGCGCGACGTGGGCTGGTGCGGGAATCGGGCGGTTCCAGTTCACGGTCAACGCGCTGGCGGTGACGATGGGCGGGCACGTCCGGGTGGGGCTCGAAGACAACCTCTTCATGGACGTCGCGAAGACCACGCCTGCGACGAACCTCGCGCTCGTGGAGCGCATCGTGGCGCTGGCACGCGCGGCCGGGCGGCGAATCGCCACGCCCGCCGAGGCCCGCCTGGCGATCGGCCTTGCGCAGCAGCGGGTCGCGGCCGGGCAGCAGTGACGGAACGACAGCAGCCGGACGTGCCGCGCGCGGCCAGGCTCCGGCGTGCGGCGACATGGCTGCCGCCTGTCCTGGTAGTGGTCCTCGTCGCGACATACGGCGTCGACGTCCCGTACTGGGACACCTGGGACTGGCTCGATCGGCATTACCCCGCGACCGACGCGACGTCCGTCTCGCCACTGGCGGGTACGCTCGCGCGGTACTGGGCCGTGTTCAACGACCACCGCGTCTTCGTGCCGCTCCTCATCGACCGCACGCTGCTCTGGGCCACCGGCGGCGACATGCTGCTGCGGGCCTGGCTCAAGGTGCCCTTCTCGCTCGCCGCGTTGTGGCTCACGCTGCGTCTCGCGCAGCGGACCTTCACACGAGAACACGTCATGCCTGGATGGCTGCCGCCGGCACTGGCGTGCCTGGCCTTCCCGCTGACGTACTGGCCGATGTGGATGGACCCGCGGCAGTTCTCCGTGCACGTGGTGCTGCTCGCGACACTCGGCGCGCTCGCCGCGGCGTCGGCCGCGTGGCCGCCCGCCCGCCGCCTTGCCGTTTCCGGGCTCTGCTGCGTTGTGGCGTCACTCTCGTACGCCCACGGGCTGCTCACGTGGCCGGCCGTTGGCGTGGTTCTGCTGGTCAGCCGTCCGCGACCGCGCCGCGCGGCGCTCCTCGCGTGGGCCGCCTGCGGCGTGCTGGTGGTCGCGCTGCACGTAGTGGGCATGCAGCGAGGCCAGGCGCACGTGCCCGGGGCCGCCGCAACGGATGCCACGTCGATGACGCTGGCGGCACTGGCCGTCATCGGCATGCCGGTCGCGCCTTCGCTGCGGGCGCTGGGCTACGTGCCGACGATGACTGCGGGACTCTGCGCCGTGCTCGCACTCGCGTGGCTGGCGGCTCGCGTATGGCGAAGCGACGACGACGCACGACAGCAGGCCCTGCCGTGGCTGATGCTGGCCTTCTGGGGTGTGCTGACGGCGATCGTGATCGGTCGGAGCCGGGGCGGCCTGCCGCTCGGCGCGCTGCACGACCCACGATTCGCCGTGACGACCGCGTCGGTCTGGATGGCCGGCCTCGTCCTGCTCGCTCGCGTCGGCGCGCGTCGCCGGCGCCGACTGCTGGTGCCCGTCCTCGTTGGCCTGCTCGGGGTCTGCTACGCGGGTGCGAGCCTGCGGCCGCTGTTCGCGGACGGCGGCCTCGGAGGCTTCCCGGCGACGCTCGCGTCGGGCCGCGCGTGCCTGCAGTCGCTGCCGACGGCATCCGACGCCTGCCTGGCGCAGCTGTACCCCTCAGCCGCCCGGCTGCGCGAGATCGCGGCGCGGCTCGGACCCGATCGCCTGCGCGTCCTGCGGGAGGCGCCGCCGCAAGCCGGCAACACCGAGCCCGACGAGCGCAAGGCCATGCAGCAGCGGTAGCGGCGCCAGCAGGGCCAGTGGGGTCGCCGGCAGGACGAGCAACGCCGCAGCCGACAGGAGGGCACCAACGCCGATGGCCGCCCATGCCGGCACGTGCGACCACTCGATCAGCACCCTCGCGACGAACGCCAGCAGTGCTGACGCGGTGTAGCTGCTGCGCGCGTCCTCCCGCGCGTGATGCGGCACGTCCACGTTGGCGGGCCGTCGCGCCGCCAGCAGCATCTGGCCCCGGACGTAGGGGGACGCGCCCTGATACGCACAGACGCGGTCCACGACGTCGCGGCGCAGGAGCCTGAAGCTGGTCACCGTGAGGTCGTGCGGGGCGCCGAAGATGGCATGGTCCATCCAGCGGACGAGCGCGCTGCCCGGACGGCGCCACACGGGATGCCGGACGATCGGGAAGCGGGCGTAGACGGCGTCGTGCCCGGCGCGCGCGCGAGCCACGAGGGCGGGAATCGCCTCGGGCGGGTGCTGCAGGTCGTCGTCCAGCGTCACGACGAGTTCGCCCGACGCCGCACGCAGCCCGGTGAGGAGTGCCGCATGCTGCCCGGCATTGCACGTGTGGGCGATGACGCGCATCACGCCCGGGTGACGGGCCGCGCGCTCGCGCAGCACGTCGAGGCTGCCGTCGGCGCTCGCGTCGTCGACCGCGATGATCTCGTACGTCCACGCCTCGGCCTCGCAGACGGCGACGATCCTGTCGAGCGTCAGACCGACCACGGCGGCGCTGTTGAAGACGGGAAGGACGATCGAGATCATCACGCGCGTGCGGCTCGTCGCGGCCGCGTCAGAGGGCCGTGTCGTACGCGCGGTTCACGGCGGCGATCTCGTCGGCGCGGCGCTGCGGCGTCCAGCCGAGACGTTCCCCCATGAGGGTGGCGGCCTTCTCGAGGACCGCGTCTCCCGGATGTCCCCGGGAGCCGGCATCCGTGCGGCGGAGCACCGCATCGCTCAGGCAGACGGCCATCTCGCTGGTGACGGCGTACACCACCTCGGCGCCCGTGACGGCGCATCCCGGCCCGAGCGGCGCCGCCAGTTCCGGCCTGGCCTGCATCAGCGTCAGGATCATCGTGTGGCGGCTGCCGTAGTTGCGCACCAGCCGCGCGACGTCGATGTCGGACGGCGCCGAGCGCGCGCTGTCGGCAAGGTACTCGTCGAAATTGTCGATCGCGCCGCCGTCGAGCCGTGTCGTCGCCGTCGCGCAGGGTCGCAGGGACCGGCCCAGGACCGCGGCGATCATGTCCACGGCCTGCTCGGCCGAGCGGCGCGCGGTGGTGTAGCGGACGCCCACGAGCGAGACGAGCCCGAGCATCCCGTGCGCGCCGTGATTGGTCACCGGGCTCTGACGCAACAGCTTCACGTGCTTCGGCGTGGCTTCCGTCGCGGGGAGCAGGCCGCGGTGCACCAGCCGCACGTCGCGGGCCGTGAGGCTCAGGCCCGGAAAGGCGACGTCCAGGTCGGCCATCAGCCGCACCACGTCGTCGTGGCGGGGCGCGAGGTCGTCCGCGCGGCGCTGCCACGGATCGTGGCTCGTGCCGGCGATCGTCACGTCGTGCCAGGGCGCAAGGAAGAAGAGCCTTCCGCGGGCCTTGCCGCCCACGGCGTGCGTGCCGGTGACGGGACGGACGATCAGGTTCATGGCCATCGACCATGCCGGCACCAGGGGCGCGATCCCCGGCACGTGACGCTGCAGCCACTCGTCGGTCCAGCCGCCAGCGGCAAGCAGGACGGCGCGCGCGCGGATCGGGAAGCTCGGCGTGCCCAGCCGGTCGGCTGCCATCACGCCCTGTACGCGTCCATTCGACGACAGCAGCGAAGTGGCCTCGACGTAGTTGGCCGCGGCACAACCGCCCGACCGGACGGCAGACGCGACAAACGCGAGGCCGGCCCGATCGCTGTTGCTGAACTGCGCGTCGTACCAGACCACGCCGCCCGTCACGCCTGTCGGGTCGAGCGCGGGATGGAGGCGCAGGCACTCCTCACGCGAGATCAGCCGGCTGGCGGGCAGATGCTTGGACGCGTCGGCAACCGCGTTCCTGTCGCGGCCGATCAGGTCGTACAGCGCGAAGTACGCCCGCATGGCGAGCCGGTGCTGCAGGCCGCTGCGATAGGTCGGCAGGAGGAAGGGGAGGGGATGCACCAGGTGCGGCAGCATCACGCTCAGCGCGCGCCGCTCCTCGAGGTACTCGCGGACCTCGGCCACGCGGCCGCGCTGCAGCGAGCGGACGCCGCCGTGAACGGTCTTGGCGTTGTTGAACGAGGTGGCTCCGCCGAAGTCGCCCTTGTCGATGAGGGCAACCGACAGTCCCCGCTGTGTTGCATCCCAGGCGGCAGCCGCGCCGTAGATGCCGCCGCCTACCACGAGCAGGTCGAACTCCTCGCTGGCGAGTCGGGCCAGGTCGCGTCGCACGTCGCGATATTCTACGATAGCGGGATGGCCGCACCCGTGTCCGCCGCTCCAGAGCGTGCCTCGACCAAGGCGATTGCCGCGTACTGGAACACCCGCATCCACGACCTCGAGATGACCGACCATCCGGTCGGCACGCGCGAGTTCTTCGACGACCTCGACGACTATCGGTTCGACAAGCTGCACTACCTGCCGCGCCTGGTGGACTTCTCCGGGTTCGCCGGCCAGCGGCTGCTCGAGGTGGGGTGCGGCATCGGCACGGACCTCGTGCGGTTCGCCCGCGGCGGCGCGAAGGTGACGGGCGTCGACCTCTCGGCAACGGCGATCGACCTGGCGCGGCAGAACTTCGAGTTGCACGGCGTGACGGCGGATGCGCTGCAGGTGGCCGACGCCGAAGCGCTGCCGTTCGACTCCGACAGCTTCGACGTCGTCTATGGACATGGGGTGCTGCAGTACACGGCGGACGCGCCGCGTCTGGTCGCCGAGGCGCACCGGGTGCTGAAGCCCGGCGGCCTCGGCATCTTCATGGTCTACAACAGGGTGTCGTGGCTGAACGCGATGTCGAAGGTCATGGGCGTCGAGCTCGAGCACGGCGACGCCCCGGTGCTGGTGAAGTACTCGATTGGCGAGTTCCGCCGGCTGCTGGCGCCGTTCAGCGACGTCCGCATCGTGCCCGAACGGTTCCCGGTCAAGTCGCGCCTGCACAAGGGATGGAAAGCCACCGCCTTCAACACGGTCTTCGTCGGCACGTTCAACGCGCTGCCTCGAGCGCTCGTCCGCAGGTTCGGCTGGCACCTGATGGCGTTCTGCCGCAAGTGATGCTCTCGCTGAGGCGGCTGGCCGCCGGCCGCCTGCCGCTGCTGCTCGTCATGCTGCTGGTGGCGGCCCTCGCAGCCGCGGGCTGCCGCGACGACGCCACGACGCCTGGCCGCGAGATGGCCGGCGGTGCCGCCGGCACGGCCGGCGCTGACACGTCGAGCGACGGGGAAGGCGCCGCGGCCGCGGAAGAAGCGCCGCCCATCGGCCCGCGGCCGCGCGTGACCGGGCTCGTCCCCAATGGCGTCCGGGGCGACATCGTCTTCCAGTCGGACATCCAGGGGCGGCCGAAGATCTTCCTCCTCAACCTGCCCACGGGTCTCGTGACGCAGCTCACGCAGGGCAGTGACTCGCGTGACGAGACGCCACGGTGGTCGCCCGACGGCGAACGGATCCTGTTTGCGTCCACGCGCGCGTACTCCGGTGACGCGCCCGCGCAGGGAGAGCCCGCGTACGACATCCACGTGATGGATGCCGACGGCGGGAACATCCAGCGCCTCACGTCGGGGCCGGGTAACGACCGGGACGCCGCGTGGTTTCCTGACGGCCGCAGCATCGTCTACTGGTCGGACGGCGAGTCGCGCGGCGATCTCTACCGGCTGTGGCTCGAGGACGGCCGCATCGAGCGCCTGACGCGCAACTTCGTCGGGCGCGCCATCATGCCGACCGTCTCGCCGGACGGCACGCGTGTCGCCTTCGCGTCGCAGACGCTGCGGGTGGGAGCCTTCTGGAACTACCAGGTCCAGGTGCTCGACCTGGCGACGGGCGCGATTACGCCCGTCGGCATGGAGGGCGGCACGTGCTGGCCGGTCTGGTTCGATGACGGACAGAGCCTGGGATTCGTGCAGCTCGAGCCAGGGCCGTCCCGCATCCAGCGGCGCGCGATCGGAGGGGAGCCGGCGGAGACGATTGCGTTCCGCGAGGATCGCTGGCTGTACTATCCGCGGCTCTCGCCGGACGGCCGGTGGATGGTCGTCTCGATGAGCCCCGAGCATCACGACGGCGAGGACTGGGATCTCGCCGTCGTCCCGCTCGACGGCTCCAATCGTGTCACGCCGCTGACCACCGGTCGTGGAAACGATCGCTTACCGGACTGGCGACCCGTGCAGCCGCCGTCCGGGGCGGATGCTGGCGCGGCCGACACGGGCGGCATGCTCGTGTTCCAGAGCGACCGTGACGGCCGCGACAAGATCTACGCGCTGCACCCGGCGACCGGCGACGTGCGCGCGCTCACCGAGGGGGCAGGCCATCGCGACGAGGAGCCGGCGCTGTCGCCGGATGGCCGCCGCGTCGCGTTCCACACCAACCGCTTCGATGCAGGCACGTACGACGTCGCGGTCATGGATGTGGACGGCAGCAACGTCCGCCGGCTGACGGACCATGCGGCATGGGATCAGGATCCGGTCTGGATGCCCGACGGCGGCAGCCTGGTGTTCACGAGCGAGCGCGAGGGCACGGGCGCCATCTTCCGCGTCCACCTGGACGACGGACGCGTCGAGCGCCTGTCGAAGACGAACGATCGCGCCATCATGCCGGCTGTCTCTCCCGACGGACGGCACGTCGCGTACGCGGTGGCGACGGCGCGTGGATTCCAGATCGCGCTGCTCGACCTCGCGACGGGGGAGGAGCGTCAGCTCACGCAGGTGGACGGCGGCGCGTGCCGGCCGGCATGGTCACCCGACGGCCGCCGGCTCGCGTACGTCCGCATGCAGGGCGACGAGCCGTCGTGGCTCGAGGAGATCGACATCGGCACAGGCGAGAGCCGGACGGTCGTGGACGCCAGGCCGCTCTGGAGCTACTACCCGGCCTATGCCGCGGATGGCGCGACGCTGGCGTTCTCGGTCAGTCCGGAGCACCACGCCGGCGAGGACTGGGACCTCGCGATCACCGACACGGCAGCGCCCGGCGGGTACCGGCGGCTGACGCAGGGCCCCGGCAACGACCGCGTCCCGACCTGGTAGGGACGTTTCTCCGAAACGTCCTCACTGCGCGGCGTCGAGGTTGAACACTGTGCGACGGCCTGGAAAGGGGAGGACGGCTCAGAGAGCCGTCCCTACCTCCTCAGGCTGACGCGGCGACGAGGGGTTCGCGCGCGGCCTTCCGCTTCTCGGCGCTGGCGCGCACGAGGAACTTCGCGTACGGCACCACCTGCTTGATCGCCGCCACGTTCATCTGGCACGGGCTGAGGCACGACGGGCACTTCTCGGTCTTGATGAACTCCCGGTGCTCCTGCGCGGCCTGCCGGAAGTAGATCACCTCCGGATCTTCCTCGAGCACGTTGCCCACCACGTCGCTGTTCTCGCAGAAGAACACGCCGCCGTCGGGGTTGAGCATCAGGCCCTGCGTCTGGAACGGGCAGGGCGCCAGCCGGTGGTAGCCGTTGCCGATCATGTCGGCGTAGTGCATGTAGATGTAGTTCTGGCCGTCGAGCAGCGGATCGTAGCGGACGCGATCGAGGAAGAACTGGCGCATGCGCTGTTCCTCGGCGCTCACCGGCTTGATGTCCTTCGCCAGTTCCGCGTTGCCGAGCATCGCCTCGGTGAACCGCACCATGTTGAAGACGATGTCGAGCTGCTCGCGGCGCGCCCACGCGAGGATGTTCTCGGCATCGTCGAGGTTCATCGAGAAGATGGTCGTCGAGATGCCGAAGTTGAACGAGCGCGTCTTCTGCAGCTCCTTCATGGCGTTGATCGTCTGCATCGCCTTGTCGAAGCCGCGCTTCACCCGGCGGACGTCGTTGTGCACGATGCCGACGCCGTCGATCGAGACGCGCGTGCTGAAGATCACGCCGGCCTCGTTGCACAGCTCGACGATCTTCGTGAGCATCGGGATGCCCCGGTGCGGCGTCAGCCCGGTGGTGTTCAGCGTCAGCTTGCGCAGCCGCGGCATCTTCTCGATCATCACGCGGACGATGTCGACCAGGTCGTTGCGCGTGGTCGGCTCGCCGCCGGAGATGCTCGCGTTCTCGATGTTCTTCCAGAGCTTCGAGCTGAACGTGCGCTCGATCTGCTCGAGCGTCATGTCCTCCTTGCGGTTGCCGCGCGTCCAGTTGCTGCACATGTTGCAGCGGGCGTCGCACACGAACGTCACGTGGAAGATGAGCACCGTCGGGTGCAGCGGCTTCACGCGCGCGACGTAGGAGTTGACGAGATCCCGGGGAGCACTGAGAGCGGCCTTGGCAAGATACCTGGCTGCGTAGGTCTGCGCCATAACCT
>JBIQIB010000013.1:19828-23767 GCA_044508265.1 Acidobacteriota bacterium
AGGCCCGACAGGATGATGAGCGTGGTGAGCGCGAACGAGAGCGTGTCGGGCACGCCGAGCGGACGCAGCATCCAGACGATGACGCCCTGAGGGAGCCCGAACCCGCTGATGGACACCGGCAGGAGCAGCATCAGCAGGCCAATCGGCATGAAGACGAGGTAGTAGCTGAACGCGACGTCGATGCCGAGCCCCAGGCCGAGGCCGTAGGCCTGCAGCACGCGCAGCAGCTGGACCGCGAGCGAGAGCAGGAAGACGAGCGCCAGCGTCCCGGGCAGCCGGCGATAGACGCCGAGCCCGTCGGCGATACGCAGGCTGAGCCGTACGGGGGTGACGTGCCAGAGCCGCTCCGGCAGCCAGCGGATCCACCGGTCGGCCCAGCACGCGGCGACCGAACCCGCGAGGACGAGGATGGCCGATATCGCCGCCAGCCCTCGCAGCCACGCGTCGTGCTCCGACGCGTACACGGCGACGCCGCCGACACCGAGCAGCGCAATCGCCACCACGCCGAGGATCCTGTCGATCGCGACCGACGCGACCGCGTCACCGCCGCGAGAGGTGCGCTGGCGGAGCGCATAGGCACGCGCCGCGTCGCCGCCCACGCCGGCCGGCAGGAAGCTGCCGATGAACGAGCTGACGAGGAAGATGCGCGCCGCGTCCCAGGTGCCGATGGACGTGCCGCTGGCGCGCAGCAGCAGGAGCCAGCGCCAGATCATCACCACGCGATCGGCGAGAACGAGAACGGCGACAAGGGCGAGTGCCCACGGGTCGGTACCGAGCATCGCGTCGACCGACGCGCGCAGGTCGATCTCCGACAGCAGGTACGCGAGGATGGCGACCGTGATGCCGCCGCGCACCCACCACGAGCGGAGCAGGGCTCCAATCACGTGGCCGGCTTGCGCGCCACGAACGTCAGGGTCTCGAAGAGATTCTTGCGAACCTTGAACAGCAGGTCCTCCGTCCCCGTCCGGCGCGCGAGGGTATTGAGGCCCGGCAGGTTCGTGAAGAGCGCGGCAGCGGCAAGCCCATCACGGCGCAGGCCTGTCGCGGCGCCGATGCTGCGCACGACCTGCTCCACCGTGAACCCGCCGTCGTTGAACAGCTGCGTCATCCGCCGCTCGGTCGTGACGAAGTTGTGCGTGTAATCCACGTCCCAGAAGAAGGTGCGTTCCTTCAGGTAGTCGGGCACGACGACGAAGAACACGCCGCCGGGCTTGAGCAGACGCAGCGCATCGGCCGTGAATGCCCGCGCGGCATCGATACCCGACATGTGCTCCATGACCTGATCGGCGTAGACGACGTCCACGCTCGCGTCCTCACCGGGAATCGGTGGCGTGAAGGCCTTGACGACGCGCAGGCCCTGCCGCCGCAGGACGTCGATCAGCAGATCGCTCGCCTCGACGGCCGTGTACTGCCAGCCGGCCGCCACCGCCTGCGCGGCGAGCGTCCCATGGCCGGGACCGATCTCGAGCATCTCGCCCGGCGGACGGATGTGCGCGTGCAGGATCGCCAGTCGGGATCGCTCGATCTTGCCGCGGCGCGCCGCGCCGTAGCCGGTGAGCTGCTTTTCGGAGAAGGACTTGTAGAACTGGTCGTCCGACACAGGGGGAATATATAGCAGTGAGCTTGTCGAGGAGTGGAGGAAGGGAGGAGAGGAGGAACGGAGGAGGAGGAAGGGAGGACGGAGGAAGCTGGAGGACGGAGGAACGGAGGAGGAGGAAGGGGGAGGACGGAAGGAGGAAGGAAGGGGCGCGTCCGGATTGGACACGCCCCCGGCCTTGTTCCGTTCCGACCTAGTTCGTGAAGCGGCCGCGGCCGGTCCAGCGGCCGATGCTGCCCTGGCGCGACGTTTCGCCCGTCTGGTCGATCCAGGCAGGCTGCGGGCTGCCGCAGTGGCTCAGCATGATGTCGATGATGTACACCTGCGTGCTGCCCTCGCTCGGGCCGGCACCCCAGTGGTAGGCCACGACGTCCTGCGACGGGTCGTTGGCGTTGCCGCGCTTGCCGTTGTAGCCCCACCGGTTGTCCTCGAGACGGAGCTTGTCGACGAGGTAGTCCATGAACTCCCACGTGCCGCCGTGCTCCTGGCAGGAGCGGCGCACGAGGTCGGGACGCTCGGCAAAGGCCGCCGCCACGACGTGGGCGCGCTGGGGCAGGGGCAGGCGCTGTCCGGGCGGCGGGTCGGGCGTACGGAAGCCGCCGCCTCCGCCGCCGACGGTGGGCGCGGCGGGGGTGCGGAACTCCCACACGGCCGACCACGGCCCGTAGGCGTCGCCCAGTTCGGCGCGCGCACGCCACCGGTAGACCGTTCCGTGCTTGAGCGCCTGGTTCACGGGCCACGCCGACCGGCCGTCGCCGCCCGCGTCCACCAGCGGCTCGGCGATGAGCGTCGTCTCTTCGTGCAGCTGGAACCGCGTCCGCAGCGCGACGTTGCCGGCAAAGCGTGTCTGCGCGTTGCTCACCGACAGCACGACGCCGTCGAGGCTCTCGAGCTCGGTGCCTGCTGCCGGTTGCGGGCCGCCAGGGGCCGTGACCTTGAGCGTCGGCGAGCCCTCGGGGACGGCCGACGCGACGCCGGGGCCGGCCGCCGACGGGGCGATCGGGTTGCCGGGGTTGTTGCTGCACGCCGCGACGGCCACGCCGACGACAAGCGCGAGACCCATTCGCGTGAACACCTTCATTTCATACTCCTTGCTCTGACCAGCCGGCATCGGATTACCAGCCACTAAAAGGTCACCCGGACGCCGCCGAGCACCTGCGGACCACCGAACTTGACCTTGACCGGGCCCGACGCGCCATCGAGCTCAGCCGACCCTCCGGCGTAGCGGAAGCCCAGGGACGCGCCGAGACGCCCGAAGTCCCCGAGGCGGAACGGCAGCTCGTACACGAGCTTCGCGCCGATGTTCATCGTCGCCTTCGTCTTCGAGCTGCGCACGAACGCGATGTCGGAGATCGCCACGCTGTCAAACGGCACGCCGCCCGTTTCGCTCACGCGCACGTCACGCGCGAACTCGTGCTCGACGCTCGCGAACGACGGCCCCGCGGAGAGCGCGACCGTGAACGTCTCGGTCACCGGCAGCATGTAGATGGCCGACAGGTGCACCGTGTTCTCGGTGTGCTTGAGGTCGTTCTGGCGGAGCTCCGCTTCACGCGGGCGGTTGGCAAACAGCGGGTTGGGGACGCGCGCGAGCACGGCCGTCTCGAGCTTGTCGGAATAGCGCGAGTAGCCGACGCCGACGAGCAGGTTGTTCCACACCTTCACGCCGCCGGCGATGTCGAACAGCGGGCCCCCGCCGTACGACTGCGACACCGCGATGGTGGCTTCTTCGTCGTAGATCGTGAAGCGGGACGTGTCGGTGACGAGATGCGAGCCACCCTGGCCGCCGCCTCCCACCTCGACGAAGCCGCGGCCGTCCCACGGCGTGTTGAACGGACCTGTCTGCGCGTAGCCCGCCACGGGCACGCTGCACAGGCCTAGCACGAGCAAGGCGAGGATGCGCATAGAACGACTGCCAATCTCCTGACAGAGAACGAAACCAGACCCCGGTTTGGACGAGTGTAAGAACATGCGCCCCCGCACGAGGACAGGACACGGGGACGAATGATCCGCTGGGAACGGACGACGTGCATTGTTGGCAAGGGCGGGGTTGCTGTCAAGAGGCGAAACATGCACGACGCCCGCCGTGTGGCAACCCGCACGGCAGGCGTCGGAAGGGAGGCGCCGCGGCGTCCTCCGAACTAGAAGCGTCCGCGACTGGTCCAGCGGCCGATGGATCCCTGGCGCGCCGTCTCGCCGGTCTGGTCGATCCACGCGGGCGCCGGGTGGCTGCCGCAGTGCCCGACGATCACGTCGATGATGTAGACGTTGGTCGTCCCTTCGTCACGGCCGGGCCCGAAGTTGTAGGCGACGACGTCGTGCGACGGGTCACCCGCGTTCCCGCG
>JBIQIB010000013.1:23867-30403 GCA_044508265.1 Acidobacteriota bacterium
GCCGAATACGCCGACGTGACCACGCCGTCGCTGGCCGAGGCGCGCCAGAAGTAGCGGGTCGCGTACTGCAGCGGCGTCATGCGTACCGTCGTCACCGAGCCGGTGCTGCGCGGAGCGGTGAGCACCGCGACCATCGACGAGAAGGCCTGGTCGAGGGCCAGCTCGACCCTGTAGATCACCGGCCCCGCCAGCGGACCCGTCGCGCGGCCGTTGACGAGCGTGAGGTCTGGCGACAGCGTGTCGATCACGACATTGCCGGCCGGGCTCGCAGGCGCCGGCGCCTCGATCACGACCGGATCGACGACCTCGAAGTGCGACACCGCCGAGTACTCGCCCGTGTTGGCGCCGTCGAGCCCGCGCACGCGCCAGTAGTATTTGGTGTTGCTCACCTGCAGGGCGACGGGCACCTCGAAGCGGCTGCGCCCGCCGTCACCGGGCGGGATCTTGTCTGCCGCGTACACCTTCTTCTGGAAGGCGGCGTCGGTCGCCAGCTCCACCTGCATCCACAGCGCGCGTTCGCCGTTGGTCGTGGAGCTTTCAAACAGCAGCGTGACCGGCTGCCCGAGCGTGACCTTGTGGCCGTTGGCCGGCTCGAGCGGGCGCGGCGCGGTGATGGCCACGCCGGCAATCGGCCCGGCAACCGTCGGACTGAGCGGGTTGCGGCTCTTCTGGGTCTCGCATCCGGAGACGAACATGGCCGCGGCGCCGAGGATGACCCACGACGTGGACCGGACTACCTGTCGCATCTTGACCTCACCTGACGGGAACGCGCCACCTCAGGCGCTGGAGTCCCCTCAGGGCGTATCGGACGATGGCGGCGCCATCATTAGGCCCCGGCGGGTGAGAAACAGCAGACCGCCCGGCAGCGAGGCCACGATGATGAGCAGGGCCCCGACGAGCGAGAGGGCCAGGCCGGCGTCGACGCCGTGCCCCAGCCGGACGAAGCAGTACGAGAACACCGCCTCGCGGACGCCGAGCCCGTTGATCGAAACGGGCGCCAGCTGGATGACCAGGCTGATCGGCACGATGACGAGCGCGTCGCGCAGCGGCAGGTCGATGCGGATCGCGTACGCGATGGCGACGTAGAACGAGACGACGAGCAACTGGACGGCGAGCGCCCCCGAGAACGCCTGGACGAGGGCCGCGCGGCGGCTGGCCACGCGCTCGAGCATCGTGCCCAGGCGATTCAGGCGGTGCTCCACCCATTCCTCCCGGAACCGGCGGAGCGGCGCGAGGAGCCGCGGGATCAGGCGAGGCTTCCAGAGCACGATCAGCGCCGCGAGCACGCAGGCCCCGAGCGCCAGCCAGAGGTACCCCACGCCCGGCAGGTTCGACTGCCGCAGCATCAGCGACCCGGCGGCTGCCACGGCAAAGAGGGCGATCAGCCCCAGCGCGCGGTCGAGCAGCACCACGGCCGTCGCGACGGTGCGCGAGCCCGTCAGGGGCGCCGTGTCGGCGATCCGCACGACGTCGCCGCCGATGTTGCTGGGCAGGAAGTTGTTGAAGAAGGTCGCGACGAGACACGAGCCGGTCAGGCCCAGCACAGACGCGTGGACGTCCTGGGTCAGCAGGAGGCGCCGCCAGCGCCATCCGCTGATGACGAGCATCAGGCCGTGCGCCCCGAGCGCCATGCCGAGCCACATCAGGTCGACGTTGCGCAGGCGCTCGGCGACCGCGCCGACGTCGGTCTGCCTGAACAGCAGCACCAGCAGGCCGACGCTGACGATGAGCTTGATCCCGTGGGACAGGAAGCGGCGGGAACGGCCGGGTCGAGCGGACATGCTGTCGAGGAAGGGCACGGACAGCCAGCACCGGCAGACGGCCGTGGACCCCGTGACGGTACCATGAGGCCCAAACGGCCGGCAACCGCGCCCCGGCCCCCCGGCAAACCGGCGCGACCGCGCTGTTATACTCTCGGTTTGCGGCCCTCCGGCTCCGTGCGGCCAGAGGTGCGCGCCTGTGCCCCCAGTGACAAGACCACGCCCACCGCTCAGGATCCTCATGCTGGCGCCTGAGCCCTTTTTCGAGCCCCGCGGCACGCCGTTCAGCGAGTATCACCGCATCAAGGCGCTCGTGGAGGACGGCCACCACGTGGACCTGGTCACGTATCCGTTCGGCCGGGGGGTGGACCTCCCCAACCTGCGGATCATCCGCACGCTCAAGCCCCCGTTCATGCGCGGCGTGCCGATCGGGCCGTCCTTCCAGAAGATCGTCCTGGACGTGCTGCTGACGTTCACCGCGCTGCGGGTGGCCTTCGCCGGCGGGGCGCGCTACGACGCCATCCACTCGCACGAGGAAGCCGGTGTCCTCGGCGTCTGGCTCGCGCGCCGACTGGGCATTCCGCACCTCTACGACATGCACTCGAGCCTGCCGCAGCAGCTCGGCAACTTCAGGTACTCGAGGTCGCGCGTGCTGCGGTGGCTGTTCGAACGCGCGGAGCGGATGATGGTGCACGGCTCGGAGGTCGTCATCACCATCTGCCAGGACCTCCAGGACACGGTCCACGAGATGGGAGCGGGCGACCGCGCCGTGCTGATCGAGAACGTCATGGGCGGCGACGTGGAGCCCACGCCCGGCCCGGGCGCGGCGGCCGTGCGGGCGCAGTGGGGGCTCGCACCCACGCAGCCGCTGGCGCTCTACACCGGAACGTTCGAGAAGTATCAGGGACTCGACCTGCTGCTCGAGGCATCGGTGCGCCTCGGGCGGACGCTGCCCGACGCGCGCATCCTCGTGGTCGGCGGCACGCCGGACCAGGTCGCCGCCGTCGAGGCGCGGGCCCGCGCGGCCGGGGCGCCGCTCGTCTTCACCGGCCAGCGGCCGCCGCACGAGATCCCGCACTTCGTGGACGCATGCGACGTCCTCGTCTCGCCCCGCATCTCGGGCACCAACACGCCGCTCAAGATCTACTCGTACATCCGCTCGGGCCGGCCGATCGTCGCCACCGACCTGCGGACGCACACCCAGGTGCTGTCGCACGAGACGGCCATGCTCGTCCCGCCGACGCCGGAGGGGCTGGCCGCGGGGCTGCAGCAGACGCTCACCGACGCCGCGCTCCGCGAGCGCCTGGCCAGCGCTGCCGCGCGGCTGGCCGAGGACCACTACAGCCGGGCGTCGTACGTCGCGCGGACGCGTCGGGCCTACGACATGCTCACGCGCGGCACCGAGCCTGCCGCCACGGTCGTCGGCGTCGCCGGGCAGGCAGCCGGCGGGGGCCGCGAGCCGCGGTGACCGTCCTCGTCACCGGCGCCACCGGCTTCACCGGCGGGCATCTGGCGCGGACGCTCCAGCGGCGCGGCCATGCCGTCCGGGCGCTCGTGCGTCCACGCACCGCGCAGCGGCCGGTCGCCGCCGCGCTCCGGACCTCCGGCATCGACGTCGTCGAGGGGGCGCTGACGGATGCCGAGGCAGTGGCGCGGGCCTGCGAGGGCGTGGAGGTCGTCTACCACATCGCCGCCACGTACCGTGAGGCTGGCCAGCCCGACTCGGCGTACTACGACGTCAACGTCCAGGGAACGCTCAACGTGCTCGAGGGTGCCCGGCGCGCGGGCGTCCGGCGCATGGTGCACTGCAGCACGGGCGGCGTGCACGGCCACGTCGAGCGCCCGCCGGCCAACGAGGACGCGCCGTTCAATCCGGGCGACGTCTACCAGGAGAGCAAGCTCGAAGCCGAGCGTGCCGTCCGGCGCGAAGCCGATCGTACGGGCATGGACGTCGTGATCGCACGGCCCATCGGCATCTACGGCCCGGGCGACATGCGGTTCCTGAAGATGTTCCGCGGTATCTCCCGTGGACGGTTCCCGATGCTCGGGGCGGGCGACGTGTTCTACCACCTCACCTACATCGACGACCTGTGCGAGGGCTTCCGCCTCTGTGGCGAGGTGCCGGCGGCCGCGGGGCGCACCTATATCCTCGCCGGGCCGCGCTACACCACGCTGAACGATCTGGTGGCGCTCATCGCCGCGGAGCTCAAGGTGAAGCCGCCGCGGCTGCGCCTGCCGGTGTGGCCGGTCTGGCTGGCCGGCGCCGTCTGCGAGGCGATATGCGTCCCGCTGCGGATCTCGCCGCCGCTCTATCGGCGGCGCGTGGACTTCTACACGAAGAGCCGCGCGTTCGACACCACGCGCGCGCGGACCGAGCTCGGCTTCGAGCCTGCGGTGGACCTGCCTGAGGGCATCCGCCGCACCATCGCGTGGTACCGGGCGGAGGGACTCCTGTGATTCGGGTGCTGCACGTCTGCGACCACCTGGGGTGGACGGGATCGCGGATGCACGGCGTCAAACGCCTGTTCGCGTGGATGCTGCCGCGCTTCGATACGAGCCAGTTCGAGGTGGACCTGGTCAGCCTCCGTCGGAAGGACACGTCGGAGGATGCGCTCGAGCAGCTCGGCATCAGGGTGACGTACCTGCACAAGGGCAAGTTCGACCCCGCGACTCTGACGGCCCTGCTGAAGGTGATCGACAGGCAGCAGACGGACGTCCTCCACCTGCATGGCTACGGCGCCACGACGTTCGGGCGTATCGCGGCGGCGATGCGCGGCATCCCGGTGGTGCTGCACGAGCATGCCAACCACGTGACGACGCCCTGGTTCCAGCAGGTGGTCGATCGGCTGCTCGCGCCCTGCACCGACATCGCGATTGCGGTCTCGCAGTCCACCGCCGACTTCACCATCCAGGCGCGCAAGGTGCCAGCCGAGCGCACGCGCGTCGTCTACCTGGGCTCACCGCTCGACGAGTTCGGCCGTGCCCGGGATGCCGACGAAATCGCCGCGGCCCGCCGCGCGCTCGGCATCGCCGAAGGGACGTTCGCCGTCGGGACGGTGACGCGGCTGATGCCGGCCAAGGGCAACACCTACCTCGTTCGCGCCGTCCAGCCGATCGTGGACGCGATTCCCGCCGCGCACGTGTACATTGCCGGCGAGGGCGAGCTGCAGGACGCGCTCGAGGCCGAAGGGCGCGAGCTGGGGGTGAGCGACCGTCTGCACTTCCTCGGCTTCCAGCGCGACGTCGCCCAGGTGCTGAGCGCCTTCGACGTCGTCGTGTTTCCGTCGCTCGCCGAGGGTACCCCGCTGACGGCCTTCGAAGCGCTCGCGATGGGCAAGCCGATTGTGGCGACAGATGCCGACGGCCTGCGCGACATCCTCACCGATGGCGTGGACGCGCTGGTGGTGCCACGGGAGAATCCCGGGGCGCTCGCCGACGCCGTCGTCCGCCTCGAACGCGATCCGGCGTTGCGGCAGACGTTGGGCGCCGGCGCCAGACACACCGGGAGCCGCTACGACATCCAGGCGTTCGTGGACAAGATGGAGCGCCTGTACACGCTGCTGAAAGAGAAGTCGCGCGCGACGAAGCGTGGCGTCGCGCTCGAGGAAGACCTGAGCTTTCTCGACGGAGGGCCGGGGCGGTGAACACGCCGCGGCTCGCCCCGGTGGGCCGAACCTGGCAGCATCCCGGCGTGCTGGCGACGATGATCGTCGGCGCGCTGTTGTTCGGTTTCGCGCTCACGGTCAAGTTCCCTGTCGTCGCGTTCGGGTTCCAGAGCGACGAGTCCACCTATTACAGCCTCGGCCACAGCTTCGCGCAGGATTTCGACGCGCAGTTCCAGCGGCAGGATCTGGTGCGCGTCTGGAAGGAATTTCCGACCGGCCCGCAGGGCATCTTCCTGAAGAAGGGACGTCAGGTCTGGCTCGAGGGCCAGTCGTCGTTCCCGTTCGTGCGGATGGCGACGGCGCCCGACGACCGCAGCGACCGCCTCTACTACGGCAAGGCCTTCATCTACCCGCTGGCGGCGGCGCCGTTCATCGTCCTGTTCGGCACCAATGGCTTCCTCGTACTGCACGCGCTGCTCCTGACCGCGTGCTTCGGCGCCTGCTATGCGTTCGTCCGCGCGCGCTCGAGCGACGCGGCGGCGATCACGTTCGCCGTCGCGTTCCTCTTCGCGTCCGCCGCGCCGGTGTACTTCGTCTGGCTGACGCCGGAGCTGTTCAACCTCGCGACCGTGCTGCTCGGCCTCTTCTTCTGGGCGTACAAGGACGTGGCACCGCCGCTGGTGCCGAGCGGGTCACGTCTCGACGGGTGGGGACGCCTGCTCCGCAGCCCCTGGTCTGACGTGCTGGCGTGCGTGCTGCTCGGCGTGGCGACCTTCTCGAAGCCGCTCAACGTGCTCGCGGCGGCGCCGGTGCTCGGCCTGGCGCTCCTGCGGCGCCAGTGGGGCAGGGTGGCGGCCATCTGCGTCGCGTTCGTCGTCACGACCGGCGGCCTCTTCTTCGTGAACCTGCTGAGCGCGGGCGACTTCAACTACCAGGGCGGCGAGCGCGCGACCTTCTACCACGCGTTCCCGTTCCAGACGCCCGACGCGACGTTCGACAAGCTGGGTGAGATCAGGGCGACCGACGGCCTCCTGACCGAGGTCATCTTCAACAAGGACGCGCTCACCACGGTGCTGCCCTGGAACGTCCTGTACTTCTTCGTCGGCCGGCATACGGGCCTGGTGCCGTACTTCTTTCCCGGCGTCTTCGTGCTCGGCGCGTTCCTGCTGGC
>JBIQIB010000013.1:30503-55820 GCA_044508265.1 Acidobacteriota bacterium
CCGCTGTTCGCCGAGGAAGGGCAGCGCGACAACAGGTTTCTCGGCACCAGGGTCCGGATCGTCCCCGTCTACAGGGACGATCGCTACATGCCCCCAAGGTAGGGACGGCTCGCCGAGCCGTCCCCGGCAGATCGGCTGGTCAGCAGGTCGGCGAGTCAGCCAGTCATGGCTTCGGCGTGTCGGGCAGGTCAGGCCGACATGCCGACATGCCGACATGCTGATCCGCGGAGGACGGCTCGGAGAGCCGTCCCTACCCACTCCGCGTAGACTGTGAACAGACATGGCGTACTCCTCTCCGCTCGAAGCCCGCGTCGCGAAGAAGGTCGCAAAGGCCAGCATCGACTTCGGCCTGATTGAGGACGGCGACCGCATCATGGTCGGTCTCTCGGGAGGCAAGGACAGCTGGGCGCTCTTCCAGGCGCTCGACGTGATTCGCCGTCGCGCGCCGATCCGCTTCTCCCTCGTCGCCGTGAACGTCGACTCCGGCTACAAGGACTACAAGCACGACGTGATCCGCGCTGCCTGCGACGAACGCGGATGGGAGCTGCGCATCGAGCACACGACCATCGGCGAGGTGATGGACGACATCCTCGAGGCGAACGCGACGCCGTGTTCGCTCTGCGCGCGCCTGCGCCGGGGTGTCCTGTACCGCCTGGCCGACGAGGTCGGCGCCACCAAGATTGCCCTCGGGCATCACAGCGACGACTTCATCGAGACGCTGCTGCTGAACCTCTTCTTCGCGGGCGCGCTCAAGGCCATGCCCGCGCGGCTGGTCTCCGACGATGCACGGCACGTGGTGATCCGTCCGCTGGTCTACGTCTCGGAGCGTGAAGCGACTGATTACACGATGGAGGTCGGCCTGCCGATCGTCGGCTGCTGCTGCCCGGCGTGCGGCGACCTCGGGCTTCAGCGGCAGCGGCTGAAGCAGCTCATCGGCCAGCTCGAACGCGAGCACCCTGGCGTGAAGGCCTCGATGCTGAAGGCCCTCGGCAACATTCACCCGCGGCACCTGCTCGACACCCGGCTGCAGCCGCAGGTCGATGCCGCCGTGTCCATGGCCGGCGCCCTGGCCGGCGCGGCCGGCCCGGCGCGGTGAGGGCCGTCGTCCAGCGCGTCTCGCGCGCGGCTGTAGACGTCGACGGCGTACGCCACGGCGAGATCGCGACTGGCCTGCTGGTCTTCCTCGGCGTCATGGACGGCGACACCGACGCCGACCTCGCCTACATCGTCGACAAGGTGCGTGGGCTGCGCGTGTTCCCGGACGAAGCCGGCCGGATGAACCGCGATCTCTCCGCGGCCGGCGGGGCGCTGCTCGTCGTCTCGCAGTTCACCCTGGCCGGCGACTGCCGGCAGGGACGCCGCCCGTCGTTTGCACACGCCGCGCCGGCCGATGTCGCCCGCTCCATGTACGAGGAAGCGATCGCGCGCTGGCGTGCCTCGGGTATCCTCGTCGCGCACGGCGTGTTCCAGGCCCACATGGACGTCTCGCTCACCAACGACGGCCCGGTCACGATCCTGCTCGACAGCCGCCGCACCTTTTGAACTCACCGCTCATGCGCTTCTGGAAAGCTCACGCTTACGGCAACGACTTCCTCTACGTCCGCGCGGCCGACGCCGCGGCGCCTGACGACGACCTGCGCGTGCTCGCGCGGCGGATGTGCGCCAGGAACACGGGCGTCGGTGCCGACGGCCTCATCCTGTTCGACACGGCGCGCACGCCCGTCTCGATGCGGCTGCTGAACGCCGACGGCTCCGATGCCGAGGTCTCCGGCAACGGGGTGCGCGGCCTCGGCGCGCTGCTCGTGCGACTGGACGCCGGCGCCGCCGAGGGCACCGCCTTCGACATCGCCACGGCGGCGGGCATCAAGACGCTCAGGTTCGTGGCGACCGACGACGACGGACGGCCCGTCTTCCGCGCGGCGATGGGCCAGCCCGAGCATCTCATGCAGCAGGACGTCACCGTGGCTGGCGACACGATCCCCCTGGTGACACTGTGGATGGGCAACCCTCAGGCCGTCTGGCTCGTGGACGCCCTCGACGAAGACACCCTGCACCGTGTCGGCAGCGCGCTGCAGACACACGCCGCGTTTCCGCAGGCGACCAACTTCGAGCTGGCCCACGTCGTCAGCCCGGAGCGCGTCGAGATCCTGATCTACGAGCGCGGCGTCGGGCCGACGCTCTCGTCCGGCACGGGCTCGTGCGCGGCAGCCGTCGCCGCCGCGCGCTACGGCGGCGCCAGCCGCGACCTCCAAGTCGTCGCGCCAGGCGGTGCGCAACGGGTGGAGTGGACCGACGCCGGCGTGTTCCTCACCGGCTGGGCGGAGGTCATCCTCGAAGGGCACTGGCTGGCGTGAAGACGCCGCACGGCGCCATCCTCGACGTCGAGAGCTACTCGCCGGCCGAGGAGCGGTTCAACCGCCGCCGCCGCACCGCGGGGCTTGCGCTGGCCCCGATCCTCTTCCTCTCCGTCTGGCTGCTCCCGCTGGACCTCGCACCGGAAGCGCACCGCCTGGCGGCTATCCTGACGGCCGTCGTCGTGCTGTGGGTCAGCGAGGCGCTGCCCATGCCGGTTACCGCGATGCTCGGCCCCGTGCTGGCCGTCCTCCTACAGGTGGCGCCGGCCCAGGCCACCTTCGCGCCGTTCGCCGACCCGATCATCTTCGTGTTCATCGGGAGCTTCATCCTGGCCGAGGCGATGTTCGTCCACGGCCTCGACAAGCGCATCGCGTTCACCGCGCTGGCGTCCCGCTGGGTGGGCGCGAGCGGCACGCGGATCCTGATCGCCTACGGCGCCGTCGCGACGGGCCTGTCGATGTGGATCAGCAACACCGCGACGACGGCGATGATGTTTCCGATTGGCCTGTCGATCCTGACGCAGCTGCGCACAGGCATCGCGGGCAGCGACGTCGCGTATCGGCGGTTCGCCATCGCGCTGATGCTGATCACCTCGTTCGGCGCCTCGGTTGGTGGCCTCGCGACGCCGGTCGGCACGCCGCCCAACCTGATCGGCATCGGCCTCATCGAGCGCCTGCAGCAGACGCACATCGGGTTCTTCCAGTGGATGGCGATCGGGTTCCCGATCGTGCTCATCCTGTTTGCGTTCCTGGTGGCGCTCTTCTCGCTGTCGGCGCGGGGCGTCAGGGTGGGGGAGGAGAGCCTCGGCCTCATCCACAGGGAACTGGCCGCACTCGGACCGATGACACGGGGGCAGCGGAACGTCCTGGTGGCCTTCGGCTGCACCGTCTGTCTGTGGATCGCCCCCGGTATCGTGGCGATCGCCGGGCTCGGCGACGCGCCCGTGGCGGCATCCCTGCGAACGTCGCTACCCGAAGGCGTGGCCGCGCTCATCGGCGCCACCCTCCTGTTCCTGCTGCCCATCTCGTGGCCGCGGCGGCAGTTCACCCTCCGCTGGGAGGAAGCGGCACGGATCGACTGGGGCATCGTGCTGCTCTACGGCGGCGGCCTCGCGATGGGCGACCTGGCGTTCTCGACCGGCCTCGCGACGGCCCTGGGCAACGCCGTTGCCGCGAGCCTGCCGTCCAATGGTCCGCTGGCACTGACGCTGGCGTTCACGGCCGCGGCCATCCTGCTGTCGGAAGCGACGTCGAACACCGCCTCGGCGAACATGATCGTCCCCATCGCGATCGCCGTCGCCGTCGCGGCGGACGTCGACCCCCTCGTGCCCGCAATCGGCGCCACCCTCGGTGCCTCGATGGGCTTCATGATGCCCATCTCCACAGCCCCCAACGCCATCGTCTACAGCTCGGGACACGTGCCGATCACCGCGATGATGCGCTACGGCATTGCGCTCGACGTTGCCGGGTTCGTGGCGATCGTCTCCGTCCTCAGCCTCTGGCTCTGACGCCAGGCGACGATCCTTGATGCGCTGAGCTGCAGATTCTGCGTGCCGACCCACGCGTCGCGGTGCAGCGGCTGCGCTGCGCCGCGGCCTCAGCGTGGGCGACGGGTGGGGCGTGGCGGGGGCGCGGCGTCGGCGGCGCGTTCGGCCGCGTCGACTTCGGCCCGGAGTCGCGCGATCGGTTCACGCAGGCTGGACGACGCGTCGAGGAACCGCTGGTTGGTGATGGCTGTGCGCGCTTCTTGCAAGGCATCCCAGCTGGCGGTGATTGCCGTCTCCAGTGCCGACGACACGTCGTCAGGCACCGAGCGCGTGCGGAGCGCGTCACGGGTAGCGGTTGCCACCTCCAGCAGGTCCGCGAGCTCCTTGACGGCGCCGTCGGCCTCGCTCCTCGCTTCCGCCTTGCGATTGGCCGCGTCGCGGGCCGCGGCCTGTGCGCGCTCCCTGGCGTCGAGGGCGTGGTTCAGCGCCTGGCGGTAGTCGCGCTGCGCGACCGCCTCGTCGGCTCGAGCAAGGGCGGCCACGGCGGCCGAGAGCTCGTCCGGCGCGTATTCGTCGGCGCCGGCGGCGCGCGCGGCGTCGACGGCCCCCTGCGCCTGGTCCATCTCCTTGCGGGGAGGTTCGGCGCAGCCGACGACGCCGGCGAGGACGAGGAACAGGAGCAACCGGGGGACCGACGACCAGGACACGCGCGCGGGGCTTCGCGACATGAGCAGGAGTATACGGCGTAGTAGGATGAAGGGCCGGCGCGACGTCAGTCGTCGAGGAGCGGTGCCGTGAAGGCGCTCGAACCGCACGACAGGCCGCGCGAGAAGCTGTGGCGGGTCGGCGCCGGCGCGCTCGGCGACAACGAGCTCGTGGCCGTGGTGCTGGGGCACGGCGGCCGGCATGCGCACGCGCTCGACCTCGCGGCGCAGGCGCTCGCGGCCATCGGAGGCGTCGCGGGTTTGTGTCGCGGACGGCCGGCAGAGCTCGCGCGCACGCGCGGGCTTGGCCCGGCAGGCGCGGCGCGGTTGCTCGCCGCCGTCGAACTCGGGCGGCGGGCGATTGCGAGCAGCTGGCCGCCGCGGACGCGGCTGGCCTCGCCGCGGGAGGTGGCCAGCTACCTCCTGCCGCGGTTCGGGGCGGTGGACGTGGAGCAGTTCGGCGTGGTGCTGCTGGACGTCCGGCACCGGGTGATCGCGTCACGGATCCTGACGCGCGGCACGCTCGACACCGCGCCGGTCCATCCGCGGGACGTCTTCCGCGAGGCCATGGCGGCCGGCGCGTTCGCGGTGGTGATCTTTCACAATCACCCCTCGGGCGACCCGTCGCCGAGCCCGGCCGATCACGCGCTGACGGCGCGGATGTGGCAGGCGGGC
Source organism: Acidobacteriota bacterium (assembly GCA_044508265.1). GTDB lineage: Bacteria > Acidobacteriota > Vicinamibacteria > Vicinamibacterales > Vicinamibacteraceae > JAEZDP01. The sequence goes on from JBIQIB010000013.1 coordinate 35,724, forward strand.
GAAATCATGGGCATCGAGGTGGTGGATCACGTCATCCTCGGTGACAACACCTTCTGCAGCATGCGTGAGCTCGGGGCGCTGCCGGGGGCGCGACGACTGGCGGCCGCGCACGCTGCCACACACGATACGAACGACGCATGTCCAGGTTCTACCTCACCACCGCCATCGACTACGTCAACAGCCGCCCGCACCTCGGAACGGCGTACGAGAAGATCACCGCGGACGTAATCGCGCGCTATCACCGCCTCTGCGGCGTCGACACCCATTTCGTGATGGGCAACGACGAGCACTCGCAGAACGTCTTCAAGCGCGCGCGGGAGCTGGGCCTCGAGCCGCTCGCCTACTGCGACAGGATGGAGCAGGAGTTCCGCGAGGTCTGGGCGGGGCTCGACATCTCGTACGACGACTTCATCCGCACGACGCAGCCGCGCCACCGGCAAGCGGTGCAGACGCTCGTCGAGCGCATCGCCGCGGCGGGCGACCTGTACCAGGCCGACTACGAAGGGTGGTACTGCGTCTCGTGCGAGGCGTTCAAGCAGGAGAAGGATCTCGTCGACGGCCTGTGCCCGATTCATCGCACCAAGCCCGACTGGATCCGCGAGCGCAACCACTTCTTCCGGCTCTCTGCGTATCGTGACCGCCTGCTCGCCCACGTGCGCGCGCACACCGGATTCGTCCAGCCCGAGGTGCGGCGCAACGAGATCCTGCGGCTCCTCGAGGGCGGGCTCGACGACATCTCGATCAGCCGGGCCGGGCAGTCGTGGGGCATCCCCCTGCCTTCGGATCCGTCGAGCGTCGTGTACGTGTGGTTCGACGCGCTGATCAACTACGCGTCGGCGGTGGGCTACGGCAGCGACGACGGGCTGTTCCAGCGGTGGTGGCCGGCGGACCTGCACGTGATCGGCAAGGACATCACGCGGTTCCACTGCGTCATCTGGCCCGCGATGCTGATGAGTGCCGGTCTGCCGCTGCCGCGGCAGGTGTTCGGCCACGGGTGGGTACACCTGCGCGGCGAGAAGATGAGCAAGTCGCTCGGCACCGCCGTCGAGCCGCTCGAAGCCGCTGCGCGCTTCGGCGTCGACGCGCTGCGCCTGTACCTCGTGAAGGAGATCCCCTACGGCGCCGACGGCGACTTCTCGTTCGACCGCCTCGAAGAGCGCTACAACGCCGACCTCGCAAACAACCTCGGCAACCTGGCCAGCCGCGTGACCGCGATGGCGCATCGGTATCGTGCGGGTGCCCTGTCACCGTCAGGGAGCGGCGGACGGCTCGCGCCGCTGGCCAGTGAGGTGCTCGCGCTGTATCGCACCGCCATGGACCAGTACGCGCTGCACCAGGCGGCTGCCGTCGTGTTCCGCCTGATTGACGCGACCAACGAGTACATCGCCGAGCAGCAGCCCTGGGTGCTCGCGAAGCAGGACGACCAGGCGCAGGCTCTCGACGAGGTGCTGTTCACCGCGGCCGAGAGCGTGCGCGTGGCTGCCACGCTGCTGCAGCCCATCATGCCCGGCGCCTCGGCGCGTCTGCTCGAACGCCTCGGCGTCGCGTCGGCGGCGCCGCTGCGTCTCGATGCCGACGGCGCCTGGCGCAACGAGGGGACGCGTCAGCTGCTGAAGGGCGACCCGCTGTGGCCGCGCTCTGACAATGGGCCGGAGCGAGCCCCCGACACACGATCGACGGAGATGCATGTGAGTACTTCGCCTGACACGACACCAACAGAGCCGGCCGCGCGCGGCACCGCCGACGCGCCGGCGGCAGCGACGGCGCAGCAGCCGGCGCCGCCCGCACCAGCGGCGGCAGCCCCCTCGGCAGCCACACCAGCGCCCGACACCGACGCGGCAGCGGGAGACGTCATCGAGATCGGCGACTTCGCCAGGGTGCAGCTGCGTGTCGGCAAGGTGCTTGCCGCCGAGCGTGTACCGAAGTCGAAGAAGCTGCTGAAGCTGACGGTGCAGGACTCGCCGTCCACCGAGCGCACCATTCTCGCGGGCCTGGCCGAGTCGTACACGCCGGAGGAGATCACGGGCCGCACGATCGTCTTCGTCGCTAACCTGAAGCCGCGGCCGATGATGGGGCTCGTCTCGCACGGCATGGTGCTGGCCGCCGAGGCCGACGGCGGCGTGCAGCTGCTGTCGTTCGACGTGCCGCCCGCGCCCGGCACCGACGTGCGATGATCGACTCGCACTGTCATCTGGCCGGCGACGAGTTCCGCGACGATCTCGCCGACGTCGTGACCCGCGCGCGACAGGCCGGCGTTGCCGGCGCCCTGTGCATCATCGACGCCGGCGATCGCGCGGAGCGTGACAGCGTCGCGCGCCTGCGCGAGGCGTGGCCGGCGCTGCGCTTCACGGCCGGCGTGCATCCGCACCGCGCGGCAGCCTGCGGTCCTGTCGAGGGCGTGCCGTCGCTCGTCGGCGAGGCGCTCGACGAGGTGGACGGCTGCGCGGTGGGGGAGGTCGGCCTCGACTATCACTACGACTTCGCGCCGCGCGACGTGCAGCGCCGGGTGCTCGCCGCCCAGGTGCGTCTGGCGCGCGCGCGGCGCCTGCCGCTCGTCATCCACACGCGCGAGGCCGATGCCGACACGGTGGCCGTCCTGAGGGACGAAGGGGCCGCCGAGGTCGGCGGCGTCTTTCACTGCTTCACGGGAGATGCGACGCTGGCCGAGGCCGCGCTCGCACTCGGATTCCACCTCTCGTTCTCGGGGATCGTCACGTTCCCGCGCGCCGAGGCGCTCCGGGAGGTCGCGGCGGCGGCGCCGCACCACCGCGTGCTCATCGAGACGGACAGCCCCTATCTCGCGCCGGTGCCGCACCGCGGCAAGCGGAACGAGCCGGCGCTGGTGGTCCGTGTGGCCGAGACGCTGGCCGAACTGTGGGAGCTGCCACCCGCGGAGGTCGCCGCGCTGACCACCGCCAACTTCGACGCGCTCTTCGGAGCGCGGACGAGCGCCGCCACATGATGGGTCGCGTTGACACCCATACCGCAATGTGTTGAGATTCCCGGGGTTTCCGACGTGCAGCACTCATCTTCCCCGCCCGACCTCGCGCAGCTGTTCGAACCGATCCGGGCCGACCTCGAGCGCGTCGACCAGGCCTTCCTGCGCCACATCGACTCGCGTGTCGAGCTGATCCCCGAGATCGGCCGGTACCTGCAGCAGAGCGGCGGCAAGCGGGTCCGTCCCGCCGTCATGCTGATGGCGGCGCGCCTCGCCGGCGACACCACCGGCGAGATGGCCGTGCTGTACGCGTCGGTGATCGAGTTCATCCACACCGCGACGCTCGTCCACGACGACATCATCGACGACTCCGACCTGCGCCGCGGACGGCTGGCCGTGCACTCGCGGTGGGGCAACGACATCACGGTCCTGCTCGGCGACTACCTGTACATCAAGTCGCTCGGCATGGCGCTGACCTACGACCGCGTCGACATCCTGCGCGTGCTGTGCGACGTGACGCTCAAGATGATTGAAGGCGAGCTCTACCAGCTCACCAAGAACGGCGACCTCGACATCTCCGAGGACGACTACTTCGACATCATCCGGCGCAAGACGGCGTACCTGTTTGCCGGCTCGGCGCGGATGGGCGGCATGATTGGCGCGACCGACGCCGAGCAGCAGCAGGCACTCTGGGACTACGGCTTCAACCTCGGCGTGGCGTTCCAGCTCGTCGACGACCTGCTCGACTACACGGCCGACCAGGAGGCGCTCGGCAAGCCGATCGGCGGCGACCTGCGTGAGGGCAAGGTCACGCTGCCCCTGATCCTGCTGCGGCAGGTGGCCGAGACCGAAGCGCGGCCGCTGATGGAGCAGGTGGCGCGCGGCGACGACATGGCCGCCGAGGCCTGGCGCCAGCTGGTGAGCCTGCTGCGGGAGTACGAGATCATCCCGGAGGTGGTGCGTCGCGCCAACGAGTACGCGGAGCAGGCACGCCGGCAGCTCGGGTTGTTCCCGGTCAGCCGTGAGCGGGAGGCGCTGATGGGCCTCGCCGACTTCGTCCTCGCCCGCGATCGGTAGGGACGACTTCGGTAGGGACGGTTTCGGTAGGGACGGCTCTCCGAGCCGTCCTTGTGCTGAGTCCTTGCGCTGATCCGTCCTTGTGACGTGCCGAGCCGTCCTGGTACCGAGCCGTCCCTCTTCCACGAACCCCGCTCCCGCCGTGACGCGCCGACACCGCCGCCGCTCCACGAACCCCGCAGTGCCGAGGGCTTTGTGTGGAGAACGGACGCCCCGAAGCACGAGCCGGACGTCTCGGAGAGACGTCCCTGCCACGCATGGCTGATCCCGCCGACCGCATCGACGCGCTCCGCACGCAGATCCGCCACCACGAAGAGCGGTACTACGTCCACGACGCGCCCGAGATCTCGGACGCAGAGTTCGACGCGCTCGTGGCGGAACTGCAGGCCCTGGAAGCCGAGCATCCCGACCTCGTCACGCCCGACTCTCCGACGCAGCGCGTCGCCGGACGCCCCGTCGAGGGTTTCACGACGGCTCGCCACGCGGAGCCGATGCTCAGCCTCGACAACACGTACGACGCCGCGGAACTCGACGCCTTTGACGAGCGCGTCCGCAAGGCGCTCGGGCGGGGCGACCAGCCCGTGACCTACGTCGCCGAGCTGAAGATCGACGGCCTCAGCATCGCACTCACCTACGAGGACGGCCGCTTCGTCCGCGCGGTCACGCGGGGGGATGGCGTCGAAGGCGAAGAGGTCACCGCCAACGTACGCACCATCCGGGCAATTCCGCTCCGGCTGCGCGGGGAGGCCGACGGACGTTTCGAGGTGCGCGGCGAGGTCTTCCTGCCGCGTGCCGCCTTCGCGCGCATGAACGAGCAGCGCGAGGCGGCGGGCGAGCCGCTCTTTGCCAACCCCCGCAACGCGGCCGCCGGGGCGCTGCGCCAGCTCGATGCCAGGCAAGTGGCCCGCCGCGGCCTGAGCGCGTACTGCTATCAGCTCGTCTCGGCCACGCCCGACGCCGCGTCGCGCCTGCCCGAGACGCACCAGGCGACGCTCGCGCAGCTGTCGGCCTGGGGGCTGCCCGTCGAATCCCACTATCGCGTCTGCGAGGGCATCGCCGAGGTGAAGGCGTTCTGCGCCGAGTGGGAAGAGGCACGCCGCGCGCTGCCGTTCGAGACCGACGGCGTGGTGATCAAGGTGGACGCGCGCGCCGAACGCGCCGCGCTCGGGGCGACGTCGAAGTTCCCGCGCTGGGCCACAGCCTTCAAGTTTCCCGCGCAGCAGGCCACGACGCGCCTCGTGCGCATCGACGTCCAGGTGGGCCGCACGGGCGCCGTCACGCCGCTCGCGGTGCTCGAGCCGGTCACCCTCGCCGGGTCCACGATCCAGTACGCGACGCTGCACAACGAGGAGGAGGTGCGCCGCAAGGACATCCGGATCGGCGACTACGTGCTGCTCGAGAAGGGCGGCGACGTCATCCCGAAGATCGTCAAGCCGATCGAGAGCCGGCGGACCGGCAAGGAGCGGCGCTTCGTGATGCCCACGACGTGTCCGGCGTGCGGCAGCACGCTCGAACGTCCGGAAGGCGAGGTGGTGTGGCGATGCCTGAATGCCAGCTGCCCGGCCCGCCTGCGCCGAAGCCTCCTGCACTTCGCATCCCGACGCGCGATGAACATCGAAGGCCTGGGGGAGGCGCTCGTCGACAAGCTCGTCGGCGACGGTCTCGTCCGCGACTTCGCCGACCTCTACCTCTCGCTCGACGAGCCGACGCTGGCCGCGCAGACGTTCTCGGCGACGGTACGCCGCAAGGTCACCTCGCCCGACGGCGCCTCCGGCACCGAGGAGCGCACCGAGGTCCGCCGCTTCGGCGAGAAGAGCGCGCGTGCGCTCCTCGCGGAGATCGCCAGGAGCCGCGACAACGAGGTGTGGCGGCTGCTTTTCGGGCTCGGTATCCGGCACGTCGGTGAGCGCGGCGCGCAGGCATTGGCCGAGGCCTTCGGTACCGTGGACGCCGTCGCCGCCGCCGATGTGGAGCAGCTCCAGGCCGTGCCCGACATCGGGCCCATCGTCGCCGCGTCGATCCGCCGGTTCTTCGACGCCCCCGAGACCCACGCCTTGCTGGCGCGCCTCCGCAAGGCGGGGGTGTCGTTCGGCACGCCCCTGCCGGAAGGTGCCTCCCCGGCACGTCGTCCCCTGCAGGGCCAGACCGTGGTCCTCACGGGCAGCCTCGAGGCCATGACGCGCGACGAGGCCAGCGACCGGCTGGCCGCGCTGGGCGCCAAGGTCGCCGGGTCTGTCAGCCGCAAGACCTCCTTCGTCGTCGCCGGGCATGACGCCGGCAGCAAGCTCGAGAAGGCGCGCGCGCTCGAGGTGCCGGTGCTCGACGAGGCCGCGCTGCTCGCCCTGCTCGCCGAACACGAGTGATCGCTCGCGCAGCCACGTGAGCCCCTCGCGCCGCCACACGACCGGGCGGCCGTCGCCGCCGATCTATGCTGTCGGGGTGAGTGCACGCATTCTGGTCATAGACGATGAGGCGAGCATCCGCGAGAGCCTGCGGATGATTCTGGAGTACGAAGGCTACCGCTGCGTGCTGGCGGCCACCGGCGAGGAGGGCCTGTCACGCGTGCGGCAGGACGCCCCCGACCTGGTCTTCCTCGACATCAAGATGCCCGGCATGGACGGGCTCGAAGTGCTGGCCGCCATGCGCGAGCTCGACGAGTCGCTGCCTGTGGTGATGATCTCGGGCCACGGCACGGTCGCGACCGCCGTCGAGGCCACGCGGCTTGGCGCCATCGACTTCATCGAGAAGCCGCTCTCGTCCGAGCGGGTGCTCCTCACCATTCGCAACGCGCTCAACGCGAGCCGCCTGGAGCAGGAGAACCGGCGGCTTCGAGGGGCGGAAGACGCGCGATACAACATCATCGGCGACAGCCCGGCGCTGCGCCAGGTGTTCGACGCCGTGCAGCGCGCCGCGCCGACCAATGCCACCGTCCTCGTCCTTGGCGAGAGCGGCGTCGGCAAGGAGCTCGTCGCGCGCGCCATCCACCGCAACAGCCGGCGCGCCCGTGAACGCTTCGTGCAGGTCAACTGCGCGGCCATCCCCGAGGAGCTGATCGAGAGCGAGCTCTTCGGCCACGAGAAGGGCAGCTTCACCGGCGCCGCCGACAGGCAGATCGGCAAGTTCGAACTCGCTGATCAGGGAACGATCTTCCTCGACGAAGTCGGGGACATGAGCCCGAAGACGCAGGCCAAGGTGCTGCGGGTGCTGCAGGAAGGCGAGGTGGAGCGCCTCGGGTCGCAGCGGACGCTGAAGGTGGACGTCCGCGTCATCGCCGCCACCAACAAGGACCTCCAGGCGGCGATTGCCGACGGCACCTTCCGCGAAGACCTGTACTTCCGCCTGAGCGTGATTCCGATCCACGTGCCGCCGCTGCGCGAGCGGCGCGAGGACATCCCGGCGCTCGTCCGGCACTTCACGGAGCTGTTCGCGGCGGAAGGCGGACGGTCGCGGCGGTTCACACCCGCCGCCATCGAGCTCCTGCAGCAGCAGCCATGGCGCGGCAACATCCGCGAACTGCGCAATGCCGTCGAACGGGCGTTGATCATGGCGCCGCGCGATCCCATTGACGCCAGCGACGTCCAGCCGCTCGTGCAGGCGCAGATGCCGGTGCCAGCCGCCTCGTCCGGCCACGCAGCCGCGGCGCCCCCGGCCCCGCCGGCCACCGATGTCGGCGCCATCGAGATGCCGACGCCGGAGGCTTCCGGGCCGCAGCCGCCGCCGGCCCCGCCGAAGCCCACGACGCTGCGCGAGTTCAAGGAGCAGGCCGAGCGCGAGTTCCTCGTCGACAAGTTGCGCGAGCACAACTGGAACATCTCGCGGACGGCCGAAGTGATCGGCACGCCGCGCAGCAACCTGTACAAGAAGCTGGAGCAGTACAACATCTCGCAGGAGGTTGACGGGTAGCAGCTGACGAGGAGCGGAGGAAGGGAGGAAAGAGGAAGGGAGGACGAGGAGTGGAGGAAAGGAGGAAAGAGGAAAGGAGGAGGGAAGGTGGGCTGTTATCATTGCGAGGTGGCAGTCGACCAGACGGTCGCTGGCCAGGCTCGTGGCGACACGGGCGGGCTGGAGGAAAGTCCGAACTCCGCAGGGCAGTGCGCCGGGTAATCCCCGGGCGGGGCGACCCGACGGAACAGTGGCACAGAAAATACACAGCTGACGTCCGCCTTCGGGCGGGCAAGCAATGGTGAAATGGTGCGGTAAGAGCGCACCGCGCGGCCGGTAACGGACGTGGCAGGCAAAACCCCGCACGGAGCAAGACCAAATAGGGAGGCGCTCGAGGACGGCCCGTCCGAAGCCTCCGGGTAGGTTGCTCGAGGCCGTCAGTAATGCCGGTCCCAGAGGAATGATCGTCACGGCGGCCCGTTCGCGGGACGCCGACAGAATTCGGCTTATCGGTCGACGGCCACACTTCATCGAAACAGAGGACAGCGCACGCGCGAGGCGCGGTGCCGGAGGCGCATGGCTCACTATCTGGTCACGGGGGGCGCAGGGTTCATCGGGTCGCACATGGTCGAGACGCTGCGCGCACGCGGCGAGCGCGTCCGCGTCGTCGACAGCCTGGTCACGGGTCATCGTGCCAACCTGGCTCACGTATCCGACGTCGAGTTCATCGAAGGCGATCTCGCGGACCTCGACGTCGCGCGGCAGGCGGTCGACGGCGTGGACATCGTGCTGCACCAGGCCGCCATCCCGTCGGTGCCCCGGTCGGTGCAGGATCCCATCACCTCGAACAGGGCGAACATCGACGCCGCGCTGAACGTGCTCGTCGCGGCGCGCGACGCCGGTGTGGCCCGCGTCGTGTACGCGGGCAGCTCCTCGGCGTACGGCAACAGCGCGACGCTGCCGAAGCGCGAGGACATGCCCACCGCGCCGCTGTCGCCCTATGCCCTCCAGAAGCTGGTCGCCGAGCAGTACATGCAGATGTTCACGTCGCTGTACGGCCTGTCCACCGTGACCATCCGCTACTTCAACGTCTTCGGCCCGCGTCAGGACCCGTCGTCGCCGTACTCGGGCGTCATCTCGCTGTTCGTCCGTCACGCGCTCGAGGGCCGATCGCCGACCGTCCATGGCGACGGCGAGCAGACCCGCGACTTCACCTTCGTGGCCAACGTGGTGGACGGCGTGCTGCGCGCCGCGACCGCCGACACGGACGTGAGCGGTGAAGTGATCAACGTCGCGACCGCTCATCGCATCTCGCTGAACGATCTCTGGACCACGCTGCAGCGGATCGTCGGCACCGACATCGCGCCCACGTACGCCGAGCCGCGGACCGGCGACGTCCGCGACTCGCTCGCCGACATCAGCAAGGCCGAGCGGCTCCTCGGCTACCGGCCGATCGTGGACCTCGAAGAGGGCCTGCGCACCACCGTCGAGTGGGCGCGTACGCAGGGCGCCGTCGCGGCCGGCTGACAGGCCGGCAGGACGACCGCAACTCCCGCTGCCATTCGCCCCCGCCGGTTGACGCGACCGGGACGTGCGCGGACGCGCGCACCTCCGGTCAGCGCGGAAACGTCGGAAGCCTCGGCCGCGCGGCTGGCAATGCTCTTGCTCCGTGAGTGTCGCGCGTGGCGCCGGTCCCGACCGACATCGACGGGCAGTCCCCCCGCCTTTCGACCGGCGTCGCGCGTTCCTCGTCACTCCCGCCCATCACCTCCTGCACTCCAACCCTGCCGCGTCATGTCGGTCGGCTCTGCGTGCGCACTCGCCGCGGTGATCGCCCTGTCGGCAGCGGCGGAGTGACCGCCGCGGCTCCTCTCGCCTCGCATCGACCGACGCGCCTGCGCATCGCTGGTTGACGCTGCGTCAACCGGCCTTGCCATCGCGCCACGCACGCAGCATGGCGCCGCGGGCACGTTCGGTCCACAACTCCCGACAGGTCAGCACGTTCTGACGTATCTGCGCCCGGCGGCCCGACTGGCCCGCCCCTTGCTCCAGACCACCGTGCGTACGGAGTGGCCGTATCTCCGCACCAAGCGGGCGTGCCGATCCCCGGCAGTGCCACCGCCGTACGCGTGGAGCCAAGGAGGCCAATGATGAAGAGCCTGGTGATTCTGATGTTCTTTGGTGCGTTCCTGACACCCGCCGCCGCGGCCAGCGCCGCCGTGCCTCCCGCCGTCGTCCAGGAGGCGCCTGCGCGTCCCGCGGCAACCGACCTCGTCGATCTCAACACCGCGACGCCCGCGCAGCTCGAGGCGCTGCCCGGCATCGGGCCGGCAATGGCGCGCCGGATTGTCGAGCACCGCGAGAAGAACGGCCCCTTCGCGAAGCTCGAAGACCTGATGCAGGTGAAGGGCATCGGCGAGAAGGCGTTCCTGCGACTGCGACCGCTGCTCACGGTCGGCAAGGGCGCCGCGCGTCCTGCACAGACCCAGTCATGACCATGCCGGCGGGGCCCTCGTCCGAGTCGCGTCGGGCCGGCGGATGGCCCCGCCTGCAGACGTCGAGCGTGACCCGGTCGGCCGCCGGGTTCTCGATGCTGGAGATCCTGATCGTGGCGGCACTGGTGCTGGGCGTCGGCGTGAGTGGCCTCCGGGCCCTGCACGACCTGCGGCAGCGTCAGGCAGGACGGGAGGCGGCCCGCATGCTCCTGCACGATCTCCAGCAGGTGGCGCGCCGTGCCAGAACGACCGGGACCGCGCGAGGCATCCGTCTGACCGTCGGCGAGCCGGGCGACGTGCTGGAGGAGTTCGAGGACGGCAACGGCAACGGCGTCAAGGTGGCCGAGATCGCCGCCGGCGTGGATCGCGCGGTTGCGCCTCCACGTCCGGCATTCCGCGAAGGCCAGGCGCGGCTCGCGATAGTGCGCACCGTGCCGACGACAGACCAGGCCGGAACGCTCTCGGCCGGCGAGGCTCCTGTGCGCTTCGGTGTGTCGGCCCTGATCGTCTTCACGCCGCGGCGCACCGCGTCCTCGGGCTCCATCTACGTCGCCGGACCCGACGAACGGCAGTACGCGATCCGCGTGCTTGGCACCACGCAACGCTGGCGGCTGCTGTGTCTCGACGACCGCACGGCCACATGGGAAGGGTGTTGACGTGTCCGACTTCATCCTGGGCGAGCGCCGCCACGTCGCGCGATGGCCTGCCGGCGAGATCCCGGAGGGGCTGAACGTCAGCGTGCCGGGTGTGCGGGCCGTCGAGATCATCGACGCCTCACCGGGCGGCGTCTGCATTCGTGGTCCCGCCGCCCTGCGGCCGGGCCGCACGCTGGTCGTGCGCTACCGCGATCGGGCCGGCGGTGCCGAACGGCCGCGGCAGGCATTCGTCGTCCGCTGCTGGGTGCATCGCATCAGCCGCCACGCCGTGATCTACGAAAGCGGCCTGATGTGGGAGGGGACGCCGGGCCGCGCCAGTCGTGAGTAGTAGCTACACACCATGGCGCGGGTCCGCGCACGGAGGAACCGGTCCGGGTGGATTCGCCGGCATGCGGTCGAATCGACGACGGTTCGGGACGGTACCTGGTTTGAAGGGGAAGGTGACGGCAGCCGGTCTGCCGTGAGGATGAGAGTCTGATGAACGACCGACCCGTCATGACGATGCCAGGCAGGGCCGCGCACCAGGCGAGCCTCGACCGCCTGCTCGAGATCCTGGTCACGCTGGTCCTGCACGACACGGCGGACGGGATCGATCAGGCCGAACTGCTCACCGCGCAGATGTGCGGGCTCTCGACGCTGCGAATCCTCGACTCCGAGGATGGTGAGCCGAGTACCGTCGGCCCGTCCCGCGTCACGCTGCAGGCCGACAACGGCGTGCGCTTCGCGGCATGGCCGCCGGAGCGGCTCACCGAGCCCGACGTCCAGGCCGCCCTCCATCTCGTGTCACGCTTCGTTCCGCGGCTCGTCCGCCGGCCGCAGTCCGTCGCAACGGACGATGGGGCGGAGCTGGCAGGGGCGGGAGGGGGCATCGTGGGCAGGAGCGATGCCATCCGCCGGCTGCACGAGCGCATCGGCCGCGTGGCGTCGCGTTCGTTCAGTGTCCTGATCGAAGGGGAAAGTGGCGTGGGCAAGGAACTCGTCGCGCGCCGGGTCCACGCGCTGAGCGCCAGGCGACGAGGCCCCTTCGTCGCCGTCAACTGCGCGGCGATCGTCGAGTCGCTCATCGAGGCCGAGCTGTTCGGCATCGAGGAGCGCACGGCGACAGGCGTGCGCGGGCGCCGCGGGAAGTTCGAGATGGCCGATGGCGGCACGCTCTTTCTCGACGAGGTCGCCGACCTGTCGTCAGCGGCGCAGGCGAAGTTGCTGCGCGCCATCCAGGACCTTGCGGTGGAGCGTGTGGGCGGGCATGGCATGCGCCAGCTCGACGTACGCATCATCGCCGCGACCAACAGGCCCCTCAGCAGCGCCATCATGGCGGGCACGTTCCGACGCGACCTGTACTATCGCCTGAACGCCGTCGAGATCACCGTGCCGCCGCTGCGCGCCCGCCGCGAGGACATCCCGCTCCTTGCGGAGCGGTTCCTCGCGCGCTACGGCGAAGGCCGGCGGTATCGGCTCACGGCACGCGCGCGAGACGCCCTGATCGTCCACGAGTGGCCGGGAAACGTCCGCGAGCTCGAACGGGTGATCGAGCGAGCGGTGACGCTGGCGGCTACTGACGCGATCGACATCGGCGATCTGCCGGAGTCGGTGGTCGGGCGCTATCACGAGGTGCTGGCCCCGTCGCCGTACGACCAGGACCACACGCTGCGGGCATGGGCGAGCCGTTACGCGCGTCTCGTCCTGGCGCAGTCGCGCGGGAACAAGCGTGAAGCCTGCCGGGTGCTCGACATCAGCTACCACACGCTGCAGGCGCACCTCGCGTATGGGACACGTCCCGGGAGGCGCACGGCCGGCGGGGTGGCGCGGAACGACGGCGATGGAGCAGCAGCAGATCGCACGGCTGTTGACGGGTCGTCGAACGCCGCACCGACAGGCAAGGCGTCGGAGGCGTATCCGGCCTCGGGCCGTCAAGGCACGGCGATGGTCCATGACGCGCCGATGCCGGCGCCGAGCGCGCAGACCGCCGGCAGGAATCCGGCGGCGTCCGGACGCTGAATCAGGTGCAGCGCGTTCAGTCGTGGGAGGTGTTGGTGGCGGGAGTGCAGCACTCGCTGTGCAGCAGGTGCAGCGACTGCACGGCCATCGACAGCTTCGCGCGGACGAGGCGCGAGTTCAGGAAGGCGAGGCCATCCTCGAAAACGGCGGCCGCGTCGATCCACGAGACGACGCCGACCATGGGCTCCGGGCGCCCAGGGACATTCGGGGTGGAGAGGAGCGGTGCGGGATGGCCGACCTGCGAGTCGCACACGACGCCCAGGACGCCGATGAAGGTGCGGCCGACGGCGCCGTCGAGGCTGTCGAGGGCCTCCCACACCTCCTCGAGGTCGTGACGGCCGCCCGGAGACAGCGCCCACAGGGCGGCCGAGGTCTGCAGCACGAACAGGGGCTCACCGAGCCGCAGCCGCCGCACCGACGCCCCGCCGCTCCAGTCGCGATCGACAGGAGGGAGCGTCGGAGCGCCGAATGCGCGCGCCGCGAATCGCCGTTGCCAGAACGGCACGGGCAGGCGGCTGCAGGTGTGGGCGACGAGCCGCGTCGCCTCGATGTCGTGCTGCAGTGTTGCTGGTCGTGGCAATCGGAGCGGAGGTTCGCTCACGACGCACCGCCGGTCGCCTGAGCAGACAGGAACCGGAGCTGTGCAGCCTGATCGCCGAAGACACGCCGTGCGGCGGCCCACAACTGCGTGGCCTCCTCGCGCGGGCAGTCATCGTCGTCGGAACAGCAGGTGGTGTCAGCGCCGTAGCGGCGCACATGGTTGACCATGCGGTCGTGCCAGCGCGTCAGATCCTCGGCGAGCGACGATGCGTCGGGATGACCGGTGAGACACGCCAGGACGTGATACGGGTTGTTCATGATGGAACACTCCTTTGACGTGTGGTGTGGAACACGTTCACGAACGCCACGGCCGCACGCGCTGGAAGGCGCACTGCGAGCGGCGTTCAATCCGGGTTGTTAAATCTGGTTTGGAAGGGGTGTCGACGGCTGGCGCGGTCCGACCGCCAACAGAATCTCAGAGCAGCCGTCGACCGCGTGTCGGAAAGATCCGGACCCGCGTGTCGTAGGAATGACGGATGCCGGGCCGGAGCCCGTGAGTCTGTGCCGTGTACATGGTACTTGGTACCGAGCATAGCCCGCCGGGCCTGTCGAGTCAAGCCGTCCGGGGCGTGGCGTTGCCGCGCCTGCTCCCCGGCAGGTGTCCTGTCGCGGTAGACTGGCGCCTCCAATCAGGTCTGTGGGCGCGCGGGAAGCAGCAGGGCCTGCCACCGGCGCCGGGAGTAGCGTGGTCCATGACTCAACGAATGCATAGCGTCCTCATTCCCGCCGGCCTCGTGCTTGCCGGCGCACTGGTGATGTCTGCCTGCAACGCGGGCTCGGCTGCAGAAGAGGCGGCTGTCGCCGAGCCGGACGCCGGCGCGGCGGCGCCTGCCCCGGCGCCGGCGCCCAATACCCTCACGGCCGACGAGGAGGCCGACGGCTGGCGCCTGCTGTTTGACGGCGTGAGCACGGCCGGATGGCGCAACGCCCATGCCGAGACGTTCCCGGACAAGGGATGGGAAGTGCGCGATGGCGCCCTCGTGGTGCTCGAATCGGGCGGCGGAGAGGCCGCGCACGGCGGCGACATCGTCACGGTGGACGAGTACGGCGACTTCGAGTTCAAGGTCGACTTCAAGCTCACGCCTGGGGCCAACAGCGGGATCAAGTACTTCGTGACCGAGAAGCTCGGGACGCCCGGCCGGGGCTCGGCCATCGGCCTCGAGTTCCAGCTCCTCGACGACGCGGAGCATCCGGACGCGAAGATGGGGCGCGACGGCAACCGTACGCTGGGCAGCCTGTACGACATGATCGCCGCGCCGGCCGACAAGCCGGTCCGCCCTGTCGGCGAGTGGAACACCGCGCACATCGTGTCCAGCGGACGGAAGGTCGAGCACTGGCTCAACGGCACGAAGCTGCTCGAGTTCGAGCGCGGCAGCGACGAGTTCCGCCGCCTGGTGGCGATCAGCAAGTACGAGATCTACCCGGGCTTCGGCGAGGCCGACAGCGGGCACATCCTCCTCCAGGACCACGGCAACACGGTCCACTTCAGGAACATCAAGATCAAGGGCACGGCCGTTCCCGAGACCTAGGCAGCGGGCGGTTCCATGCGGCGGATGGCGGGCGGGGCCGGCCGTTGACCCTTCTGCACCGGCATAGTACGGTGTCACGGTTGCGGCACCGCCTGCCTGACGCGCAGGGCACAGTGCCTGGCACGCTCGAGGCACATGGCCGACGACAGCACTCTCCAGACGACCCCACTGCACACGACGCATCTCGCCCTGAAGGCCCGCATGGTGCCGTACGGCGGCTGGCACATGCCCGTCGAGTACACAGGCATCACGCAGGAGCACCTGGCCGTGCGCGAGCGCGCCGGGCTGTTCGACGTCAGCCACATGGGCGAGATCGAGATCGCCGGCGCCGACGCGCTCGCCGCCGTGCAGACGATTTCGACAAACGACGCCTCCCGGCTCGAAGTGGGCCAGATCCAGTACTCGGTGCTGGCCACGCCCGAGGGCACCTTCGTCGACGACATCCTGGTCTACCGGCTGGCCGACGACCACTTCCTGCTCGTCGTCAACGCCGCCAACATCGCCAGGGATGCCGCGTGGATCCGCAGCCACCTGGCCGCGTTCGACGATGCGGTGATGGTGGATGCGAGCCGGCGGTATGCGCTCCTGGCGCTGCAGGGCCCGGCGGCCGCTGCCATCCTCCAGCCGCTCACCGGCGTGGAGCTCGCCGACCTGAAGTACTACCGCTTCGATCACGGCGAGATCGCCGGCGTCCGCGGCACCGTGTCGCGCACGGGCTATACCGGCGAGGACGGGTTCGAGGTGTTCGTGCCGCCGGCCGAGGCGCCGCGCGTCTGGCAGGCGATTCTCGAGGAGGGCCGTGACGCAGGCATCCTGCCTGCCGGCCTCGGCGCCCGCGACACGCTCCGGCTCGAAGCCGGCATGCGCCTCTACGGCAACGACATGGATGACACGACGTCGGTCCTCGAGGCGGGCCTCGGATGGGTCGTCGGCTGGAAGAAGTCCGAGCCGTTCATCGGCGCCGAGGTGCTGCGCCGCCAGAAGGCGGAAGGCGCGCCGCGCACGCTCGTGGGGCTCGAGATGGCTGACGACCGCGCCATCGCGCGTCACGGGTATCCGGTCGTCGTCGACGGGAGTCCTGTCGGCGTCGTCACGAGCGGCACCCGGACGCCGTTCCTGAAGAAGAACATCGCCATGGCGTACGTGCCGACGGAGCTGGCCGATCGCGACGCCGTGGAGGTCGAGGTGCGCGGCCGCCGTGCCGCGGCACGCGTGGTGCCGATGCCGTTCTACAAGCGTCCAAGGAGCTAGCCGTGGCCTATCCCGATGACCTGAAGTACACACGCGATCACGAGTGGGTGCGCCGCGACGGCGAGCACGCCGACGTGGGCATCACCGACTATGCCCAGGCGCAGCTGGGCGACGTGGTGTTCGTCGAACTGCCGGACGTCGGCCGCGTGCTCGCGCCCGGTGAGGTCTTCGGCACCATCGAGTCGGTGAAGGCGGTGTCGGAGCTCTTCTCGCCCGTGGCCGGCGAGGTCGTGGCGGTGAACGACGCCGTGTCGAGCGCGCCCGAGACGGTCAACGCCGAACCGCACGCGACCTGGCTGATTCGCCTCAAGGTCGCCGACCCGACCCAGTTCGACGCGCTGCTCGACGCCGCCGCCTACACGGCACACGTCGGCTGACCGATCCGCCGCAGGTCGCGTAAGTACTACATGACACAACAGTCCACTGCCTCGTTTGCCGGCCGGCACATCGGTCCCCGTCCCGACGATCGCGACGCGATGCTCGCGGCCCTGGGCGTCGCCTCGCTCGACGCCCTGATTGACGACGTCGTGCCCCCGCAGATCCGGCGCCAGGGCCCGCTCACCGAGCCGCCCGCCGAAGACGAGGCGACGTTCCTCACCAGGCTGCGCGCGATCGAGCGGCGCAACGTCGTCGCGCGGTCGTTCATCGGGATGGGGTACTACGGCACGCACCTGCCGGCGGTCGTGCAGCGGATGGTGCTCGAGAACCCCGGCTGGTACACGCCGTACACGCCGTACCAGGCCGAGATCGCGCAGGGACGACTCGAGGCGCTGCTGAACTTCCAGACCCTCGTGAGTGACCTGACGGCGATGGACGTCGCCAACGCGTCGCTGCTCGACGAGGCCACGGCGGCCGCCGAGGCGATGACGCTGCTGCGTCGCGTCAGCCGGAAGCCGGCCGCAAGCAGGCGCTTTCTCGTCGTCGGCGAGGTCTTCCCGCAGACGTGGGAGGTGCTGGTCTCGCGCGCCGAGCCGCTTGACATCCACGTCGAGCGCGTGGCCGTACTCGACGCCGTGCCCGAGGACGCCTATGGCGTGCTGGTCCAGTATCCGGACGGCAACGGCGCCGTCACCGATCTCGCGCCCCTCGTGGCGACGGCGCACGAGGCCGGGGCCCTGGTGGCCGTCGTCGCGGATCTGCTGGCCCTCACGCTGCTGACGCCGCCAGGCGAACTCGACGCCGACGTCGTGGTGGGCTCGGCGCAGCGATTCGGCGTGCCCCTCGGCTACGGCGGTCCGCACGCCGCCTACCTCGCGACGCGCGAGGCGTACGTGCGCCAGGCGCCGGGCCGTCTCATCGGCGTCTCGGTCGACGCGCAGGGCCACCGCGCCTATCGCATGGCGCTGCAGACGCGCGAACAGCACATCCGGCGCGAGAAGGCGACGTCGAACATCTGCACGGCACAGGCCCTGCTGGCCAACATCGCCGGCTTCTACGGCGTCTACCACGGCGCCGACGGGCTCAGGACGATCGCGACACGCGTCCACCGACAGGCGGCGGCCCTGGCCGACGCGGTGACAGGCCTCGGCCTGGTGCAGCACAACGCCATCTACTTCGACACGCTGCACATCAGCGGCGTGGACGCCGCGGCCGTCCGCCGCGAGGCAGAGGCCGACGGGATCAACCTGCGCTACTTTGCCGATGGCGCCATCGGCGTCAGCTTCGACGAGACGACGACGGACGCGGACGTGGCGGACGTCGCACGCGTGTTCGCGCGCGCCGCGCGCCGCGACGCACCGGCCGTGCCAGACGCTGCCGCAGCCGTCATCCCGGACGCGATGCGACGCCGCTCGACGTTCCTGCAGCATCCGGTCTTCACGACGCACAGGTCGGAGCAGCAGCTCACGCGCTACATCCGGCAGCTCGAACGCAAGGACATCGGCCTCGACACGTCGATGATCCCGCTGGGCTCGTGCACGATGAAGCTGAACGCGGCCGCCGAGATGCTGCCGCTCACGTGGGACGGCTTCTCGCGGCTGCACCCGTTCGTGCCCGTCGAGCAGGCCGCCGGGTACCAGCAGATCTTCCGCGAGCTCGAACGCGCGCTGTGCGACGTCACGGGCTTTGCCGCCGTGTCGCTGCAGCCGAACTCGGGCGCGCAGGGCGAGCTGGCCGGCCTGATGGTGATCCGTGCCTGGCACCGATCCCGTGGCGAGGACGGCCGCCGCGTGGTGCTGATTCCGTCGTCGGCCCACGGCACCAACCCGGCAAGCGCCGTGATGGCGGGCATGTCGGTCGTGGTCGTCGCGTGCGACGACGCGGGCAACATCGACGTTGACGACCTGCGCCGGAAGGCCGAGGCGCACGCCGGCGACCTCGCCGCGGTGATGGTGACCTATCCGTCCACGCATGGCGTGTACGAGGACGCGATCCGCGAGATCTGCGAGATCGTCCACGCGCATGGCGGGCAGGTCTACATGGACGGCGCGAACATGAACGCGCAGGTGGGCCTCACCAGCCCCGCGCTCATCGGCGCCGACGTCTGCCATCTCAACCTGCACAAGACATTCGCCATCCCGCACGGCGGCGGCGGGCCCGGCATGGGGCCAATCGGCGTCGCCGCCCATCTGGCGCCCTTCCTGCCGTCGCACCCCGTGGTGCCGGCGGGCGGCGAGCAGGGCATCCACGCCGTGTCGGCCGCGCCGTGGGGCAGCGCGAGCATCCTGCTGATCTCGTACGCCTACGTCTCGCTGCTCGGCGGCGAAGGGATGACCGAGGCCACGCGCTACGCCATCCTCAACGCCAACTACATCAAGGCGCGGCTGGAGCAGGCGTTTCCCGTGCTGTACACCGGGCGGCACGGGCGCGTCGCGCACGAGCTGATCCTCGACCTGCGTCCGCTCAAGCAGCAGTCGGGCATCGACGAGATGGACGTGGCCAAGCGGCTGATGGACTACGGTTTCCACGCGCCGACCGTCTCGTTCCCGGTGCCGGGCACGCTGATGATCGAGCCGACCGAGAGCGAGGACAAGGCCGAGATCGACCGCTTCTGCGACGCGATGCTCGCCATCCGGGCGGAGATTCAGGCCGTCGTGGACGGACGTGCCGACGGCAGGGACAACGTGCTGAAGCACGCGCCGCACACGGCGACGGTGGTCACGGCCGACACGTGGGAGCGGCCGTACTCGCGCGAGGAGGCCGCCTACCCGCTGCCGTACCTGCGGCAGTCGAAGGTCTGGCCGGCGGTGGGCCGCATTGACAACCCGTACGGCGATCGCAACCTCATGTGCGCCTGCCCGCCGATGGACGAGTGGTAGGGACGGCTCTCTGAGCCGTCCAACAGTCTTTCATCTTCGCCCCGTCACGCGTCGCCGCGCGTCCCGCTCCTCACGTCAGCCGCTCGACGACGGCCGCCTGGAACGCCTCTATCAGCCGCCGCGTCACGGCCCCCGGCTTCCCATCGCCGATCGGCTGCGCATCCACGGCGACGACAGGCACGATCTCTTTGGTCGAGCTCGTGATGAACGCTTCGTCAGCCGTCGCGAGGTCGTCCTCGTGGAGCGGCACCTCGCGCACGGCAAGGCCAAGCCGCGCCGCAAGCTCCATCACGAACCCGCGCGTGATGCCCACGAGCAGTCCCGCCTCCGGCGGCGGCGTCAGCAGCGCGCCATCGCGGACGAGGAAGACGTTCGACTGCGCGCATTCGCACAGCTCGCCCCGATGGTTCTTCA
>JBIQIB010000254.1:0-1867 GCA_044508265.1 Acidobacteriota bacterium
GGCGAGGACTGGGACGAGTGACCACCGACGCGCCCGCTGTCGGAGATGATGCGCTTCGCGATCGCGAAGCTGCACTCTTCACCCGACTGCGGGCGTTGCCCTCTCTACTGATCGCGTACAGCGGCGGTGTCGACTCGGCGTTTCTCGCCTGGGCCGCCAGCCAGGCGATCGGCTCCCGGGCGCTCGCGGTGACTGCCGACAGTCCGAGTTACCCTGAGCGCCACCGCGCAATGGCGCTCGATGTGGCCCGGCGTTTCGGCCTCGCTCACGAGTTCGTCCACACCGCGGAATTGTCGAACCCCGACTACCGCGCCAACGCACCCGACCGCTGCTACCACTGCAAACACGAGCTCTACTCGCGGCTCGCCCGTGTGGCCGGCGATCGGGGCTTTCTCGCGATTGCCGACGGCAGCAACGCCGACGACCGGGGCGACTATCGGCCGGGCCGTCAGGCTGCGCGCGAGTTCGGGGTCATCAGTCCGCTCGACGAGGCGGGCCTCACCAAGCAGGACATTCGGGAGCTGTCCCGGCGGGCCGGACTGCCGACCTGGGACGAACCGGCGTCGGCATGTCTGTCGTCGCGGATTCCGTACCACTCCGGTGTCAGTGAAGAGAAACTGCGGGCCGTCGAACTGGCCGAGAACGCCCTGCGCGACCTCGGCTTCCGCGTCGTGCGGGTACGTCATCACGGCGACGTGGCGCGCATCGAAGTCGCGGCGTCGGAACTCGCGCGCCTGGTCGAACCGACGGTCGCGGCCGTCGTCGACGCACGCGTTCGCGCCGCAGGCTTCCGGTACGTGTCGGTCGACCTGCGCGGCTACCGCCTCGGCAGTCTCAACGAGGGTTTGACACTCACGCCCGTCTGATCCACAGTCGACGCCGTTCGTCGCGACGACGCTCCCCTCGTTGTGGCTATCCGCATCCGGTTCCTGACCGCCGCGCTCGCGTGCGGCTTCCTGGCCGCGCACGTCCAGTCGCTGCCGTATTCGCTCGGCGACATCGATACGATCAACTTCGCTCTGGGCGTCGAGTCCTTCGACGTCGTCGAGCACCGGCCACATCCGCCGGGCTACCCGGTCTTCGTGGCACTCGCGAAGATGTCGACGGTGGTGGTGCGATGGATCGCACCGGCCTGGGATCGCACCGCGCAGGCCTCGGTTGGCCTCGCGTCCTGGGGCATCGTCGCCGGCACGCTGTTCGCGTGGATTCTGGTCGGCTGGTGGAAGGCCCTCCGGCAGGACCCTCTCGCGGCGTGGTTTGCCGCTGCGCTCGCGATCGGATCTCCGCTGTTCTGGTTCACGACGGCCCGACCGCTTTCGGACGCCACCGGTCTTGTTGCCGCTGTCGCCGTGCAGTTGGTGCTGGTGCACGCCCTCACGCGGCTTCGCGAGGGCGGGGCTGAGCCGCGCATGGCGGTCGTGGCCGCCGCGTTCGGTGCCGGTGTCATCGTGGGGCTGCGGACGCAGACGTTCTGGCTGACCGCGCCGCTGCTGGTGTGGCTTGCCGGCGCCGTCATCGCGCGCGGCCGCTGGCCAATCGCCGCGGCGATGACGATCGCCGCCGCCGTCGGCTCGCTGCTCTGGGCCGTCCCGCTCGTGAACGACTCCGGTGGATTGCGCGCGTATCTCGACGCCCTGCTGTTCCAGGGCGAGGACGACTTCACCGCCGTGGACATGCTCGCGACGTCTCCCGGCATCGATGAGCTGATCGCGCGACTGGGCCCCACATTCATCGGTCCGTGGCACCGGCCGTGGCTCGGCTGGCCGGTGGCGGTGCTCGCGCTTGTCGGCGCAGTCAACCTCGCCCGGCGGGATCGGTGGACGCTGGCCGTGGTGGCCGTCTCATTCCTGCCCTACGTCACGTTTCA
>JBIQIB010000255.1:0-1867 GCA_044508265.1 Acidobacteriota bacterium
CGTCGACGCCGTTGTTGCGGTCCACCTCGGTGCTTGCCACGGGTTGCTCCTCGTAATCAGGCTGGCTTCGGGCTGCCCACATTCTGACATACGACATTGCGTCGTATGCAGCCGTCTCGGGTCAGGCGAGCCGGCCGTACCGGCGCAGCGCTTCGAGCCGTTCGGTCGCATGGTCGACGATGGGTTCGGGGTAGTGCTCGGGACGCGGCAGGCCCGGATCGTGCACGTCGTCGACATCGGCCAGCTCCGGAACCCACCGCCGCACGTAGTCGCCCTCCGGATCGAATTTCGCGCCCTGCAGCGTCGGATTGAACACGCGAAAGTACGGCGCGGCGTCTGTGCCGCAGCCTGCCGCCCACTGCCAACCGTGCTGGTTGTTGGCCACGTCTGCGTCCACCAGCTGGTCCAGGAACCAGCGCGCGCCCCACTGCCAGGGCAGGTGCAGATCCTTCACCAGAAACGACGCCGCGATCATCCGCACCCTGTTGTGCATGAATCCGGTCTGGGCGAGCTGGCGCATGCCCGCGTCCACGATCGGGAACCCGGTCCGGCCCGCCTTCCAGGCGTCGAACAACGCGCGTGCCTCGGCGTCGTCGTCGACTTCGATGGCGTCGAAGTCGCGGTTCCAGTTGTGCCAGGCGCTGTCCGGCCAGTGCTGCAGCACCGCGGCATAGAAGTCGCGGAAGGCGAGCTGCCGTAGATACGCGTCGGCCCCGGCACCTCCCTGTAGGTCGAGCACCATGGTCCGGGGGTGGATGGCACCGAACTTCAGGTGTGCGGACATGTGGCTGGTGGTGTCCCGGTCGGGCCGGTTGCGGTCGTCGGCGTACGCGGGCAGCGATGTCTCGACGAAACGCCGCCACTGTGCGTGTGCCGCCTGTTCTCCGGCGGCGATGCCGACATCCGGAGCGTGCGGTATTTCGATGTGGCCGAGGGACTTCGACGGCGTGATCCACGAGGCCGACCGGGCGCTGGTGCCTGCGGGCGCGCGCCAGCCGTGTTGGCGCCAGGCCCGGAAATAGGGCGTGAAGACCTGGTACGGCGTGCCGTCGTTCTTGGTGACCCGGCCCGGTGACACCAGATACGGAGATCCCGTGGCGCACAAAGGCACGCCGCCGAGCGCGGCCCGCACGGCGTCGTCGCGTCGGCGCCCGAACGGCGTGTGGTCGTGCGAGACGTGCACCGACGCCGCGCCGACGGCTTCGGCCACGGCGGGTATCTGCTGCTCGGGCCTTCCCTCGACCACCAGCAGGTTGCCGCCGAGGTTGTCCCGCAAGGTGTGCAACGCCCGGTGGAGGTAGTGCAACCGGCGGGCGCCCGACGCGGCGAGCCGCGGATCGAGCACGTAGCAGGCCAGCACGTCGCCGTCGTGCTGCGCGGCGTCCAGCAGGGCGGGGTGGTCCGCCAATCGCAGATCTCGCCGAAACCACAGCACCGTGGGCATGCCGGCCATGTTACTGCCGCGCATCAAACTGACGCTTGCGATGACGTCATAATGATGTCATAATGACACCATGGACTTGCAGCCGTATGTAGACGCCGTCCGCCACGAACTCGGGGTGGCCGCCGCCGCGGGCGGCGCCGAGGCGGAGGCGCTGGCCCAGCGGCTCACCGCGCCGCTGGAATCCGCTTTGCGCCTGACGCTGCTGGAAGCCCTGTCCGAGGCGGCCGAGCAGATCACTCGCGACATCGCCCCCGGATCCGTCCACGTCCGCCTCAACGGCCGCGACCCCGAGTTCACGGTCGAACCCGCCGAGGCCGATGTGCCCGTGGCGCCGGTTGTGGATCCGGTGGAGGACGACGGTGGCGGCACCTGGCGCGTATCGCTACGGCTCCCCGAGAGCCTGCGCGCCGGCGTCGAAGGGGC
>JBIQIB010000256.1:0-1859 GCA_044508265.1 Acidobacteriota bacterium
CACGTCCGGGACATCCCCGTGCACGTGCCCCTCTACGACTGGGTGTTCCTCGCCGCCGGCGGCGTGCTGCTGATCGTCGTCGGTCTCGCGATGGCGTCCGGCGCCCGGCCCGTCGGTGCCCGTCCACGTATCGGATGAGCGACGACGCCGTATTGGCATACGATGCGGGCGTCCGATGGAGCTGCCGTTCCTGCGAACCGACCGCCTCGACCTGGTGCGCGAGTCCATCGAGGCCGTGCTCGCCCGCATTGCGGCCATGCCGCCTGCCGACCAGGCGGAGGTCTCGCCGGCGTGGCTCGCACGCCTCCGCGCGTTGCCGCCCGACCCCTGGACGCACGGCTTCAGTCTCGTGGAACGATCGACGGGCCTCGAGGTCGGCAGCTGTGGGTACAAGGGCCCGCCGGACGGCGACGGAATCGTCGAGATCGCCTATGGAGTGGCGCCCGCTCACCGGCGGCGTGGCTACGCGCGCGAAGCGGCCCGCGCGCTCAGTGACTTCGCGCTGGGCCCCGGTGGTGCGGTGTGCGTCCGTGCGCACACGCGCCGCGACAATGCCGCGTCGGAACGCGTGCTGGTGGCGTGCGGGTTCACCTGCGTCGGCGAGGTGCTCGACCCCGAGGATGGCGCGGTGAACCAGTGGGAGCTCCGCGCGACGCGCGGAGGCGTCACCGTCCCGATGCCACCTCGAACGACAACGTCCGGCTGAAGAACGGCAGGACGTGATCCTGGAACCGGAACGCCACGTGGCTCGTGTGCGTGCCGGGATACACCTCGAACGTATTCGGAATGTCCCAGCTGTCGAGGATCGCGTGCAGTCGGGCCGCGTCGTTCTTCAGGCCGTCCTGGTCGCCGACGTCTATCGCGATGGCGCGATACCGACGCAGATCCTGGATGTGCTGGTCGATGAACGCCAGCGGGGCGTTGGCGGCCCAGCGGGCCAGCACGTTGTCGCGCATGTCGCCGTACGGCAGATCGGCGTAGAGCGGCGCTTTCGCCGGGTTGGGCGACCAGGCCGATGCCACGGCCAACTGCGTGCGCAGGCCGAAGGGCAACTTCGCCATCTCCTCGCGCGTGGTCGCCGCGGCCAGGGCGGCTTCGTTCGCCGGGTTGGACGGCCCGGCGCCGCGCGGGCTCATGCAGCAGGGGCTCATGATGTAGAGGCTGCCGAAGACATCGGCGTGCTTCATGCCGATGCGGCTCGCGCCGTACC
Organism: Acidobacteriota bacterium; assembly: GCA_044508265.1. Taxonomy (GTDB): domain Bacteria; phylum Acidobacteriota; class Vicinamibacteria; order Vicinamibacterales; family Vicinamibacteraceae; genus JAEZDP01. The sequence goes on from JBIQIB010000256.1 coordinate 1,211, forward strand.
CGCCCATGGAGTGCCCCACCAGTCCACGGCTCTCGCGCGCGGGAATCGTCCTGTAGTGCGCGTCGACGTAGGCCACGACATCGCGTGCGACGTAGGCTTCGAAGTTGCCGGTGGTGACCGACGCCGAGTACATCGAGCCGTTGTGCACGGTCTTCGAATCGGGCAGCACGACGATCATCTCGCGGGCGCCCTTGGCGAAAGCCCCCTCGACCGTCTGCGGCACGTGGATTTCCTGTGCCCATTGCTCGGCGCCGATGGAATAGCCGTGCAGGGCATACACGACGGGATACCGCCGGGTGGTGTCGCGCCCGTAACTCGGCGGCAGCAACACCAGCACGTCGCGCTCGGCGGCGTTGCCCTCGAGGTTGCCTTCGAGCGCGGCGCCTTGGATCTTGATGCGCTCGACGGTTGCGGACGGCGCGCCGGCCACCCGTTCCGGGGCATTGGTCTTCGCCTGCCCGAATGCCATCCCGGTGGTGGCGAGTGTGATGCCCAGCACCGCTGCGGCAATATGACCTCGAATCATCTGCATCCTGTCTCCTGATCGACGACCGGTGCCGTGTTGCCACGACTCGGCCCGCTTTCTACCAATGGGTGGGCGACCCGTCCGGGCGCAGATAGGTCGGCCCCGGCGCGGCTTCGGTCATCT
>JBIQIB010000014.1:0-23370 GCA_044508265.1 Acidobacteriota bacterium
CCGGACGAGGGGCGGTCGCTGCCTGGACTGCTCGCGTCAGCGGTGCAGATGGCCGACACGGCACTGGCCCGACGGCGCGCGGCCACGCAGGCGGCGAGCCTCTCGCAGGCATGGGAAGCGTCGGCAGCCGCGGCCGGAGCCCTGCTCGTCTTCGACAGGCTGCGTCAGGAACTGGCCGCGCTGCTGCAGCCGCCGACGCTCGCCTCTGCCGGGGCCGGCACGTCACGGTGAGTCCCCGCACGATCACGCTCGTCCAGGCGGCGGACCTCGACGCGTGGCAGCGCGTCCTCGTCGCGCTGTGCCGTACCGGCGACGGCGCCGCTGCGAGCGCGCGCCTGCTGATCGTCCCCTCGCGCCATGCTGGCGAGCAGTTCCGCCGCACGCTCGAACACCGCACGCTCGTCCACGACGAAGGCGTGCCGCACGCGCTTGCGGCGGCACTCGACGTCCCGTCCGTGCCACCCGGCCACGCACGCGCCGTGATAGCGCCGCGCACGGTGACGCGTGACGACTGGTACGAACACTGGAGCGCGTTGACCGGGCTCGACAGGCCGCTGGCCTCGCCGATGGCACGCGAGGTGCTCATGGCTGCTGCGGCGCGCAGCCGGGTGGACGCGGGCGACGCGGCACCGTTCTTCATCCGCCCCGGGCTCGTCGCAGAGATGGTGCAGTTGCACGCCGCTCTCCACCGGCTCGGCCATGACCTCGACGACGCGGCGGCCCTGCTGATGCCGGAACTCGAAGCCGACGCGGCGTCGGATCGCGGGGCCGCGAGGCTGCTGGAGCAGACCCGCTTCCTGTGGGCGGTCTTCGCTGCCTACGACGTCCGCCTCCGGGCGACGGGCCTGGCCGACGAGCGTGACGTACGTGCGGCCTGCCTGCGGTCACCCTCTGCCTTCGCCGGACTGCACGTGGTCGTCGCCGTGCCGGATCACCACGGCGCCGCGCATGGACTCTGGCCTGCAGACCTGCGGCTGCTCGCGTCGCTGCCCCTGGCGCGTCTCGACGTCGTCTATACGCGGCGGCAAGGCGCCGCGGGACAGGATCGCCGCTGGCGCGAGAGCTTCCCCGAGGCGAGGTGCATCGCGGTGGACGCGCAGCGCGCGCCGGTCACGCGGCTCGAGACGTCGGGAGCCCGCTGGTTTGCCTGCCGCGACCGCGAGGAGGAGGTGCTGCTGTTTGCCCGGCGCGTCAAGGCGGCCCCTTCGGCGCAGTTGCCGGCAACGGCGCTCGTATACCGGCGTCCGCTGCCGTATCTCTACCTCGCCCAGCACGTGCTCGGCGCCGCGGGCATCCCGTTCGAGACGCGCGAGACGCTGCCTCTCGCGGCGGAGCCGTGGGCTGCCGCGCTCGACGTGCTGATGGACAGCGTGCTGGCCGACCACACCCGCGCGGCGCTCGTCGCGGTGCTTCGCCACCCGCAGTTGCGCTTCGTCGATGCTGCCGGCGCGCCACTCGACCCTGCGGCCGTGCTGGCCTTCGATCGTCTGCTCGCCCGCGACAGGTACCTCGGCGGCGCCGCGCACCTCGCGGCACTCGCCGAGCAGTGGCGCGGCGGGCAGACGGCTGGCCGCCGCCGCGACCTGCCTGCGGCGATCGCCGTGGCCGAGGTCGCGTGTCGTCTCGTCGAACGCCTCGGGCCGCTGCGGGAGCGCGCGCCCGCTGCCGACCACCTGCGCACGTTGAGCGACGTCCTCGAGACGCTGACGATGCCCGCAGACGAGATGGCGCAAGGCGATCTCAGCCGCATTCGCCGGGTGCGGGCCGCCACGCGGCTCGTGATAGAGGGCCTGCGCGACGTGTACGACGCGCACGACACACGGCTGGTCGCGGCGCGCGAGGTGTTTGCCGTCCTCCGCCGCTGGATGGAAGGACGGACGTTCGCTCCCTCGCGCGACGGCCACGGCGTGCAGGTGCTGGATCTCGACGCGGCCGGCTTCGGCCACTTCGAGCGCATCCGCATCGTCGGGCTCATCGACGGCGAGTGGCCCGAGGCCTCGGCGCGCAACGTCTTCTATCCAGGCTTCCTGCTGACGCGGCTGGGCTGGGCGGACGAGCGCGCGCGCGCTGCCGCCACACGCGCGGCCTTTGCCGATTTGCTGGAGCTGCCCTCGGACGCCGTGGGGGTGTCGGTGCCCGCACTCGAGCAGGACGCCGTCGTCAGGCCGTCGGCGCTGCTCGACGAGCTTGCCGCTTTCGGCCCGTCGCGCGAGCTGCCCGTTCCGGCGGACGAGGCGCAGGCGCCGGTGACACCGGACGCCGCGATGCTGACGACGCCCATACCCGTCGAGGCACTCGAGGAGTCGTCCGAGGCGCGGTCGTGGCTCGACTGGCGATTGTCGCGCGGCGCCTCGCCGCCGCCGGGCTACACGTCGGCGCTCGATCCCCTCAAACACAGCGTGACGGCCGTGGAACGCTACGAGCAGTGTCCCTTCCAGTACTTCGCGGCCACCGTGCTGTCGCTCGAGGAGGAGCCGGAGGACGAAGCGGGCCTGCCGTCGCGCGACGCAGGAGTCTTCGTGCACGACGTCCTGCGCGCGTGCTACGACGCGTGGCAGGCGCGCGGCCGCGTCGCGATCCGTGCCGAAGACCTGCCCGAAGCGCGTGCCGTCTTCGCCGAGGTCGCCGAGCGCGCACTGGCGAAGCTCGCGCCGGCAGACCGCGCGCTCGAGCGCCTGCGGCTCTTCGGGTCGGCCGTCGCGACGGGACTGCTCGAAAAGGTGCTTCGCGTGGAGGTGGAGGCCTTCGGCGACGTGCTGGAGCGCCGGCTCGAAGTCGAGATCGACGGCCACGTGACGGTGGCGCGCGAGGACGCCGACGCGCGGCGCATCGCCCTGCGCGGACGCATCGACCGTGTCGACCTGACCGCCGGTGGCGGCATCAGGGTCATCGACTACAAGAGCGGCCGCAAGCCGCAGCAGGCGAATCTGCAGCCGGCGGTGTACGCCCTCGCCCTGCTCGAGCAGCGCGGCGCGCATGAGGGGACCGTGCACGTCGCGCCGAGCGGGTATGTGGCGCTGAAGGAAGTCGCGCCATGGTCGGCCGTCATCAAGGACACCGAGTCGGCGCACAGGACCGCACGCGACTTCGGTGAGGCGGTCGACGCCATCGAGCGCGGTGAGTTCCCGGTGCGTCCGCAGAACGTGTTCCGCTGCCGGTTCTGCGACTACGGCAGCGTGTGCCGGAAGGACTACGTCGGTGACGACCAGGTCTGAGCCGCCCGTCGATCAGGCCGTGCGCACGTGGGCCGTCGACCCGCGGCACCACGTGGTGCTCGAGGCGTCGGCCGGCACCGGCAAGACCCGCGTCCTCGTGGACCGCTATCTCGCGCTGCTCGACGCGGGTGTCGATCCCGCCCACATCCTCGCGATCACGTTCACGCGAAAGGCCGCCGCCGAGATGCGTGAGCGGATCCTCACGGATCTGAGCGCCAGGCACCCGGCGCGGTGGCAGGAGCTGCGCGACAGGGCGCAGGACATCTCGGTCTCGACGATCGATGCCTTCTGCTTCGCGCTGTTGCGGGAGTTCCCGCTGGAGGCCGGCCTCGACCCCGGCTTCAGCCTGGCCGACGAGACAGAGGTGGCGCGTCTCGTCGAGATGGCCGTCGACGCGGCCCTGCGCGAGTGCCGCCGCCGTGCCGCCCGCGACGAGTCGATGCGCCTCGTCTTCGCGCAGCTCTCGACCCCACGCCTGGCGCAGGGGCTCCGGGCCCTGCTCGAGCGGCGCTACGTGGCGCCTGCCGCGTTGCGTGCCTACCTGCGTGGGCGCGTGCGCAACGCCCGCGGGGAGGCCGACATCGCCGGCGCCGCGCGCGAGACGCTGCGGCAGAAGCTCTCGACCATCCCCGGCGGCGTCGCGGCGCTGCTCGACACCGGCCCGCTGGACGTCGCCGCCTTCGCGCTCTGCCGCATGGATGTCGAGCGCCTCGTCAGCGACGAGCCCATGACACCGGCCGAGGTGCGCGCGGCGATGGACGGCGTCGCCGGATGGGTGCTCACCCGCAAGGGTGAGGTGCGCAAGCGCGCGCCGTCGCGCAAGACCGACCACGTGTCCGACGCCGCCTACGCGGCGCACTTCGAGGCCGTGATCCGTGCCGGCGAGGCCGTGCGCGCCGCCCTGAAGCAGTTCGACGAGCGGCTGAACGTCCTGCTGGCGCGAGGGATCTACCGCATCTTCCGCATCACGCTCCGGCGGTACCGCGAGACGCTGCTGCTGCACGACGCACTCGACTTCTCGGAAGTGCTCGCGCGCGCCGTCATGCTCCTGGCGCGCATGGACGAGTTCTCGCGCAGCCGCTTCCGGCTCGAGGCCAGGTACCAGCACGTGCTCGTCGACGAGTTCCAGGACACCAGCCGGATGCAGTGGTCACTGGTCGCGGAGCTCATTCGCTCGTGGGGCGAAGGCGACGGCCTCGGGGGAACGTCGCTGCTGCCACCCTCGATCTTTCTCGTCGGCGATCGCAAGCAGTCGATCTACAGGTTCCGCGATGCGGACGTCGGTCTGCTCGACGAAGCCACGGCGTTCATCTCGTCGCTCGGCCAGCAGCCGGAGGTGCGCGGCGCGATTGCCCAGAGCTTCAGGGCCGTCCCGGGTCTGCTCGCGTTCACCAACGACGTGGCCGCGGCCATGGTCGACCCGCAGGCGCCTGCCAACGTGGCCTTTCGCTACGCGTCGTCCGACAGGTTCCCCGTCGCGCCGCCGCCCGACGATGCCCCCACGCCGCTCGGCGTCGTCGTGGGCGAGGATCCCGAGGCGTGCGCCCGTGGCGTGGCGCTCGAGATCACGAGACTGCTCGAGTCGGGCACGACGGCGGATCGCGACGGGGGAGGGCTGCGCCGGATCCGGCCCGGCGACATCGCCATCCTCTTCCGATCGCGCGAGAGCCATCGCGAGTTCGAGCAGGCGCTCGCGGATCGCCGCGTGCCCAGCTACGTCTACAAGGGCCTCGGGTTCTACGACAGCGACGAGATCAAGGACCTCGTCGCGCTGGTGCGCTATCTGGCCGTACCGGAGTCCGACCTTCGCGCGGCCGCGTTGCTGCGGTCACGGTTCGTCGGCCTCAGCGACGAGGGCCTGCGGCGCCTGGCCCCGCGGCTTGCCGATGCCCTGCAGCGGCCCGACGCGGACCTCGACTGCCTGGACTCGCGCGATGCGGATGCCCTGCGGAGATGGCGTGCGGCGCTGCCGGGGTGGCTGGCGGATGCGGCCGTGCGGCCGCCGGCCGACGTGGTGGATCGCATCATCGACGAGAGCGCCTTCGCGTTCGAGTGGCGAGGCGCCCGGGCGCAGCAGGCGCGCGAGAACGTCAAGAAGTTCCGTTCCCTGTTGCGACGGATTCAGAACCGTGGGTATGCCACGCTGACGCGCCTCGCGGCGCACATCGACAGGCTGTCGGCGGGCGACGAGTCGAACGCCGCGCTCGACGCGCTGGATGCAGTCAACCTGATGACCATCCACGCCGCCAAGGGCCTCGAGTTTCCGGTGGTGTTCGTCGTCAACGTCACGCGGGCTACCGGCGGACTGCCTCCGGCCCTCCGTGTCGTCGTGCAGGAGGAGCACCAGCCGCTCGTGGCGGTGTCGACCTACGATCCCGATACCGCGGGCGTCGAAGCCACGCTGGACCGCGAGGAGACGAAGCGCCTGGTGTACGTCGCCCTGACGCGCGCACGCGAACGTCTGTACCTGAGCGCGTCGGCCGCTGGCCCGCGCAAGCTGCCGCTGCGTGGCAGCCTGGGAGAAGTTCTCCCGCTGAGCCTGATCGCGGTGCTCACGCAACCGTCCGTTGGCGCCGGCGTCAGGCACTGGACGGGCGGCAGCGCGACCCACAGGTTCGACGAGTGTACGGTGCCTGCCGAGACGGACGCAGCGCCGGCGGCCGCCACGGCCGTCCAGACTACGGCGATCGTTCCCGCGAGCCTGAGACGGGCGACGCAGGTGCCTGGGGCGCGGCGATCCGTGACGACGGAGGCGCTGGGCGGCACCGCGACACAGGGCGACCCACGCGACTCCGCGCCCGACGACCTGGTGGTGGGCCGTCTGGTGCATCGTCTGCTGGCCGCGGTGCGGCACGACGCGGATGCTGCGGCGCTCGAAGCGGCCGTGCGTTCGCTGGCCGGCCCCGACGATGTCGAACTGCTCGACGAGACGGCGATCGCGTCGGTGATTCGCCTGCACGCCGCGGTCCTCGCCGACGCGCAGCTGCGCGAGTGGCTGGCGCGTCCCGACACGCGCTTCGAAGTGCCCGTCACGCTGCGGATGTCCGACGCCGGCGGCGACGAGTCGCTGGTGCGCGGCACGATCGACGCCCTGGTCACGCTCGACGAGGCGATTGTCGTGATCGAGTTCAAGACGGGCGGGCGGCGCAGCTGGCACGAGCGGCAGCTGGCGCTGTATCTGGACGCGGTGCGGGCGCTGTGGCCGGGACGCCGCGTCGAGGGCCGGCTCGTCTACGCACGGACGCGTCCTGCGCCGACCTCCAGAGAGCCGGCGCGGGAGCGCGGCGCGCTCGCGGGCGCGCTGCGCCTGCCGTTCGACTAGCGGCGCGTCACGTGCGGGCGCCGCCGTCGGCGTCGATGCCGGCGATGGCTTCGTCCGCCTCTTCGAAGTAGTCGCACTCGGGACACGTCCACTCGAGCACGAGGCGCCGCGAGTCCTGCAGCGTTCCCGGGATTCGCTGGATTTGTTCGGTCTCACGCAGGCGCATGTACTCGCCGCACATCGGGCACTCGAGCTTCACGGGCGATCCCCTCCGCACGGGCAATCGGCCGTGCCGCACGCGTCTTGACAACGCGCCGACCGCGTCCCTACGCTAACTCCGCGACGCGCCATCGCGTCGCGGGTGTGCCGTGCACGACTACTACCGCATCGCCGACGTCTGGGAGGGTTCGACCCGCGCGCATCAGGCGCAGCTGCGCGCGCCGTGGTGGCGTACCCTGCCCGATTCCCCGTCGGGATGGAACGGCCGTCTCGCCGGTCCGGTGCGCGTGCTCGAGCCCGAGGCGGCGGACACGGCGGCTTGGCGTGACGAGGTCGCGCTCGACTTTCCGTCGCTGCAGGACCAGGCCGAGCGGATGTGCCAGTCGTTCCTGGCCGCCGAACGTGACGTGCCGCGGCGGGTCGTGACGCTCGACCTCGACGCACGTCACGCCCTCCGTGCGCGACGCGTGCCGATGCGCGTCCCGCTGCCCGTGTGCTGCACCCGCTGCGGCGGCCGGGGCGAGGCGTGGGGTGATCCGTGCGGCGCCTGCGACGGCCACGGACTGCGGGACGAACCGCGCTACGTGCTGCTGCGCGTGCCGACGAACGTCCCCGATGGCGCGCGCCTCCGCTACCGCCTCGAGGGTGCACACACGCCGACCGTGATCATCGACGCGCGTGTGCGCATCCGTTGACCCTCATCGCTCTCCACATCGATCTGCTCGGCCGGCTGCACCTGGTGGCCGGATGGCTGGCGCTGCTCGTCTCCATCTCACTGGCCTCACTGGGGTTCGGCGCATTCGGCATCCGCGGCGAGGGGGCGCCCGACGTGGCGACGAGCCTCGCGGCCGCCGTCTTCTTCGGGTTGTCGGTGACCTTCGCGCTCTGGGCCGCCGCCATGGCGATCATCGGCTGGTCGCTGCGGGACCGCCGCCCGTGGGCCCGGCTCGCCGCGATGGCGCTCGGCGTCGTCAACCTGTTCGTCATCCCGTTCGGCACGGCGCTCTCGATCTACGCCGCCTGGGTGCTGCTGCAGGATGCCGCAAAGGCCGACTTCGGCGCCGTTGATGAACCCGTGTCGTGAGCCGATTGCACAGGCGTCCGCGCCGGCTCGTTCGACTTTCTGCCGGCAGCCGTTAGCATGAATAGTCGAGGCTGGCCGTTGCGCCCTCCCGCGCAGGCCATCGCCACGACCTACAGGAGCGCTGCGTACATGAACGTCGTACAGGAGAAGTCGTCAACCGGACTCGATGCCAACCTCGCGGGCCTGCTGGCCTACGTGGCGGGATTCATCACGGGAATCGTGTTCCTGGTGCTCGAGAAGGACAGCAAGTTCGTCCGCTTCCATGCGATGCAGTCGGTCATGACGTTCATCGGACTGTTCCTGGTGAACATCGCCTTCATGATCGTGGGCTTCATCCCGTTCATCGGGTGGATGCTGTCGCTGTTCAGCCTGTTCCTGGTGCCCATCGGCCTGATCCTCTGGATCGTGCTGATGCTCAAGGCTTATCAGGGCGAGTGGTTCAAGCTGCCCATCGTCGGCGACATGGCGATGAAGCAGGTCAGCGGAGTCTGACGACCGCCCGCGTCCGGCCGCGGCGAGCGGTTCGCGGTCCGCAGCCTGCGGAAAGCGGTCCGCGGTCCGCGGTGAGCTTCAACCGTCACCCAGGGCGCCATCCGGCTCGTCCGGCTGGCGCCTTTCGTACGTGGGCCGGGCCGGGCTGATAAGATCGCCCGAGCGACATGGCCATGCCCTCTCCAGACGCCGTTCTCGATGCCCTCCGCGTGGTGCAGGACCCCGACCTGCGCCGCGACATCGTCTCGCTGGGGTTCGTCAAGCACCTCGCGATCGACGAGGGGACCGGCGTCGTCAGCTTCTCGATCGAGCTCACCACGCCGGCGTGCCCGGTCAAGGACCAGCTGCGCGACCAGGCGCACGCCGCTGTCGCCGCGCTCGAAGGCGTCCGCGACGTGCGGATCGAGATGACGTCGAGCGTCAGGACGACGACCGCGAGCCAGGGTGGCAGGCAGGCGATAGCCGGCGTGAAGAACGTGATCGCGGTGGGCGCCGGCAAGGGCGGGGTCGGCAAGACCACCGTCGCGGTGAACCTCGCGCTCGCGCTCGCGGCGAAGGGCAGTCGGGTGGGCCTGCTCGACGCCGACATCTACGGCCCCAACATTCCCATCATGCTGGGCGTGCGCGCGTCGCTCGAGACCGACGGCAAGCAGATCCTGCCCGTCAGGAAGTTCGACGTGCAGTGCGTGTCGATGGGCTTCCTCACGAGCGACTCGGACGCCGTGATCTGGCGCGGGCCGATGCTGCACAGCGTGCTGCGGCAGTTCCTGCACGACGTCCGCTGGGACGACCTCGACTACCTCGTCATCGACATGCCGCCGGGCACCGGCGACGTGGCGCTGAGCCTCAGCCAGCACGTCAGCGTGACAGGCGCCGTCGTCGTGACGACGCCGCAGGTCGTCTCGGTGGCCGATACGCGGCGGGCCGTGCAGATGTACCAGAAGCTGTCGGTGCCGGTGCTCGGCCTCGTCGAGAACATGAGCTACTTCCCGTGCCCCGGCTGCGGACGCGAAAGCGATCTCTTCGGACGCGGCGGCGGCGAGCGCCTGGCCGAAGACCTGCGGATTCCGTTCCTGGGAGCCGTGCCGATTGCCGAGCCCGTGCGCACGGGCGGTGACACCGGCGTGCCCATCGTCGTCAGCACGCCTGACGCGCCGGCCGCACAGGCACTCGTCGCGGCGGCCGAGCAGGTCGCGGCCCAGGTCTCGATCCACTCCTTCAAGACGATCCCGCTGACTCCGGTTTCCTGACGCGTACACCAACAAGGGGAGGTTCCGTTGGCTCTACAAGACAAGTACAAGGGATTGATCGACAGCGCCGGCTCGCACAACGTCAGCAATCTCAGCGTTGCCGAGCAGGACGGCAAGCTCAGGCTGAAGGGCACCGCGCGGCACCCGCAGGACCGCGACGCGTTCTGGACGGCGCTGAAGCAGCACGCCAACTGGGAGCAGGAGGTCGCTGCCGACATCGCGGTCTCCGACGAGAGCATCTACGGCTATCACGAAGTCAAGAGCGGCGACACGCTGTCGAAGATCGCGAAGGCCTACCTGGGCGACGCCAACGCGTACCCGAAGATCTTCGAGATCAACCGCGACCAGCTCTCCGACCCCGACAAGATCCAGGTGGGGCAGAAGCTCAAGCTTCCGCCGCGCCCCTGAGTTCTCTCCACCCTTCCGTCACACGTTCGAGGAGCGACCCGTCCAGTCGCTCCTCGCCGCTCATGCACATCCCATTTGTCAGGCGCACGCTCGCCAACGGCCTCGACGTCATCGTGCACGAGGACCACTCGCTGCCGATCGTCGCGGTGAACGTCTGGTATCACGTCGGCTCGAAGAACGAACGGGTGGGCCGCACCGGCTTCGCGCATCTCTTCGAGCACCTCATGTTCGAGGGATCGGCGCATCACGACAGCGGCTACTTCGCGCCGCTGCAGCGGGCGGGCGCCGCGGTGAACGGCTCGACGAGCGCTGACCGCACCAACTACTGGGAGGTGGTGCCCGTCGGCGCCCTCGAGCTGGCGTTGTGGCTCGAGTCGGACCGGATGGGATACCTGCTGCCTGCGCTCGACACGCGCAAATTCGAGACGCAGCGCGACGTCGTACTGAATGAGCGGCGGCAGAACTACGAGAACCGCCCGTACGGCATGGCCAGCATCGCCCTGTCGGAGGCGCTGTACGACGAGGCGTACCCGTATCGCTGGCCGACGATCGGTTATGCGGACGACCTCCGCGCGGCGACCCTCGACGAGGTGCAGGCGTTCTTCGCGACGTACTACCACCCGGCGAACGCGTCGCTCGTACTGGCGGGGGCGATCGACACAGAGGCCGCCTTCGCGCTGGCCGAGCGCTACTTCGCGGACATTCCCGCCGGGCCGTCGGTGAGCCGCGTCTCTGCGCCGGCACCCGCGCTCGACGCGGACCGCTTCCTGCTGCTCGAGGATCGCGTGGAGCTGCCGCGCCTCTACATGGCCTGGCATTCGCCCGCGCTCTTCCAGCCCGGCGACGCGGAGTTCGACCTGCTGGGCGAGATTCTCGGCGGCGGCAAGACCTCGCGGCTCTACAGGCGGCTCGTCGTGGAGCGTCGGCTGGCGACCGAGGTGACGGTGGTGCAGGGATCCCGCGAGCTGAGCGGCCTGTTCCAGGCGGTGGCGACTGCCGCGCCGGACGTCACGCTCGACGCGCTGCGCGAGGCGATGCTCGAAGAGATCCTGGCCGTGTGCGAGGCGCCCGTGACGCCGGACGAGTTCGACCGCGCCCGAGTCCAGGTCGAGGCGCACTTCGTGTACCGGCTGCAGACGATAGGCGGCTTCTCGGGCAAGTCGGATCAGCTGAACGCCTACAACGTCTACTGCGGCGACCCCGGGTACATGGAGCACGACAGGGCCAGGTATCGCGAGGCGACCACCGAGGGGCTGCGGGAGACCGCGGCGGCCTGGCTCCGCCGGCCATCGGTGTCGCTCGGCGTGGTGCCCATGGGACGTACCGTGCTCGGCCTGAGCGGAGCAATCCCGGCGGTGGTGTCGTGAGCCTCGATCGCCGGCAGATGCCCGCGGTCCTGCCGTCGCCCGGGCTTCACTTCCCGGTGCCGACGCGGACCCTGCTCGCGCCCGGCCTCGAGATCCGCACCGTCGAACGGCGTGCGCTGCCGCTCGTCCACTTCGTCTGGCTGTGGCACGACGGCAACGCGAACGACGCGCCGCACGAGGCCGGCCTCGCGGCGCTCACGGCCGACATGCTCGACGAGGGCACGCAGTCGCTGCCGATGGGCGCCTTCCACGAGGCGATAGCGCGCGTCGGCGGACGGCTGGACACCGACATCGGCCACGACGCCACGGTGGTGGCCCTCTCGGCGCTCTCGTCGCATCGCGAGGCTGCCTTCGAACTGCTGGCCGACATGGCCGAGCGTCCGAGGTTCGACGACAGCGACTTCGCGCGCGTCCGTGCGCTGCGGCTCAACCGCGTGCGGCAGGTGCGCCATTCGGCCGCCGCGATCGCCGACATCGTCGCGATGCAGCACCTCTATGGCGCCCATGCCTACGGGCGTCCTGCACTCGGCACGGAGGCCTCGCTCGAGGCGTTCACCGTGGACGACGTCCGCGAGCGGCATGCGCGATGCGCGGCCGGGCGCGCCACGCTGATTGCCGTCGGCGACATCGACCACGCGACCTTCGAGGCGCTGGTGCGGCGTCACGTGCCGCAGGGGCCGCGACTGGGCGTCCCCCCGGCGTACGGCTCGCCGCCGGATGACGGCGTGCGCCTCGTGTTCGTACCTCGTGAGGGCGCGGCGCAGTCGGAGATCCGCGTGTGTCGCATCGCCGTCGCGCGCGCCACGGCGCAGTACCACACGCTCCTCGTGCTCAACACGCTCGTCGGCGGCGCCTTCGTCAGCCGCATCAACTCGAAGCTCCGCGAGGAGAAGGGCGTCACCTACGGTGCGCGCAGTGCCTTCCAGTTCCTCAGGGAGCCGGGGCCGTTCGTCGTCCAGTCGAGCGTGCAGCCGGATGCCACCGTCGCCTCGGTGCGCGACGTGCTCGAGGAGCTCGACGCCATCGGCGGCAGCCGCCCGGCGAGCGTCGACGAACTCACCCAGGCGCAAAGCGCGTTGACGCTCGGCTACGCCCGCGGCTTCGAGACGGCGGGGCAGATCGCGCGCGCGATGGCGCAGCTCGCGCTGTTCGACCTGGCCGACGACACGTTCGACCGCTTCGTGGACAGCGTGAACGCCGTCACCGTCGACGACGTCACGGCCGCGGCGCGGGAGTGGCTCGCCAGCTCGTCGATGCGCGCGGTGGTGGTGGGCGACCCGTCCGTGGCACGAACGGGACTGGACGATCTCGGGCTGGGGCCCGTCGACGAGCGCCTGGCGGACCAGATCCTGCGTTCCTGAGCGCCTGCCACCTGTGGGATGATGGCGCGAACCGCCCGCCGGGCTGGTCCGTCCTTACCAATCTGGAGGGGGAGACACCATGAGTCTGGTGAGGGCCGGGCTCAGCCTCGCCGGAGTCATCGCCGCAGTGGCCGCCACGCTGGCCGTCGCGACCCTCTGGCTGTTGCTGACCGATCCCGTGACCGTTGCGGATGCCGTCGCCACCGGCGACGTGGCGCCCTTCGTGTCGGCCCTCGCGGACGTCTTTGCCACGGCGGTCCGCAGCATCCTCAGCTATCTCTGAGTGGATGCTCGTCCCTCAGCGCTTTGCGGACGGCCCGGTGGGGACGGCCCGGAGGGCCGTCCCTACCGCAGGGCGCTCACCAGGAAGCGCGTGAGCCAGTAGCCGTCCAGGTACTTGAAGGGCGTCGAGCCGGTGGAGTAGTGGCCGCACGGCAGCACCTTGAGCGTGTGCGGCAGACCCTGGCGCCGGAATTCCTCCACGAGCATTCTCGACAGTCGTACCGGGAACGTCGTGTCGTAGCGCGCGTAGACGAGGAGCGTCGCCTTGTCGCGGAGCCGCTCGAGATACGGATGCGGACTGATGGGCAGCCAGAGGCGGCGCAGCTGATCCAGCGTCACGTGACCGTCGAGTCCGGCTCGCACGTGCCGCGTCGAGAGACCCTCCCACACGACGTCGGCGAAGAACGGCGAGATGTGGTTCAGCGCCGCCGCCTTGATGAGCGGTTCGTGCGCGGCCGTGAGCATCGCCAGGCACGATCCCAGGCTCGTTCCGCAGATGCCCACCGACGTGTAGCCCTGCGACGTCAGCCACGCGACAGCGCGTCGCGCGTCGAGCACCGCCTGCCTGCACACCTCGAGCGTTCTCCCGACGTTGCTCGAGACGATGTAGTCGGCGCGGTGGAGCTCGGGCGGCATCCGCCAGTCGTGGTACGGCAGGCTCAGTCGCAGGGCGGTCAGCCCGAAACGCGCGAAGAGGCGCGCCAGGCCGACGTGGCCCTCGGCATCGGCGTTCCACTGCGGCAGCACGACGACAGCGCGGCGCTGCGGTCCCTGCGCCTTGAACAGGCGCGCGTGCACCACGTTGTTCTCGGCATGCGGCGTCGGGCGCGCCGTCTCGAACGTCAGGTGCCCTGCAGGGCTGAGCTCGAACGCGGGCGGCGGCGTGGCGGCGAAGAACGTGTCGCTGTCGGCGAGCGCCTGCGCGGCGTAGGTCTCCACGGCCTCGGCGTCATCCACCTGCGGTGCACCTGACAGCCACTCGCGCCCCCACTCGAACGGACGGACCACCCGATCGGTCGTCCTGTTCGCGAGTTGATACTCCCAGCGATGAAATGCCCGGCCGAGCATCCGATCAGCTTGCCACGAGCGCGGCGATCGCGCGACCCGCGGCAACGACGTCGGCGGTGGATCTGCCGACGACCTGCAGCCCCACAGGGAAGCCGGCAGGCGTGGCGCCGCAGGGCACCGACAGCGCGGCGTGGCGCGACAGGTTGAAGGGCTGGGTGAGCCGCAGCATCGCGGGACGCGCCGGCACGTCGGCCTGTCCAACCCTGACCATCTCGGCGCCGACCGACGGCGGCTCGATCCCGACCGACGGCAGCAGCAGGACGTCGCCGCCGCCCACGAGGGCGTCCACGTCGGCCTCGATGCGCGCCCGGGCCGTCAGCGCCTCGTCGTACGCCTCGCGGGACGGCGCCGGCACACCGTCGAGGCGTGCCCTGACGCGGGGCGTGTACGCGTGGCCGTGCGTGGCCATCCTTGGCGCGTGGTACTCCAGCGCCTCGTACATGACGATGGTGACGTAGGCCGGGACGAGCAACTCGGCCGTGTTCAACAGCGTGTGCGTTGTCGTGACGCCGGCGTCCGTCAGGCGCGCCAACGCCGCGTCGAACGCCGCCAGCACGTCCGGCGTCACCTGCTGCTCGATCAGGTCGCGCGGCACGGCCGCCCGCAGGCGTCCAGGCGCCGGGGCGTCGGGCGGCGGGCGTCGCCGGCCGGTGAGCCCGTCGAGCAGCATCCACGCGTCGTCCACGCTGCGCGTGATGGGCCCGAGGCAATCGAGCGTCGGGCTGAGCGGTACCGACCCTTCGAGCGACACCTCGCCCCACGCCGGCTTCAGACCCACCAGCCCGCACATGGCCGCAGGGATGCGGATCGATCCGCCCGTGTCGGAGCCGACCGATCCGAGGCACATGCCTGTGAGGACGGACACTGCCGAACCGCCGCTCGACCCGCCGGGCGAGCGCGACAGCGCCAGCGGGTGGCGCACGGGACCGAATCCGGAGTCGTCGGACGTCGTGCCCATCGCGAACTCGTGCATGTTCGTCTTGCCGACGAGGATCGCGCCCGCGGCTCGCAGGTGCGCGACGCTCGGCGCGTCCTCGGGCGCCACGTCCCGCAGGGAGCGCGATCCGGCCGTCGTGGCGAGACCCTGCTGGTGCACCAGGTCCTTGAGCGACACCGGCACGCCGTGCAGCGGACCGCGCCAGCGCCCGGCGTCGAGTTCGGCGTCGGCTTCGGCGGCAGCCGCACGCGCGCCGCCCGCGTCCACCGTGATGAACGCGTTCACGGAGCGATCGACGGCGTCGATGCGGTCCAGGCAATGCTCGAGCAGGTCGGCCGCGCGGATCTCGCGCGCCTGCAGGGCCTGCGCGGCTTCGGTGATGTGCTGCGGAAAGGGGCTTGCTGGCTTCACGTACAGGGGAGATTGTATGCTGAGGCGCGCGTGCGACAGACCAGGATCATCGCCACTCTCGGGCCGTCGAGCGCCACCGACGACCGCGTCCTCGCACTGGCCAGCGCAGGCGTCGACATCTTCCGCCTCAACTTCTCGCACGGCACGCACGACGAGCATGCCGGGAGCTTCGCGCGCGTCCGGCGCGCGAGCGAGCAGCTGCAGCGGCCGCTGGCGGTCCTGCAGGACCTCAGCGGACCGAAGATTCGCACCGGCCGCCTGCCGCGGGGGGTGCCCCTGCGTCTCGTCCAGGGCGAGAGGCTCGCCATCGTCACGGGCGACGAGGTGGGCCACGAGGGCGTCGTCTACACGACCTTCGACGGCCTCGCGAAGGCCAGCGTGGCGGGCATGCGCCTGCTGCTCGACGATGGGAAGCTCGAGCTGAAGGTGCTCGGCACCGACGGCGTGCGCGTCGACACCGAGGTGGTTGTCGGCGGGATGCTCGGCGAGCACAAGGGCATCAACGCGCCCGACGTCGCGCTGCCTGCCGCGGCGCTCACCGACAAGGACCGGGACGACCTCCGCTTCGGCGTCGAGCTCGGGGCCGACCTCGTGGCGCTCAGCTTCGTGCAGCGCCCGCAGGACCTGCGCGATGCACGCGCCGCGCTCGCCGAACTGCAGTCGGCCGCCATGCTCGTGGCCAAGATCGAACGGCCCCAGGCGCTCACCAACCTCGACGCGATCCTCGCGGAATGCGACGGCGTCATGGTGGCGCGCGGCGATCTCGGCAACGAGGTGCCGCTCGAGAGCGTGCCCCGGCTCCAGAAGGAAGTGACCCGGCGCGCGCAGGCGCTCGGCGTGCCGGTCATCGTCGCGACGCAGGTGCTCGAGTCGATGCGCACCGCACCGCGCCCGACGCGGGCGGAAGTGAGCGACGCCGCCAACGCGGTGGACGACTCGGTGGACGCCATCATGCTCTCCGGAGAGACCGCGGCCGGCGACTATCCCGTCGAGGCCGTGCGCATGCTCGACGCCGTGATTCGCGACGTCGAGAGCCTGCACGAGACGTTGCAGCCCGCCGTCGAGCGCGTCATTCCCGACGTCCCGCACAACCGCGCGGTGTGCGAGGCGGCGCTGACGCTGGCGGCCAGCGCCAACGCCGACGCGATCGTCGCCGTGACACGGAACGGCTGGACCGCCCGCATGCTCTCGTCGCTCAGGCCGTTCGTGCCGGTGCTGGCCATCGCTCCGGACGAGGCGACGGCGCGGCGGCTCGTGCTGTGGCGGAGCCTCGAGCCGCAGGCCGTCGACGCCGAGGTCCTGGCCGATCCGTCGGGCATGGCGATCGAGCGGCATCTCGTCGCACGTGGCGCGCTGAAGCCCGGAAGCACGATCGTCTTCGTCAGCGTCAACGCCGACCTGACCAGGTTCGACGCCAACTTCCTGCGCATCCGCCGGGTAGGGGATCGCGGCCAGTGACGCACGTTTCGCCGGACGAGCACGAGCGCACGTCGAACATCGTCCGCGACTCATAGCCGATGGCTCCAGGGACCGTCGCCGAGTTCCTCACCGAGTGGGGTTACCAGGCTTATCTCTTCCTCTTCCTGCTGACGCCCCTGGGCTCGCCGATCACCGAGGACCTCCTGCTGCTCGTCGGCGGATATCTCGTGGCGGAGGGCGTGTTCTCGTGGTCGGTGGCGTTGCCGCTCGCGTCCGTCGCCATGGTCATCACCGACGTGGTGCTCTACGGCTTCGGGCGATACCTGCGCACGCACACGAGCCGCCGCGGGCGGCTGTCGCGGCTCGTCAGGCCCGCGCGGATCCGGCAGGCCACGCGGTGGTTCGCACGGTACGGCGACGCCGCCGTCTTCGTCTGCCGCCTCGTGCCCGGCACGCGACTGATCTGCTTCGTCGGCGCAGGCATGTCGGGCGTGCGCCTGTCACGGTTCGCGCTGTACGACGTGCTCGGCATCGTCATCCTGGCGCCGCTGCTGCTGTGGGTGGGCTACCGTCTGCACGATCGGCTGGGAAACCTGGCCGACGTCCTGCGCTGGATCGAGTCGCGCGCGGCGTGGATCCTCGTGGTCGCCCTGATCGCCGTCGCCGCGCGGCAGTACTGGCTGCGGCACGTGAAGCGCCCCTCCGCATGACGTCCTGAGCTTCGACTGACAGGCAACGGCGGCCCGGCTATACTGGGAGCTACACGAAGGGTGCAGTGGCGCATCACTGCAGGCACTGGATGGTCGGGCCGCCATCCTCATGGTCGCAACGACCAGGAGGATCGCCATCGCCTGTCTGTCTGTCGCCATTTGCATCCGTCCTGCGCACGCTGAGCCGCTTCCGGACGCATCCGGCCGCGGTACGCACAACCTGAGACAACGGCATATCGGCGCGTACGTCGAGGCGGCGGACGCGCCTGGACAGGCGCCGTGCTGACAGCCCTGCTGTCGTCCATCGTCGTCGCCGCCTGCTGCGGGCCGATCCTCCGGCGTGTCGCACCGTACGGCGGATGGCTCGCAGGCGTCGTGCCTGCGACGCTGTTTGCCTTCTTCCTTCATCTGGGTTGGGACCTGCCTGCCGGCGGCGCGTACGTCGCCCATGTGCCGTGGGTGCCGAGCCTCGGCGTCTCACTCTCGCTGCGGCTCGACGGGTTCTCCTGGCTGTTCACGCTGATCATCACCGGCGTGGGCACGCTGGTCGCCGTCTACGCGGGTGCCTACTTCGGCGGGGCGGCCGCCGCAGGTGCGCGCTTCCTGCGTCTGATTCTCCTGTTCATGAGCATGATGCTCGGTGCCGTCCTCGCGGACGACCTCATCAGCCTGTTCATGTTCTGGGAGGCGACAAGCTTCCTTTCCTTCCTGCTCATCGGCTTCCACGCGGAGCGGCCCGCTGCGCGCAAGGCAGCGCTCCAGGGACTGCTCGTCACCGCGGGCGGCGGTCTGGCCCTCTTCGCCGGCATCCTGCTGCTCGGCATGACGGCCGGCACCTTTTCGCTGACGGGACTGGCCGCTCAGGCACCGGTGCTGGCCGCGAGCCCTGTCGCGATCCCGGCGCTGCTGCTCGTCGCCACAGGCGCGTTCACGAAGTCGGCCCAGTTCCCGTTCCACTTCTGGCTGCCGGCGGCGATGGAGGCGCCCACGCCGGCGTCCGCGTACCTGCACTCCGCGACGATGGTGAAGCTCGGCGTCTATCTGCTGGCACGCTTCGACAGCGTCTTTGCGGAGGTTCCGGCCTTCGGCACCCTGCTGATTGCCACCGGCTCGCTCACGATGCTCGTCGCGGCGACCCGTGCCGTGATGTCCGGCACCTACAAGGCCGTGCTCGCCGAGTCGACGGTCGCGTCGCTGGCGCTGCTCGTCGTGCTCATCGGCCTGCGGAGCGAAGCGGCCGTCAGCGCGGCCGTGGTCTTCATCCTGGCGCACGCCCTGTACAAGGCCGCGTTGTTCTTCTGCGCGGGGACCGTGATCCATGTCGCCCATGAAGACCGGCTCGCACGCCTGTCGGGGCTCGGCCGCGTCCTTCCCGGTACCGCGGCAGCTGCGGCACTCGCCGCGTTCGCCATGGCCGGCCTGCCGCCGACGCTCGCCTTCGTCGGCAAGGAAGTGGTGCTCGACGCGCACGTGCATGCGGGCGGTCCCTTCGCGCTGCTTGCCACGATGGTAGCGAGCGCTGCCTTCGTGGCGGTTGCCGTCGTGGCGGGCGTCAGGCCGTTCATCGCCGGAAGGCGCGACGCCGCACCGGCAGCACCGCAGGAATCACCCGGGCTGCTGGTGGCTCCGCTCATGCTCGGCGTGCTCGGCGTGGCGTTCGGACTGGCGCCCGCGCTGTCTGTGGGCCGGCTCGTGGATGCCGCCGCCAGCGCAGTGCTCGGGACGCCGCACCACGTGTCGCTGGCGCTGTGGCACGGCATCACACCGTCGCTGGCGCTGAGCGCCGTCGTGGTCACATCGGGCCTGACTCTGGCGTGGTTCTGGGACCGCCTCCACGCGCGGCTGTCGGCGGCCCGTCCGCTCGTGTCGTTGCTCGGCGACGCGGGCTACCGCGGCGTGTACGACGGCCTGCTGGCACTCGCCGGCGTCACCACGCGCTTCCTTCAGAACGGCGACCAGCACCGGTACTCGTCGTTCGTCCTCTGGTTCGTGGTGGGCATGACCACGGTGACGCTGGTCAGATGGGGCGGGCCGCTCCCCGCCTCGATCGGCACCGGCCAGCCTGACCTGCCGTCGGCCGTCGTGCTGGTGGTCATGGCCGCAGGCGCCGTGGCGGCCGCGCGAGCGTCCTCGCTGTTGATGGCGCTCATCTCGATCGGCGTCGTCGGCTTCGGCCTCGCCCTCATCTTCCTGATGAACGGTGCGCCCGATCTCGCGCTGACGCAGTTTGCCGTCGAGGTCCTCGTGGTGGTCATCTTCACCGCGCTGCTCCTGCGGATCCCGTTGCGGGGCACGACGCGGACGCGCAGTGAGCGATGGCATGACGGCGTGCTCAGCACCGCTGTCGGCGCAATCGTCTTCACCGCGCTGGTGACGATGATTACGCTGCCATTCGACGCGCGGCTGTCGGAGTACTTCGCGACGACCAGTTACCTCGAGGCGCACGGCCGCAACGTCGTCAACGTCATCCTCGTGGACTACCGCGGACTCGACACCCTGGGAGAGATCACCGTCGTGGCACTGGCCACGCTCGGTGTCTGGTCTCTGCTGCGCCGTGTACGGCCCGTCGGGAGCCGCTAGCCATGCAGTCGCTCATCTTCTCCGCCGTCGTCAGGATCGTGACCGTCGCGATGTTCACGGCATCGCTGTACGTTCTCGTCCGCGGCCACAACGAGCCGGGCGGCGGCTTCGTCGGCGGACTGATCGCGGCCTCGGGCTTCGCGATCCTCGCGCTGTCGGAGGGCGTGAACGTCGCGCGCCGCTGGCTCGTCTTCGACCCTACCGTGCTGCTCGGAGCCGGGCTGCTCTGCACGCTGTGCAGCGGCCTGCCGGGCCTGATCGTGGACGGAGCCTACCTGTCGCATCAGTGGGGGAGTGTCGCGGGCGTCGCACTCGGGACCACGTTCCTGTTCGACCTCGGCGTCTATGTCGTCGTGCTGGGCGGCGTGCTCGCGCTCGTCATCCGCTTCTACCGGAGCCATTGACCATGTACGTCCTCTATGCGTTCGTGATTGCCTTGACCACCGCGTGCGGCGTGCATCTCGTGCTGTCGAGGCACATCGTCCGTACGCTGCTGGGCATCACACTCATCTCGGCGGCCGTCAATCTGATCATCTTCTACGCGGGACGCATCGGACCTTCCGCGCCGCCGGTGATAGCTCCGGGAGAAGCCGTCCTCCCTGCGACGGCGGCCAACCCGCTGCCGCAGGCCCTCGTGCTCACCGCCATCGTGATCGGCTTCGCGCTGACGGCGTTCGGCGCAGCGCTGGCCCTCCGGATCTTCACGTCGATTGGCTCGCTCGACATCGGCCGCATCGACGAAGCGGAGCGACTCGGCTCGCCGTTCGACGACCGAGGTCCGGCATGACCGCGTTCATCGTCGCGCACGCCGCGCTGTGGCCCGTGCTGGTGCCGCTGACCGGCGCGGGGGCGACGGCCTGTCTCCGGAGTCGCCGCGGGGCGCAACGCGCGACGGCGTCGGTCTCGGTGGTGCTGATGCTGGCTTCGGCGCTGCTGCTGCTCGGCATCGTGCAGCAGCACGGGATTCAGGTCATCCGTTTCGGCGGCTGGGCCCCTCCCTTCGGCGTGGTCTTCGCGGTGGACGCGCTCGGCGCCGCGATGGCGGCGGTGACGGGGCTGATCGGCGTCGCGACGCTCGTCTTCGGTGTCGCCGACGTCCGGCACCGCGACGAGCGGGCGGGCTACTACCCGCTGTTGCTGGGGCTGCTGGCCGGGGTGAACGGCGCCTTCCTGACGGGCGACCTGTTCAACCTGTACGTCTGGTTCGAGCTCATGCTGATCGCGGCGATGGCGCTCCTGGTCGTCCGCCGGACGCGGGCGCAGCTCGACGGAACGTTCAGGTATGCCGTGCTCAACCTGCTCTCGACGCTCCTGTTCCTCACGGGTGTCGCGGTCCTCTACGGTTCGACCGGCACGCTGAACATGGCTGATCTGGCCGCGGTCGTGTCGGCGCAGCCACCGTCACCGAGCCTTGCCATTGCTGCGGCGCTGCTGTTGTGCGGGTTCGGCATCAAGGCAGGCGTCTTTCCCCTGTTCTTCTGGCTGCCGGCTTCGTACCACACCGGGTCGATTGCCATCACGGCCCTGTTTGCCGGCCTGCTGACGAAGGTGGGCATCTACGCCAGCTTCCGGGTGTTCACGCTCATCTTCCCGATCGACGTCATCGGGCTGCGCGAGGTGATGGCCGGCCTTGCGGCGTGCACCATGCTCTTCGGCGTCTTCGGCGCGATGGTGCAGTGGGACGTCCGCCGGATTCTCGCCTTCCACATCGTCAGCCAGATCGGCTACATGCTGATGGGGCTCGCCATCGCGACGCCGGCGGCGCTCGCCGGCGCCATCTTCTACGTGGTGCACCACATCCTCGTGAAGGCGAACCTGTTTCTCGTCGCCGGACTCATCCACCGGGCGTGCGGCAGCTACGACCTGCGGCGGGCCGGCGGTCTCATGGCCGCGAGCCCGATCCTGACGGCGCTGTTCCTCGTCCCTGCGCTGTCGCTTGCCGGCGTGCCGCCGCTGTCCGGCTTCTGGGCCAAGCTGCTCGTCATCGACGCCAGCTTCCGGAGCGATCAGGCGTGGCTCGGAGGCATCGCACTCCTCGTCGGGCTCCTAACGCTGTTTTCGATGAGCAAGATCTGGATCGAGGGCTTCTGGCGTCCCGCCGCCGGGCGGCAAGTCACCCGCGGCCTGCCTCTGCCGATGCTCGCGGCGAGCGGCCTCCTGGCGGTCGTCACTATTGCCTTCAGCGTCTGGCCGGA
This sequence comes from Acidobacteriota bacterium, assembly GCA_044508265.1. Lineage (GTDB taxonomy): Bacteria > Acidobacteriota > Vicinamibacteria > Vicinamibacterales > Vicinamibacteraceae > JAEZDP01. Next base: position 22,261 of record JBIQIB010000014.1, read on the forward strand.
GCCGCTCGTCGCGTACGCCGCCAACGCCGCGGCTGCACTCGCGAATCCCGATGACTACGTCGCGGCGGTCCTGCACCGGGACGGGAGCGGAGCACGCTGATGGCACGAGCGTCCCTGTCGTGGATTGCCGATGCCGTTGCGCTGAGCGCGGTGTTCCTGTACGAGCTGGCGATCTCGTCCTTCATGGTGGCGAAGGCCGCCTTCGCCCGCAGTCCACGGACGGACTCGGCCATCCTCGCCGTGCCGATCGCCTTGCGCACCGACCTCGGCATTGCGCTGCTCGCCAACCTCGTCACCCTGACGCCGGGAACGTGCTCGCTCCACGTGAGCGACGACCGCCGCACGCTCTACGTGCATGCGCTCGACGTGCGGTCCGCGGAAGCGACGGTCGCCGGCATCAAGCAGACCTTCGAGCGCCGCATCGCAAGGCTCGAACGATGACCGTGAACGAACTGCTCACCCTCGTGCTGATGCTGCCGCTGGCCGCGGCGGCGTGGCGCATGATCGTCGGCCCGACGTTCGTCGATCGCGTCGTGGCGATGGACATGCTCACCGGGGTGGCTGTCGCCGCGGCCGCGTTGACGGCGGCCGCCACGCGACGCCGCGAATTCCTCGACGTCGCGTTCGGCGTGGCCGTGATCAGCTTCGTGGGGACCTGCGCGTTCGCGGCGTTCATAGAACGAAAGGGGCAGGAACGCCAATGACCGACTGGCTGGCCCTCGTGATGAAGGTCGTCGGCGTGGTGTTTGTCGTCGCTGCCGCCGTGGGTGTCGTCCGGTTCGACGACCCCCTGCAGCGAATGCATGCCTCGACGAAGGCCGGGACCGTAGGCGCGCTCTTCGTGCTGGTGGGCGTCGCGCTGGAGTTGGCGACGTGGGGCGTCGCCGTGATGTGTTTCGGTATCGTCGTCTTCCTGCTGCTGACGATTCCGATCGCCGGTCACCTGCTCGGCCGTGCGACGTATGTGTCGGGCGTCACGCTGACGAGCGGCGGTGGCCCGGATGCCCTCGAGGGCGTCCTCGAGCGTCGTCGATCCACGCTCGATGAAGGTAGGTAGGGACGGCCGCGGTAGGGACGGCCGTCCCGGCCGTCCTTGACGCTCTCGAGTCC
>JBIQIB010000014.1:23470-31375 GCA_044508265.1 Acidobacteriota bacterium
AGGGACGGCCGCGGTAGGGACGGCCGTCCCGGCCGTCCTTGACGCTCTCGAGTCCTGGCCGTCCTTGACGCTCTCGAGCTCCGACAGGTCTCAGGGGACGGCTCCGGGAGCCGTCCGTGCCTACTCCCACCGGAAGAGGCGGGAGGACAGCACGAGGCACGCGCCGAACACCAGCGCCAGCGCACCGACGTCGCCCACGTGGGCGAGCCATCCCTCACCGCGCCAGACCCCGCGCAGCAGCGAGACCGCGTAGGTCAGCGGCAGCACGCGGGCCAGCGCCTGCCCGACGGGCGGCAGCGCGGCCACCGGCACGAAGAGCCCCGATACGGCAAGCATCGGGTACAGCAGCAGCGCGCCGAGCGGCTGCGCGAACCGCGCCGTCGGCACCAGGCTCGCGATCAGGAACCCGATCGACAGGATGCACAGCGTGACGAAGAGCAGGGCGACGCCGAACGAGACCAGCGGCACGTCCGGCGGCACCGGATAGTAGCGTCGGCCGACGAGGATCATGCCGGCCAGCGACATCGCGGTGAAGGTCAGCTTCACCAGGACGTGCGCCCCGAGGATGGTGTGCGGCCGCAGCGGCGTCGCCCGCAGCCGCTTGAGGATGCCGCCCTCCCGGTAGATGGCGATGATCGTCACCAGCGACTGCACCGCGCTCAACGCGATCAGCATCGCCACGAGGATCGGCAGATCGCCGAGCAACGCCGTCGCCATCGCACCCGGGGGGCGATCCCCACGCCCGCCCAGCGCGCGGCTCAGCACCACGAAGAAGACCACGGGGATGACGACCGAGCCGACGAGGCCCATCGGCTCGCGCACGAAGACCTTGATCTCGAGCCACGTCAGGTGCAGCAGGCCGCGCCACATGTGAAAGCCCTCACTGACGGATGGACGTGCCGGTGACCTCGAGAAACACGTCCTCCAGGGTCGGCCGCTCGGTGTGGAAGTCGTCCACCGGGATGCCCCGCGCCGCGATGGCGTCGATGACGCGCGCCACCACGTCGCCCGTGCCCCGCACGCGGACGTACGGGCCGTCCACGCCGACGGCGGCCACGCCCGGCACGGCCGCGAACGCGTCAGCCGCCGTCGCGTCGGTGGTCCTGACGATCACCGTCCGGTCGGGACAGTAGCGCGCCACGAGCTCGGCCGGCGTCCCGATGTCCATCACGCGCCCGTGGTCGATGATGGCGACGCGGTCGCACAACCGTTCAGCCTCCTCCATGAGGTGCGTCGTGAGGCAGACGGTCTTGCCCCGGGCGCGGATGCCGCGCACGAGATCCCAGATCGCGCGTCGCGCCTGCGGGTCGAGCCCGGTGGTCAGCTCGTCCAGGAACACCAGATCGGGGTCGTTGATGAGCGCCAGCGCGATGAAGAGGCGCTGCTTCTGACCGCCCGATAGCGTCATGAACCACGCCTCGCGCTTGTCGTCGAGCCCGAGCTGCTCGAGCAGCTGCCGGCCGTCGACGGGCGCCTGGTACAGCGACGCCCAGAGGGCCACCGCTTCCCGCACCTTGACGCGCTTCTGCAGCTGCGCCTCCTGCAGCTGCACGCCGATGCGCGTCTGCAGCCGGCGCGCCTCGCGGAACGGGTCGAGCCCCAGCACGCGAATCCGCCCGGCATCCGGACGGCGCAACCCCTCGACGCACTCGAGCGTCGTCGTCTTGCCGGCGCCGTTCGGGCCGATGAGGCCGAAGATCTCGCCCTGCCGGACGTCGAACGAGATGTCTTCCACCGCGACCGTGCGACCGTAGCGCTTGCGAATGCCGGAGACCTCGACGACGGCGTGCATGCGGAGGGTCAGGTCTGGCGTGCGGCGGCGTGGACGCCTTCGAGGTAGTCGCGCAGCAGGTGGAGCGACTCGCGCCAGCCGCCGGCGATGACGCCGTAGAAGCGGCGCCAGCGCGGGCTCCTGTCGCAGCCGCTCTGCCGCAGGGTCAGCCGCGTCCCTTCGGACACAGCCTCGCTCGTCACGTGGAGCGCCATCGGCCCGATCGGATCGCCGTCAGGCGGCAGCCAGTAGGCGTCGGCCAGGAAGAACTCGCGGCCGGCCCGGTAGTCGATGACCGTGCCGTAGAACGTCCCGCCGAGGCGCCCGAGCACCGGATCCTCCACCTCGGTCGGCGCCCACGTCAGCGCATAGACGCCGAGCGTGCGCGGCGTCGTCACCGAGCGCTCGACGCGCCACCAGTGCTTGAGCAGCTCGGGGTCGAAGAAGGCCGCCAGCACCTCGTCCGGCGGCGCGGCGACGACCACCGCGTGCTCGAAGCCTTCGGGATCGGACCTCCACGGAGCCATGCCGGGGAGTATGACACGCCGATCGCTTGACCTCTGAAGAGGCCGGTCCGTATACTGCCCGGGTCATCATGTCCGGGCGCATTACCACGATTACCATCACCCGAAAGCGGGACACCATGCCCGCGAGCGGGTGTGTCGTGTACGCGTCCTGACGGCTCCGGACCTCCGAGAGCTTGCCCGTGTACCGAGAAACCCGCCGCGCGGCCCGCGCAGGCGGGTTTTGTCGTTTCTGGCGGTACTGAAGAGGACTCATTCGCAATGGCTCGCATCGACGTCGGCGTCCTGGGCGCCACCGGCACCGTAGGACAACAGTTCGTTCGGCTCCTGGAGCGGCATCCCTGGTTCGACGCCACCTGGCTGGCCGGCAGTGAACGCTCCGCTGGCCGTCCTTACCGGGACGCCGCTTCCTGGAAGCTGGCGACGGCCATGCCCGACGCCGCCGCCCGCCGGATTGTCGAGCAGCCGACTCCCGGCAAGGGCCCGAAGCTGGTGTTCTCCGCCCTGGACGCGGCCGTGGCCGGTGACCTCGAGCGGGCGTTTGCCGAAGCGGGCCACATCGTCGTCAGCAACGCGCGGAACTACCGGATGGACCCCCACGTGCCGCTGCTCGTGCCCGAGATCAACGCGGATCACCTCGACGTGCTCGAGGCGCAGCGTGCCGCCCACGGCTGGAGCGGCGCCATCGTCACCAACCCCAACTGCTCGACGGTCTTTCTGGCCATGGCGCTCGCGCCCCTGCGCGCGCTGGGGCTCTCGTCCTCGATCGTGACCACCCTGCAGGCCGTGTCGGGCGCCGGATATCCGGGCGTGCCGTCGCTCGACATCCTCGGCAACGTCGTCCCGTTCATCGGTGGCGAGGAAGACAAGCTCGAGACGGAGCCGCAGAAGATTCTGGGCACGCTGCAGGACGGCCGCGTGCAGCCGCACACGGTCAAGGTGAGCGCCCATACCACCCGCGTGCCGGTCATCGACGGCCACACCGAGATGATCTCGGTGGGCTTCGAGCACCAGGTGACGGCCGACGACATCAGGAATGCCTTCGCCCGGTTCCGTGGCGTGCCCCAGGAACGGCAGCTGCCGTCCGCTCCGGCACAGCCGCTCGTTTACCTCGAAGAGGACAACCGTCCGCAGCCCCGCCTCGACGTCGAGCGCGACGGCGGCATGACGGTCTTCCTGGGTCGCCTGCGGCCGTGCGCGGTGCTGCAGCACAAGTTCGTCGCGCTCGGGCACAACACGGTGCGCGGCGCCGCGGGCGCGGCCATCCTGAACGCCGAGCTGATGAAGGACGGAGGACTCCTGTGAGCGCCGACGTACGAGAACCGCACGCGTCGACCGTCGTCATGAAGTTCGGCGGCACGTCGGTGAAGGACGCCGAGGCCATCCGGCGCGTCGGCGGCATCGTCCTGCGCCAGGCGGGGCTGACGGGCGTGCCCATCGTCGTCGTCTCGGCGATGTCGGGCGTGACCGACCAGCTGCTGTCGGCCGTCGCCTGCGCCGACGTCGGCGATACCGACGCCGCCATCGCGCACGTCTGGGCGATTCGCGACAGGCACCGCGCGGCCGTGGACGCGCTGCTCCCCGCGGGCGAGGGCGACGCCGTGCTCGACGCCATGGAGCAGGGCTGGCGCGACACGGTGGCCGTGCTGCAGGCGATGGCGGTGCTGCGCGAGGTTTCGCCGCGCTCGCGCGATGCGGTGGTCGCCATGGGCGAGATTGCCAGCTCGCGGCTCGTCGCGGCGGCCCTGCCGCATCTCGGCGTGCCGGCAGCCTGGGTGGACGTCAGGTCGGTCCTCGTCACCGACGAGACCCACGGCGCCGCCCTGCCGGACCTGGCCATGACGTCGCAGCGGCTGCGTGAGCTCGTCGTGCCGCACATCCTCGGCGGCGAAGCCGTCGTCCTGGGCGGTTTCGTCGGCGCCACCCGCGCCGGCGCGACGACGACGCTCGGACGCGGCGGCTCCGACTACTCGGCCTCGCTGTTCGGCGCGGGCGTGCGCGCCGCGGCCATCCAGATCTGGACGGACGTGGACGGCATGCTCACTGCCGATCCGCGCATCGTCTCGGGCGCCCGCCCGGTGCCGGCGCTCTCGTTCGCCGAGGCGTCGGAGCTCGCCTACTTCGGCGCCAAGGTGCTGCATCCGAGCACGATCGCGCCTGCGGTCGCCGACGGCATCCCCGTGCAGATCCTCAATTCGCACCGGCCCGAGGTCGCCGGCACGACGATCACGGCGGCCCCCGAGCTGGCGTCGAGCCCCGTCACGGGGCTGGCCTGCAAGCGCGACATCACCGTCATCGACATCCGCTCGACGAAGATGCTGGCTGCCTACGGGTTCATGCGCCGCGTGTTCGAGGTGTTCGAGCGGCACCGCACCTCGGTGGACGTCATCACGACGTCCGAGGTGAGCGTGTCGATCACGATCGACGACAGGCGGCACCTCGACGAGATCGTGCGCGACCTGTCGGAGTTTGCCGAGGTGCTCGTCGACAACGAGATGGCCCTGCTGTGCGCCGTCGGCGAGCGGCTGCGGCTCGAGCCCGGCCTCAGCGCGCGCGTGCTCGGCGCACTCGAGCCGTATCCGCTGCGCATGGTGTCGCAGGCCGGCGCCCGCCGGAACCTGACCGTCGTCCTGCCGCAGCACGACCTGCAGTCCGCGATGTCGCTGCTGCACGAGCGCTTCTGCCTCGTCAGCGAGGCGCCTGCGGCCACGGCGTCCCGCGTCGCGCACGAGGCGCTCGCGTGACACGCGCGCTGATCTTCGGCCACGGGCGCATGGGCCGCCTCGTCGAGCAGCACGCGGCCTCGCACGGGCTGACGGTGGAGGGCATCGTCACGCGGGCCACGGCCGCGGCCGAGTGGGAACGCTGGTGGGCCGAGCCAGCCGACGTGGCGATCGACTTCGCGACGGGCGACGCGCTCGTCGCGCATGCCGACGACCTGTGCCGCGCCGCGCGGACACTCGTCATCGGCAGCACCGGCTGGGATGCCGAGGCAGACACGGTGCGCGACGCCGTCGCCCGCCACGGCCGTGGCGCCGTCGTCGCGTCGAACTTCTCGGTGGGCGCGCACGTGCTCGAAGCGGCCGCCGTCGCCGCTGCGCGGCTGCTGGCCGACGCCGACGACTACGAGGCGTTCCTGCACGAGGCCCATCACTCGAGAAAGCGCGACGCCCCCTCGGGCACCGCGAAGAGCCTGCTGGCCGCGCTGATAGAGGCCGGATACGGCCGCCACGTGGACGTCGCGGCGACCCGCGCCGGCCACATCCCTGGCGTCCACACGCTGGGGTTCGACGGTCCCGCGGAAACGGTGTCGCTGTCGCACAGCGTGCGCGACCGCGCCACGTTCGCCCACGGCGCGCTGCGCGCCGCCCGCTGGGTGCAGGGGCGCACCGGCCTGTTCACCATGAAGGACGTGCTCGGGATCTCCTATGCTTGAGGGTATGGCCACGCCGCGAACCCCCTTCACCGGCTGCGGCACGGCACTCGTGACGCCGTTTGCCGCCGACGCCTCGCTCGATGAACCTGCGATTGGCCGCCTCGCCAGACGCCAGGTCGAGCAGGGCATCCACTTCGTCGTGCCCGTCGGGACGACGGGCGAAGCGCCGACGCTGTCTGCCGCGGAACGCAAGCGCGTGATCGCGCTCGTCGTCGAAGCCGTGGAGGGCCGGGTGCCCGTGCTGGCCGGCGCCGGCGGGTACGACACCAGCGAGGTCGTGCGGGCCGCCGCCGAAGCCCGCGAGGCGGGCGCCGACGGCATCCTGTCGGTGGCGCCGTACTACAGCAAGCCCACGCAGGAAGGCCTCTACAGGCACTACGCCACGATTGCCGCCAGCACGCCGCTGCCGATCATCCTGTACAACGTCCCCGGTCGGACGGGCTGCAACATCGAGCCGGCCACCGTCGAGCGCCTTGCGGAAATCCCCAACATCGTCGGGATCAAGGAGGCCTCGGGCAACGTGTTCCAGATGGCCGACGTGCGCCGGCGCGTGCCGCATCCGTTCCTCGTCCTCAGCGGCGACGACACGCTGACGCTGCCGGTGATGGCGCTCGGCGGCGACGGCGTCATCTCGGTGGCAGGCAACGAGGTGCCGCACGAGATGGCACAGCTCGCCGAGCACTGCGAGCGGGGCGACTTCGGCGCGGCCCGGACGCTGCACGAGCGGCTGCTGCCGCTGCTGCAGGCCAACTTCTTCGAATCCAACCCCATACCGGTGAAGGCGGCGATGGGCCTGATGGGCCTGCTCTCGCCGGTCTACCGCCTCCCGATGGTGCCGCCCTCCGACGCGACGATTGCGCGGCTCGAGGCGGTATGCCGCGGGCTCGGGCTTGCCGACAAGGCACACGCGTGACGACAGACGTGAATCCGCAGACACTTCAGGACGACATCGAACGACTTTCCGCGGCGGGGGCCGACGTCGATCGCGAGGAGGCGCGGGCGGCATTCGCCGCGCTGCGCGCCGCGCTGTCGGCAGGGACCGTCCGCTCGGCAGAGCCCGACTCGTCGACACCGACGGGCTGGCGCGTGAACCGCTGGGTCAAGCAGGGCATCCTGCTCGGCTTCCGTGTCGGCGACCTCGCCGACGTCTCGGCCGACCACGGCCGGTGGCCCTTCTTCGACAAGGACACGCTCCCGCTCAAGCCGCTGTCAATCGACGACGGCGTCCGCGTCGTGATTGGCGGGTCGACCATCCGTGACGGCGCCTACCTCGCACCCGGCGTCATCTGCATGCCGCCGATGTACGTCAACATCGGCGCCTACGTCGGGACAGGGACGCTCATCGACTCGCACGCCCTCGTCGGGTCGTGCGCGCAGATCGGCGAGCGCGTGCACGTGAGCGCGGCAGCGCAGATCGGCGGCGTCATCGAGCCGGTGGGCGCGCTGCCCGTCGTCATCGAGGACGACGTGCTGGTGGGCGGGAACACGGGGATCTACGAGGGCGCCATCGTGAAGGCCCGGGCGGTGATTGCCGCCGGTACCGTCCTGACGGGGTCCACGCCTGTGTACGACCTGCCGAACGGCCGCATCATCACGCCGCAGGATGACGGCCCGCTCGTGATTCCCGAAGGCGCCGTGGTGGTGCCGGGCGCGCGCGCGGTGACGTCGGGCAGCGGCGCCGAATGGGGACTTTCGCTCGCGACGCCGGTGATCGTGAAGTACCGCGACAGCCGCACTGACACGCGCACCGAGCTCGAGCGATGGATCCGGTAGACGTCGTCGCGTTGACGCGGCGGCTCGTCGATATCGACTCGACGACGGGTTCGGAGGCTGCTGTCTGCGCAGAGATGGCCGCCGTCCTCGAGGCGCGCGGCTGGCACGTGACGCGCCAGGCGGTCACCGGCGAGCGCACCAACCTCCTGGCGACCGTCGCCGGCGACGAGCCCGAGCTCGTCTTCTCGACGCACCTCGACTGCGTGCCGCCGTTCATCCCGTCGCGGCTGGAGGGCGACCTGCTGTACGGACGGGGCGCCTGCGACGCCAAGGGCATTGCCGTGTCGCAGCTGGCGGCGGCCGAGGCGCTCCGGGCTGGCGGAGAGCAGCGCGTCGGGCTGCTGTTTGTCGTGGGCGAGGAGCGGGGCAGCGACGGCGCCGCACGCGCCAACACGCTCGCC
>JBIQIB010000014.1:31475-32597 GCA_044508265.1 Acidobacteriota bacterium
GCGGCGATGGCCGACCTGCTCATCCGCCTCGTCACGCCGGTGGACCAGGTACGCGCGACGCTGAAGACGCTCGAGCCGCTCGTCGCGGTCGAGGACGTCTATCACGTCGACGCGCTGCACATGCAGGGGCTGCCGGGCTTCGAGACGGCCGTGATGGGCTACACGACCGACGCGCCGTTGCTCGGCAACTGGGGCACCCGGCTGATGTACGGCCCCGGCTCGATCCACGTGGCGCACACCGACCACGAGCACGTGGCCGTCGCCGCGCTGCATCGCGCCGTGGACGACTACCAGCGCATCGCCCGCGAACTGCTTCGGTAGGGACGGCTCTCCGAGCCGTCCTCCCCTCAGAGCTCCTTGATCCGGATGTTGCGGAACTCGATGTAGTCGTTGTGTCCGAGAAACCCGATGTGCCCGGTCGCGTTCTTCAGGCCGGGATGCTCCTCGAGCACCTTCGGGTCGGTCACCGTCGAGACGTCGAAGTCGAGGATCGTCTGGCCGTTCAGCACGACGGTGATGCGCGACCCCTTCGCCGTCACTTCCTGCAGGTTCCACTCGCCGGCCGGCTTCATGGCGCCCTTCTTTGCCGGGGCCACCAGGTAGATGCTCCCGTGGTACTGGGCGTCCTTCAGCGTGCCCCACTTGCCTGACAGCGCGGCCTTCTCGTCGAGGATCTGCAGCTCCATGCCGTTGTAGGCCGCGTTGCCCTCGAGCGGCGCACGGATGCCGAGGCCGTTGTTCGAGCCGCCGGGCGGCATCCTGAACTCGAAGCGCAGCACGAAGTCGTCGTACTGCTTCTCGGTCATCAGCTTGCCGCCGCCGCCGTCGGCGCAGTAGATCATGCCGTCCTTGACGCCATAGCCGTCACCGCGCTTGCCGATGACGGTCCAGCCGTCGAGGCTCTTGCCGTCGAACAGCGGGACGAAGCCGTCCTCGGTCGTCTGCGCGGCGGAGGGGGCCGGAATGAGTGCGACGGTCATTGCCGCCGCCAGGAGGGTGCTCATCGTCGTGCGCATGTGTGGTGATCTCCATTGGACGGCTCGGAGGGCCGTCCCTGCCGTCGGACACCCCGGAGGGGCGTCCCTACCGTCGGACACCCCGGAGGGGCGTCCCTACCGTTGG
>JBIQIB010000014.1:32697-41101 GCA_044508265.1 Acidobacteriota bacterium
TACCTCAATACAGCAGATACGGCTGCCGCGTTTCGTCGAACGCGTCGACATCGGCGGTGATGATGTCACGAAGCGCGGCGAGGTCCGCACCGCCATCGACGGCTTCGCGCAGCGCCGGTGACCCGGCGAGGATGTCGATGGGCTCCTTCGTGTGCTCGTACTCGTAGGGCGGCGGCCGCCAGGGCAGCCTGCGGTCCGGCAGCATGTCGCGGAAGGCGGCAAGCAGCGCCGCGGCCGCGTCCACCGAGCGGAACGCCTCGCGGTCGGTCACGTGCAGCTGGCAGCCGCCGCACGTGACGCCGGCGTGCTTCTGGAACGTGGGCTCGAAGTAGACCGGCCGGAAGTGCACGCCGGGCACCTGCTCGGCCTGCAGGCGTGCCGCGAACGCTTCGGCGTCGATGCCCGGGGCGCCGACCAGCTCGAACGGGCGGGTGGTGCCGCGCCCCTCCGACAGGAGCGTGCCTTCGAAGAGCACCATGCCCGGGTACACGACGGCGGTCTCCACGGTCGGCATGTTCGGAGACGGCATGACCCAGGGCAGGCCGGTGTCCTCCCACCACATGTCACGCCGCCACCCGTCCATGGGCTGCACCTCGAGCGTCGCGCCGATGCCGAAGGTCTCGTTGAACAGCTGCGCGAGCTCGGCGATCGTCATGCCGTGCCGCAGCGGGATCGGGTACAGGCCGACGAACGACTCGTACCCCGGCCGCAGCATGGGACCCTCGATGGTCCGGCCGCCTATGGGGTTCGGCCGGTCGCAGACGATCACGCGCAGCCCCGCGCGCGCCGCCGCCCGCAGGCAGTTGGCCATCGTGTAGATGAACGTGTAGACCCGCGTGCCCACGTCCTGCAGGTCGATGACGAGCACGTCGAGGCCGTCGAGCATCGCATCGGTCGGCTCGCGGACGTCGCTGTAGAGCGAGTACACGGGTATCCGCCGCCGCGCGTCGTCGTCGTGCGGCGTCTCGATCATGTTGTCCTGCAGGGTCGCATGGAACCCGTGCTGCGGCCCGAACAGCGCGGCCAGCGTCACGCGCGGCGCCTGCGCCAGCAGGTCGGCCGCGTGCGTGAAGCCGGCGTCGACAGACGAGGGATTGGCGACGAGCCCGACGCGCAGGCCGTCGAGACGGCCCGACGCGACGAGCGAGGTGATCCCGGGCACGACCCGGGAGGACAACGGGGGCATCGGCACGGTGTCAGACGAGGGTCAGCCAGCCGCGCGTATCGGGATCCTCGCCGTACTGCAGCCGGGTGATCGCGTCGTAGAGGCGTTGCGCGAGCGGCCCGGGGACGCCGCCGTTGATCGAGAGCTCACGATCGCCGTCGACCAGCGTGCCCACCGCCTGGATGACCGCCGCGGTGCCCGAGCCGAAGACCTCCTTCAGCTCGCCGGCGGCGTGCGCGGCTTCCACTTCGTCGATCGACACCTGGCGTTCAGTCGCGGTCACGCCCCACTCGCGCGCCAGCGCGAGCACGACCTCGCGGGTGACACCCGCCAGGATGCTGCCGCCGAGCGGCGGCGTGACGAGCTCGTCGCCGATCAGCAGGAACAGGTTCATCGTGCCGACTTCCTCGAGCCAGCGGTGCTCGGTGGCGTCGAGCCACAGCACCTGATCGCAGCCTTTCGCGCGCGCCTGTTCAGCCACCTGCAGGCTGGCGACGTAGTTGGCCGCCGCCTTGGTGTTGCCGATGCCGCCCTTGACGGCACGTACGCGCTCGCGCTCGATCCAGATGCGCACCGGCCGCATTCCGCCGGTGTAGTAGGCCCCGACCGGCGAGTTGATGACGAAGAACGTGTACTGCTCGGCCGCGCGCACGCCGAGGAAGGGCTCGGTGGCGACGATCGTCGGGCGGACGTACAGCGCCGTGCCCCTGCGCGACGGGACCCAGTCGCGGTCGACGGCGATCAGCTCGCTGACGCCCTGCATGAAGAGCGCCTCGTCCACGGGCGGAATCGACAGGCGGACGGCGCCGGCGGCCATCCGCGCAGCGTGGCGGTCGAGGCGGAAGACCCCGATGCGGCCGTCGGCAAGGCGGTAGGCCTTGAGTCCCTCGAACAGCGCCTGGCCGTAGTGCAGGCCCGAGGCGGCGGGCTCGAGCGGCAGCGGTCCGTAGGGCACGATGCGCGGCGAATGCCAGCCCTCGCCCTTGACGTAGTCGATGAGCAGCATGTGGTCGGCGAAGTACTTGCCGAACCCGAGCTGGTCTTCCGCAGGGCGCGGACGTGGCGTCGTGGTGCTGGTGACGGGAATGGTGGGCGTGGATGTAGCGACGGTCATGGCCTGCAGACACTCCACAGGGCCGAAGGAAAAGGTAGGGCCCCGTTGCCAGATTGTATCAGCCGACCGCTACCCCATTGCTCCCGCGAGCCGCTGCAGCGCCGGCGGCAGCGCCGCCTCCACCTCGATCGGCTCGCCCGTCACGGGATGCGGCAGCGACAGTCGCCAGGCATGCAGCGCCTGCCGGCCCAACTCCGCTATCGCATGCCGGACGTCCTCCGACAGCGTGGGCGGCAGCGCGTCCGGGCCGTACACCGGGTCGCCGACGATCGGCCAGCCCGACGCCTGCAGGTGGACCCGAATCTGGTGGAGACGTCCCGTCATGAGATCGCAGGCCACGAGCGCCAGGCCCTCCGCGCCGTCCCTGCCGCGCGAGAGCACCTCGAAGCGCGTCTCGCTGGCCAGGCCGCCCGCGCGCGCGACGCCCATGCGCGGCGGCGCGTCGCTGACGCGCTCGAGGGGCAGCGCGATGACCCCGGCCCCCGGCGGCGTTCCGGCGACGATGGCCAGATATCGCTTGCGTGCCCGCGGACCGCGCAGCAGCCGGACGGTGCGCGCATGCACTGCCCGCGACTTCGCCACGACGATGAGGCCCGACGTGTCGCGGTCGAGGCGATGCACCAGCCCCGGGCGCGCGTCGGTCCCCCAGCCGCGCGCGTGCCAGAGCAGCGCGTTGAACAGGGTGCCCGTCCGGTGACGCCCTGTCGGGTGCGCGAGCATGCCTGCGGGCTTCGACACGATCAGCAGATCGGCATCCTCGTAGACGACCTCGACGGGGAGGTCTTCCGGTTCGTGGCGAGCCGTCGTCCTGCGCCACGGCAGCGTCACCTCCACGGCGTCGCCGGCACGCAGCGGGCGTGCCGGGCGGCGCGTGACGCGGCCGTTGATGGTGACGTTGCCTGCTGCGATCCACTGCTGGACGCGCGTCCGCGTCGCAGTGCGGACGCTTGCCAGCACGCGCACGAGCACGAGGTCGAGCCGCACGCCTTCGTCGCCGCGGTCGGCCACGATGGTGCGCGTCGCCTGCGTCATCCCGGGCGCCTACCTCCCGAGGAGCGCTGCCGTGCGTTTCGCGATCGTCCAGCCGGCGAGCGCGATGAGGTACGCGCCCACGATGTCGCTCGGCCAGTGTGCGCCGAGCGTCACGCGAGCCGCGAGGCCGACGAGCAGCATCGCGACGGCCAGCAGCGCGAGCGCCGTGTCGAGCGGCGCGTTCCGGCGCCACGACACGATGGCCACGGGCAGCCACGTGATCCCCCACATCGTGGCGAAGGTGGACGGGAACCCGAAGCCGTGCGGCTCGCCGGCGACCCGGACGAGATCGGCCGGCGGACGGGGCCGCTGGACGATCTCCTTGATCGGCTCACCGACCAGCCAGACGATCCCGCAGGCGGCCGCCACCAGCATGGCGGCCCGCACGCCGCCACGCCACCAGCACAGGCCGATGCCGACGGCCAGCAGCGCGAACAGCTGCGGTGTCCTTACCGTGTTGGTGACGGCCAGCGCCCATTCGGGGCCCGGCACGACGGCCTGCAGCATGCGCGCGATGGCAAGATCGCCCGGCAGGCGGCTTGTGGCCGCGCCCACAGCGCACGCGAGGATGGCCGCCGCGACAGGCCACCAGCGGACGAGCGCCGTCATCGTCATCGTCCTACCCTCACCATCCGCGACATGAGGTGCTCCAGCGTTTCGTGGGGATCCGTCGTGCGCCCGGTGTGGACGGGCGACACCTGAATGACGGTGCTGCGCGGCGCGACGAGCCAATGGAACCGCTGGCGTGCCGGCAGCGCGCCGATGGGGCCCGCGTCATCGCCGCCGGCGCACACACGCGGGAATACCGCCAGGTTGCGGCGGATCGCGTCCATGTCCACATCGGGCGCCAGCGCCCGGATGCGTGCGTCGTCCAGCTCGATCCGCGCCTCGAGGAAGTCGTGCTCGGGGCACGAGAGGATGACCCCGACGTTGACGAACTCGCCGCGTTCCACCCGGGGCACGACGCGGATGACGGCGTAGTCGTACGCGCAGTCAGCGCCCACCGGCGGCCTCCTCGACGAACGCCCGCGGCGCGGCGACGCGTGCGAGCAAATAGCGCCGGTAGTGGTCGCGTGCCACCCGGGCGGCTGGTGCGGCGTCATCGGGCGCGGCCTCCGGCGCCAGCCATGCGTCAGGCACGAGGGCGAGCACCCTCTCGACGAGCGCGGGCGTGACGCGCGGCGCGAGCGCGGCGTCGGCCTCCTCCACGGCAGTGGCGAAGGGGCGGAGCACGTGATCGCGGATGAGCGCGAACCTGTCGCGTGGCCTGGCGGGATCGTCGTGCCATCCCGGCGTGTGATGGATGTACAGCGCGGCCCCATGGTCGATGAGCCACAGCTTCCGGTGCCACAGCAGGAGGTTCGTGTTCCTGGGCGTGCGGTCCACGTTGGAGACGAACGCGTCGAACCAGACGACGCGCGAGGCGAGGTCCGCGTCCACGTCGGCGGCGACGGGGTCGAACGCCACACTGCCCGGCAGGTAGTCCATCGCGGCGTTGAGCCCGGCGCTCGCGCGAATCAGTTCCTGAATTTCAGGGTCGGGCTCGGTGCGCGCCAGGTCGGGGTCGAGCTCGGCCAGCACGAGGTCGGGCACGGGCAGATCCAGCGCACGCGCGAGCTCGCCGGCGATGACCTCCGCGACGAGCGCGCGGGGGCCCTGGCCGGCGCCGCGGAACTTCAGCACGTACAGCCCGTCGTCGTCGGCCTCGACGATGGCCGGCAGCGATCCGCCTTCACGCAGGGGCGTCACGTATCGGGTGACCCGGACGGTTCTCATCAGATAGCTGTTCAGTCCCGGCCGCCTTGTCCGAAGCGTGGCGACGTGCGCGGACTCGCCTGCGCCGAGTGTACCGTGCCGCGGCTCAGCCGCAGACGTAGGGCCGCACGTCGAAATGCGGTCCGCCGCTCGACTAGGGGTAAGCCGCGCGGGCGGGGAACCCGGCGCGGCCGCTTCCACGGAGGAGAGACGTGCGCTACCTGTGCCTGATTTACGACGACGAACAGCAGCTGGACGCGATGCCCAAGGCCGAATGCGACGCGTTCCTGGCCGAGTACTTCGACTTCACCGACACGATCAGCGCGTCGGGACATCTCGTCGCCAGCGAAGCGCTGCAGCCGGTGCGCACCGCGACGACCCTGCGGCAACGCAACGGCAGGCTCTCGACCACCGACGGGCCGTTCGCCGAGACACGGGAGCAGCTTGGCGGGTTCTACCTGATCGAGGCGCGCGACCTCAACGAGGCCCTGCAGGTGGCGGCGCGCATTCCGTCTGTCAGGACCGGCAGCATCGAGGTGCGCCCGATCATGGAATTCGACGAGGCGCCGGCGTCGTCGTGAGCCGACACCGGGAGGTGACGCGGCGCGCGGTGAACGTGACGCCCCCGCCGATGCCGTGCGCGTCCGGGTAGAATCGACCTTTACCGTTCTGTTTTTCGGAAAGGAATCCTGACGAGATGGCACTTGCAGTGGGAGATCGCGTTCCAGCGGCAACGTTCCGCACGATGACGGCCGACGGCATCAAGGAGCTCAGCACCGCCGACGTGTTCGACGGGAAGAAGGTCGTGCTCTTCGGGGTGCCCGGCGCCTTCACGCCGTCGTGTCACAAGAACCACCTGCCCGGCTACGTGCGGCGTCACGAGGAGATCAAGTCGACCGGGGTCGACACGATCGCGTGCGTGGCCGTCAACGACGCGTTCGTCCTCGACGCGTGGGCGAAGGCCAGCCAGGCCGACGGGCGCGTGCTGATGCTTGCCGACGGCAATGCCGACTTCGTCAAGGCCGCCGGGCTGTCGTTCGACGGCTCGGGCCTGGGCCTCGGCCCGCGCAGCAAGCGGTTCTCGGCGCTCGTCGAGGACGGCGTGGTGCGGGAGCTGAACGTCGAAGAGAAGGCCAGCGAGGTGACGGTGTCTTCGGCAGACCAGATCTGCCAGCTCTGACGACACGCGCCGGCGCGCCCGATCGTGAGGGCTCGCGAAGGGATGGCCGCCCCTCGGCGGGCGGCCGTCACTCCGCTATGCGATCCGCCAGCGTGGCGACGGCCATCGCGTACGCGTGGGCGCAGTTGTAGCCGAGCAGTGCCTCGTAGTTGGCATAGACGAGGAAGGTGCCGCTGTCGGTGCGCAGCAGCGAGCCGCTCATGTCCGCGTGCGGCAGCGCGCGTCCGTCCTCCCGCCGCACGCCGAGCGCCTGCCATCGGTCGAGTGGCAGCGGCTCGGTGAGCGTCCGCACGGCCCGGCATCCGGATGTTCGCAGCGGGGCCGCCGCATCGATGGCGGCCAGGGCCGTCGAGGCCGAAGGCAGCTGCACGGGACGCCCCCAGGTCTCGCCCCGCCTCCAGCCGTGCTCCTTCAGGTAGTTCGCCATCGAGCCGAACACGTCCGGCGTCGAGCGCCAGATGTCGCGCAGGCCGTCGCCGTCCTCGTCCACCGCGAACCGCAGGTAGCTCGAAGGCAGGAACTGCGGCTGTCCCATTGCGCCGGCCCAGGAACCTTTCAGCCGCGGGAGGTCTATGAGCTGGCGGTCGAGGATCTCGAGCGCGTGGAAGAGCTCCGTCCGGAACAGGTCGGGGCGTCGATGGTCGTAGGCGAGCGTTGCGAGCGTGGGGATGAGGGGCCGCACGCCGCTGAAGCGGCCGAAGCTCGACTCGAGCCCCCAGATCGCGATGACGAACCGTCCGGGCACCCCGTGGCGCGTTTCGAGGCGGTCGAGCAGGCGGCGGTGCTGTGCCGTCCGCTGGCGTCCGAGCCGGACGGCCGCTGGTGACACGCGTCTCGCCACGTACTGCCGCAGCGTCTCGGTGAACTCGGCCTGGCTGCGGTCGCGCTCGAGGATCTGCTCGACCGGCGCGACGTCGCTGAGGGCCGCGGTGACCGTGGCCGGCGAAATGCCTCTCGCGAGGGCTTCTTCGCGGACGTCCTGGAGCCACACGTCGAACGTCGGCCGCGTCGTGCCCGCGCTCGCGGGCTCCGCCGGCTCCGCCGTGGCTGGCCCGGATACCTGCGCGCGTACGGCGGGGCCGTGGAGAGCGAGGGCGAGCAGGGGGATCAGGAGGACGAGGGGGAGGAGTCGGGGGCGTCGGACGAGCACCCCCGCAGTATCGAGGTTCGAGGGGCAGGTCTCAAGTTCTGCCACCCGGGCGAGGCGAGACCTGACCCCGGAGATGCGTGATTCGGAGACCTGACCCCGCGCGACGTCGTTTCGGAGACCTGACCCCGGATATGCTGTCGCGCATGGCAAAGGTGGCGTTTCTCGGACTTGGCGTGATGGGCGGCCCCATGGCCGGACACCTCGTGGCGGCGGGCCATGAGGTCGTGGTGTACAACCGCACGGCCTCGCGGGCCGAGGCCTGGGTGGAGAAGCACGGCGGCAGCCGGGCCGCGACGCCCGCCGAGGCGGCGCGAGGGGCGGAGTTCGTCTGCGCCTGCGTCGGCGCCGATGCCGACGTCCGCGACGTGACGATCGGCACCGACGGCGCGTTCCACGGGATGACCGACGGCGCGATCTTCGTCGACCACACGACGGCCTCGGCGGCCGTGGCTCGCGAGCTCTCCGAAATCGCCCGGGAGCGTGGCCTCTCGTTCGTCGACGCGCCCGTCTCCGGCGGTGAGGCGGGGGCGCAGAAGGGCCAGCTGAGTGTGATGTGCGGCGGCGACGAAGCCGCATTCGCACGCGCCGAGCCGATCATGCGCGCCTACGGGAAGACGGTGACCCGCATCGGCGCGAGCGGCGCCGGACAGCTGTGCAAGATGGTCAACCAGATCTGCATCGCCGGCCTCGTGCAGAGCCTCGCCGAGGGCCTGCATTTCGCCGCGCAGGCCGGCCTCGACATCGAACGGGTGATGTCGGTCGTGTCGAAGGGCGCGGCGCAGTCGTGGCAGATGGACAACCGCTGGCAGACGATGGTCGAAGGCAGGTACGACTTCGGCTTTGCCGTCGACTGGATGAGGAAGGACCTCGGCATCGTGCTCGACGAGGCCCGCCGCAACGGGGCGACGCTGCCTGTCGCGGCGCTCGTGGACCAGTTCTACGCCGACGTGCAGCGCGCGGGCGGCCGCCGGTGGGACACCTCGAGCCTCCTCACGCGCCTCGGGTAGC
>JBIQIB010000014.1:41201-48318 GCA_044508265.1 Acidobacteriota bacterium
GCCTGCGGCCTGCCGTCCGCGGGGCGGACTCACTTCCGGCGCGGCGGCGTGGTGATCGCGGGCGGGAACGGCGCCTGGGGCGACCCCTCGGGGTTGCGCAGGCGCGACTGCCCGCCGCGCACGGGGTGCAGCGGAATGGCCATGCCGTCCAGGCGGGCGAGTTCTCCGAACAGCTGCGTGCGCATCTGACGCGCGCGGTCCTGATGCGCCGGGTCGTCGATCAGGTTGCGCGACTCTGCCGGGTCTTCCTGCAGGTCGAACAGCATGTCGACGTCCCAGACGCCATGCGTGAACACGTACTTGTAGCGCGTGCCGCGCAGCGCAAACTGCGTCGGCGTCTGCGGGAACGAGTATTCCCAGTAGTACTCGTACAGCAGCGCGTCGCGCCACGGCACCGATTCGCCCCGCAGCAGCGGCAGGAAGCTCGCGCCGTCCATGTGTGGCGGCGCCTCGAGTCCTGCCGCGTCGAGGACGGTCGGAGCGACGTCGACGTTCGCGACGATGGCGTCGACGACGGTGCCGGGCTTCACCGCGGCCGGATAGTGCACCAGCATCGGCACGCGCATCGACCATTCGAAGGCCGTGCGCTTGTCGATCAGCCCGTGCTCGCCGAACGCGAACCCGTTGTCGCCCATGTACACGACGAGCGTGGTGTCGAGCAGGTCGTGCGCGTCCAGCCAGTCGAGCACCCGGCCGATGCTGTCGTCCACGCCACGCAGCGTCTCGAGGTACCGCCGGTAGTACTCGGCCACGTCGAGCGTCGAATGGTACGGGTACTCCACGCCGTGCCAGCTGTTGCGCTGGTTGCGCACCCACATCGGGAAGTTGCCGGCTGCAGCGGCCTCCGGCGCCATCGTCGCCGGCGGGTTCACGGGGGCCGACGCGTAAGAACCCTTGTACCTGTCTGGCGGCACGAAGTCGGCGTGCACGCCCTTGTGCGAGAGGTACAGCAGGAACGGTCGATCGCGTGTCGTCGACTCGAGAAAGTCGAGCGCGTAGTCGGTGAGCTCGTCGGTGATGTAGCCACGCTGCGGCGTGCGCGTCCCGTTCACGTTGAACGTCGTGTTCGGCGGGTTCGGAAGGTACTGGCCTTGCCCGCGGAAGCTCACCCAGTAGTCGAAACCGGGCTGCGGGTCGTCGGCGTCGTTGCCGATGTGCCACTTGCCGACGTAGCCGGTCTGATACCGCGCCCGCTGCAGGTACTCGCCGAACGTGGGCATCCCCGGAGGAATGGACGTGAAGTTGTCCACCACCCCGTGCCGGTGCGCATAGGTGCCGGTGAGGATCGACGCGCGCGACGGCGAGCAGAGTGCCGTCGTGACGAAGGCATTGCGCACGTGCGCGCCGCCGGCGGCCATCCGGTCCATGTTCGGCGTCTGCACGAACGGGTGGCCGAGGAAGCCCATCGCGTCGTATCGGTGGTCGTCGGCCAGGATGAAGACGACGTTGCGAGGCGTGCTGCCGGGGCGCGTCAGGAGCGGCTCCGGCGTCGGCCTGTCGGCGCCTGGCGCCTGGGCGTGCGGGCCCGAACCCGGCAGCAGCGCAGCAGCCGCGAGCAACACGGCGACGACCAGCAGCGGACGTCGCAGGCGTCGCATCAGGCCGTCTCCGGTTTGCGGAGGCCGAGGCCGAGCGTGCGGCGGCAGTACGCGAGGCTGCGCTCCAGCTCCCGCCGCTGATCGGCCGGGTCGTTCGGCTTCGGAATGCCGGGTGGGGGAGCAGCGGGTTTGCGCCGCATCAGGCGCAGGAACCGCGCGAGGCTGCTGGCTTCCATCCGAGGCCAGGCGTCCCAGAAGTCTGCGTCGAGGAACGGCAGCTCACGGCTCACACCGGAGATGGTCTCGATGTGCACCGGCACGCCGGGACACTCGGCCGCCAGTCGCTGCATGAGCGCGGGCAGGTCGACCTGGCCGTCGCCCATCGCCGTCCACCGGACGCGCGCGCCCTCCGGCGTCTCGGTCAACACGCCGTCGCGCAGGCTCGTCGTGACCACGTACGGCGCGAGGCGGCCGAGCGCGTCGACGGGATCCTCGAGGGTCCAGAGCGAGTTGCCCGAGTCGAAGTTCACGCCGACGAAGTCGCGCCCCGCCATCTCGACGAGCGTCGCGAGCTCCTCGGCCCGCATGTCGCCGGCGTGGTTCTCCACGGCGATCCGGATACCGGCGTCGAGGGCCCGCGAGCGTGCCGACTTCAGCACGCCGACGAGGCTGTCGATGTGGCGGAAGATGCCGCCGTCGGTGAGCCGGTCCTCCCACGTGCCGAGCACGATGCGCACTACGGGTGAGCCCACCGCCCGCGCGATCCGGATGCCGTTGGCCAGCTGCGCCTCCGCCGTGCCGTTCTCGGGACGGAACGCCTTCGACGTCGGGCACACGCTCCACATGCCGACGTGGATGCCGATGCCGGCTTTCTCGGCGCGTGCGGAAAGGGCGGCCAGCGACTCGGCATCGGCGGGCTCGAACGACTCGAGATCCGTGATGAACAGCGAGTCGACCTGCAGCGACGCGGCGTAGTCGACCAGGCGCGGCGCCTTCCACGCCGAGGCGCGCACGGCGAAGTTGTCGAGGCCGAGCGGGACCGGCCGCGCCAGCGACAGCAGTTCCTGCGCCTCCGACCGGCGGGAGCCGATGGCGGCGGCGGCCAGCGTAGCGGCCGTGGACGCCAGAAACGCGCGACGGGAAGCGTGAGCGTTCGACACCGGAAGCGATCTCCTCAGTGAGCCGCGGGTAGTGTATCAGCGGCCACCGGCGCCGGCGGGTCGCATCATGCCGGCGGGCCGACCCGCATGGCTTGTCCCCCCCGCCGGCGGCGGAGTAGCATCGCTCCGCGAGCCGTGCGTCCTATCATGGGAGTGCATGATGAAGACCGACGCTGCACGACGCGCGGCTTTGCGCGACGATGTCCTGCGCCTTGCACGCGCCAACGCCTCCGATGACGACCGCTCGCTGATCGAGGCGCTCGTGCCGGCGGTGTTCGACCAGATCCCCGACTCGCTGGCCCTGCGGCTCTCGGCCGAGACGCTGGCCTCTCGCATGGCCAGTAGTCTCCAGTTCATCGCCCACACGATGCCGCCGGAGGTGCAGCTCTACAAGGGGCTGCCCGGGCTGCACGTGTCGGTCCACAACCCGCCGGACGACAGCCCCATCAACGGCGTGGACGGCCGTCCCGGCGAGGTCACGATCGTCGAGACGCACACGCCAGACGCGCCGTTCATCTTCGAGAGCCTCAAGAACTTCTTCAACAACGAAGGCCTCCGCATCTTCTCGGCCATCCATCCGCGCCTCACGGTGCGCCGCCAGTGGGAGCGGGTCGTCCACATCGGCCCGCCCGGCGACGACGGGTCGCAGGAGCTGTACTGCCGGCTTCGCATCGAGCGCATCGACCGTCCCGACCGCATGCGGCGGCTGGAGCATCAGGTGTTCTCGATGCTCAAGAGCGTCTTCCTCGCGGTGGACGACTTCGACGCCATGACGACGGTGCTGGCGCAGATGGCGCCGCGCCTCCGGACGCGCGGCGACGACGACCCCGCGCGTGTCGACTCGGCCCGCCGGTTCCTCGAGTGGCTGCGAGCCGACAACTTCGTGATGCTCGGCATGATGCGCTACGTCGCGGGCAGCGACGGCCTCGTCCAGGCCCAACACGACAGCGCCCTCGGCGCCTTCAAGGACCCCGCGCTGCTGCCCATCGTGTTCCCGGGGCTGCCCGACGACATCGAGCGCAACCTCCGGCCCGGTCCGGCCGACCGCCGCATCATCGACATCGACTACTGCGTCCGCGGGACGGCCATCCACCACCTCGAGCCGCTCGAGGACGTCTTCATCCGCGAATGGAATCCGGACGGCGGCCTCGAGGCGATCACGCTGCTCATCGGCCGCTTTGCGAAGAGCGCCTTCGCGGCCAAGGCGCAGGACGTGCCGCTCCTCGACGAGAAGCTCGCCTACATCCTCGAGACCAGCGGCCTCTCGAAGAACTCGCACGCCTATCGTGAGGCGCGTGCCATCTTCAACCACTTCCCGAAGCGGGAGCTGTTCTACGCCAGCGCCGAGGACCTCGACGCCATCATCGAGCAGATGGTGCAGATGGTCGGCGACGACGAGATCGTCACGACCGTCCGCGAGGGCACGGGCTACGCGGCCGCGCTCGTCGCGTTCTCGGACGTGCGGTACTCGTTCGACGCCGAAGAAGAGCTGAAGCGCCTGCTTACGGAAGCCTTCGGCACGATCCTGTTCAGCGAGTGGGCCGACTGCGGGACCAAGGCCGCGATCATCTACTACTTCGACGCGGCGCAGCTCGAGACGCCGCTCGAGGCCGAGACCGTCCATCGCCTCGCCACCCGCGCGATCGCGACCTGGGAGGATCTGGCCGCCGAACGCCTCGAGGAGGCGTTCGGCACGATCGAGGGCCGACGGCTGTTCAGGAAGTACGTGCAGCGCGACACGCGCAGCACGCTCTATCGCGCGTCCACGCCGCCCGAGGAGGTGCCGGAGGACCTGCGCAGCCTGGAGCGGCTCGAGGGGCGGCTCGAGATGAGCGTGCTGCCCGAGTCGGCCGACACGGTGACGCTCAAGCTGTTCGCGCCGGAGCCGCTGGGCCTCACACGCACGCTGGCCATGCTGGAGCACCTCGCGCTGCCGGTGGTGGAGGAGCTCGCGCTGCCACTGCTGCTGCCGGAGGGACGCACCGGCTTCCTCGAGCGGCTGCGCATCAAGGCCGACCCGCGGGCCATCAGCACCGTGACCGAGGCCCCCGACCATCTGCTCGACGCGCTGCGCGCGCTGCACGAGGGCCGCGCCGCCGACGACTCGCTGAATGGCCTCGTCACCCTCGAGAGGCTGACCTGGCGACAGGTGGACGTGCTGCGCGCGCTGCGCAACCACCTGATCCAGATCCGCACCAACTACAACGCCGAGACGGTCACGGCCGTGATGCTGCGCAACGGGGCGGCATCCGCCGCGCTCCTGCGCCTGTTCGAGGCGCGGTTCGATCCGGCGATCAGCGGCGATCGCGACGCCGCGGTCGACGCGGCCGATCGCGATCTGCGCATGGCCCTGCAGCGGGTCGGCAACCTGCTCGACGACGAGGTGCTGCGCGGCGTGGAGAACCTCATCGACGCCACGGTACGCACCAACTACTTCCAGAAGCCGGAGCGCCCGGTCATCTCCGCCAAGATCGAGTGCGCGAAGGTCGCCGGCATGGCCGTCCCGCGGCCGCTCTACGAGGTCTACGTCCACTCGCCGTACATCGAGGGCATCCACCTGCGCGGCGGCAAGGTGGCGCGCGGCGGCATCCGGTGGAGCGATCGCCACGACGACTTCCGCACCGAGGTCCTCGGGCTGATGAAGACGCAGATGGCCAAGAACGCCATCATCGTCCCCGTCGGCAGCAAGGGCGGGTTCGTGCTGAAGGGCCAGCTGCCCGCGCGGCCGGCGCTCGATCAGTACCTCGTGGATCGGTACCGCCAGTTCGTCTCGGGGCTGCTCGACATCACCGACAACATCGTGGACGGCAAGGTCGTCCATCCTCCGGATGTCGTCAGGTTCGACGGTGACGACCCGTATCTCGTCGTCGCGGCCGACAAGGGGACGGCGCACCTCTCGGACACGGCCAATGCCGTCTCGGCACAGTACGGGTTCTGGCTCGGCGACGCGTTCGCGTCGGGCGGCAGCCAGGGGTACGACCACAAGAAGGAGGGGATCACGGCGCGCGGGGCGTGGGAGTGCGTCAAGCACCACTTCCTGTGCCTGGGGCACGACGTCCAGACCGAGCCGTTCACCATGGTGGGCATCGGCGACATGTCGGGGGACGTGTTCGGCAACGGCCTGCTGAGGAGCCGCGTGACGAAGCTGGTCGGCGCCTTCAACCACCAGCACATCTTCATCGACCCAGAGCCCGACCCCGAGGTGGCGTACGAGGAGCGGGCGCGGCTCTTCGCGCTGCCGCGATCGACATGGCGCGACTACGACACGTCGCTCATCTCCGAGGGCGGCGGCGTGTTCGACCGCTCCGCGAAGTCCATTCCCGTGTCGCCGCAGATGAAGGCCCTCTTCGACATCGAGGCCGACGAGGTGACCGGCGAGGAGATGATCCGCCGCATGCTGACGGCAGAGGTCGATCTGCTCTACAACGGCGGCATCGGCACCTACGTCAAGGCGAGCGACGAGGACGATGCGGCGGTCGGCGACCGCGCCAACGATCGGGTACGCGTGGACGGCGCGGACGTGCGCGCGCGGGTCATCGGCGAGGGCGGCAACCTCGGGATGACACAGCGCGGCCGCATCGAGTACTGGAGCCGCGGCGGGCTCTGCAACACCGACGCGATCGACAACTCGGGCGGCGTCGACCTGTCGGACCACGAGGTCAACATCAAGATCCTCATGGACCTGCTCGTCGGCGCGGGCGTCATCGCGAGCCGCGAGGCGCGCAACGGGATCCTTCGCGAGATGACCGACGAGGTCGCCGAGCTGGTGCTCGACGACAACCGGCTGCAGTCGCGGTGCCTGACGCTCGACGGCCTGCGCAGCGTCGGGCGGTACGAGGAGTTCGTCGGCGTCATCGATCACCTGGTGGCCGCCAGGGCGTTCAGCCGCGAGGACGCGCACGTGCCGTCGCGCGAGGCGCTGCTGTCGAGCCCGTATCGCGACCGGGGTCTGCCGCGTCCGCTGCTGGCCGTGCTGCTGGCTGCGTCGAAGCAGCAGGCCTACGAGGAGACGCTGGCGTCGTCGTTCCCCGACGGCCCCGACGCGACGCCGTGGCTGCGGCGGTACTTCCCGCGCCTGTTGCAGGAGCGCTACGGCGAGCACTTCGCGAAGCATCCGCTGCGGCGCGAGATCGTGGCGACCGTGGCCGTCAACCACGTGCTGAACCACGCGGGCATCTCGTTCCTGCCGCGCGTCGCTGCGGCGAAGGGCTCGTCGATCGGCGAGATCGTCGCCGCGTACGTGGCGGCCGACGCTGCCATGGACGCCGACGCCCGGCGCGAGGCGATCCTCGCCGGCAGCGAGGGCATGCGTGCCCGGCTCGACGCGCTGGTGGCGCTCGAGGACGAGCTCGAGCGTGCCGTGGTGGGAGCGTTCGTGGGGTCAGGTCTCCGAACGTAGCGTTCGCGGGGTCAGGTCTC
>JBIQIB010000014.1:48418-49490 GCA_044508265.1 Acidobacteriota bacterium
AGCTCGATCCGTCCGTCCTCGAACCACTCGATCAGCTTCAGGTCACCCTGCCGGACGGCCGCACCCGGCGCGCCGCCCTGATTGCCGTAGTGCGGGTAATGCCAGTAGAGCGGACGGTCTGCTGCCAGCGAACCGCCGGCAAGGAGCGGCAGCAGGCTCACGCCGTCGAGCCGCCGGACGCCGGGGGCACTGCGCGGCTGCGTCTCCGGCTCGTGCGATCCCTGCGGCCCCTGCGTGGCAACCTCCCCGGTCGCCGGCGCCCACGTCATCGCGTCCACAACCGTGGCGGCGACGTCCATCGTGACGACGGGCGTGTGCACGAGGCGTCCGGCGTCCTGCGGCTGCTGGCGGGCGGGCCACCGCATCATCAACGGGACGCGCAGTCCGCCTTCGTACAGCCACCCCTTGCCGGCGCGCAGCGGCACGTTGGACGTCGGCCAGCCCTCGCTCGTCGAGAGGCCGCCGTTGTCGCTCGTGAAGATCACCAGCGTGTCGTCGCGCAGCCCCGCCGTGTCCAGGGCCGTGAGGACCGTGCCGACGGCCTCGTCCATCGCCGCGACCATGGCGGCGTAGACCGCGTGCTCCTGCACGAGGCGGACGTCGCGTTCGCCCTCGCGCCCCCAGCGCGGCTCGAGTCCGAGCCGGCTGCGCTTGTCCTCGAACGTCCGCTGGAGGTCGGCCCGCGCCATGAGCGGCGTGTGGACCGAGTAGAACGACAGGACGGCGAGGAAGGGCGCGTCGCGCGGCGTCGCGATGAAGCGGGCCGTCTCGACGGCGAGACGGTGGGGGAGGTGCTCGCCGTCGGGGCCGTCCGGCAGCCGCGGGTTGCCGTACGGCGAGAAGTAGCGCTTGCCGCCGTATGGACCGCCATGGTCGGTGCCGCCCATGTTGACGTCGAAGCCCTGGTCCTCGGGCCACCAGCCTTCCGGGCCGAGGTGCCACTTGCCCGCGAAGAACGTCGCGTAGCCGTTCGCCCGGGCGTGCTCGGCGATCGTCAGGGCGTCGAGCGCGAGGCGGTCGGCGAAGGGCGCCGGCAGCGCGCGCGTGTTGCGCGTCCACGCGTCCGGCGTGG